>CAZVRP010000134.1:0-1526 GCA_964630255.1 uncultured Oscillospiraceae bacterium | reverse complement strand
CCATCGGCAAGACCGTGGGCGTGGTGGGGGAGTCCGGCTGCGGCAAATCCGTCACAAGCCTGTCCCTCATGCAGTTGCTGCAGCGGCCGCAGGGCCAGATCGTGGAAGGTTCCATCCGCCTGAATTTGGGCAACAAGGCTTATGACGTAGCCAAGATGCCCTATGAAAAAATCCAGGACCTGCGGGGCAATTTCGTGTCCATGATCTTCCAGGAGCCTATGACAGCCCTGAACCCGGTGTTCCGCGTCAGCGACCAGCTGCGGGAGGTGCTGGAGCTGCACAATACGGAAAACCGAACCAAGGAAGAAATAGACGCCCGCATCATCGAGATTCTGGAGATGGTTGGCATCGCCAATGCCGAGGGCGTCAGCCGTATGTTTCCCCATGAGCTGTCCGGCGGTATGCGCCAGCGTGTTATGATTGCCATGGCCCTGGCCTGCCAGCCCAGGATCATCATCGCCGACGAGCCGACTACGGCGCTGGATGTGACCATCCAGGCCCAGATCCTGGACCTTCTCCGGGCACTGAAGGACAAAATCAATTCCTCCATCATGTTCATTACTCACGATCTGGGCGTTATCGCCGAGATGGCGGACTATGTGGTAGTCATGTACGCGGGCCGCATCGTGGAGAAGGGCACCGCCGAGGATATCTTCTATCACCCGGCCCATCCCTATACCATCGGCCTGATGGCTTCAAAGCCTGTGGTGGGCAAGCAGGTGGATAAGCTTTACTCTATCCCCGGCAAGGTGCCGAACCCTATCAACATGCCGGATTACTGCTACTTTAAGGACCGCTGTGAGATGTGCGTGGAGCGGTGCCAGGGGGAGTATCCTTGTGAGATCAGCATATCGGACACCCACAAGGTGTCCTGCTACCGGTATTATGACGATGTGAAGGACGGAGGGGGCGCGAAATGAGTATGCGCAAAGGTATGACGGACGCGGATGCGCACACCCGGCAAGACCAGGATAACAAGAGTAGAAAGTGCGGGGAGCGGTCAAAGAAACCGGCTTTTGACCATACGATCGCGGATGATTATACCCCTGTGACCTACGATGGGCAATACATCCTCATGGTCAACGCCCTGAAGAAATATTTCCCCATCAAGAGCGGCGTCGTGACGAAGACCGTGGGCTACGTCAAGGCTGTGGACGGCGTCACCTTCAATATGAGGAGGGGCACTACCATGGGCCTGGTGGGCGAGTCCGGCTGCGGCAAGACCACTACCGGCCGGACTATCCTGCGCCTGTCTGGGGAGAAGAGCGGCGGCCAGGTGCTGTTCAATGGTCAGGAAATCTATGATCTGCCGGCCAAGGAGATGCGTGCGCTCCGGACCAAGATGCAGATCATCTTCCAGGACCCATTTTCCAGTCTGTCGCCCCGCATGCCCGTGGGCGAGATCATCGGCGAGGCCGTCCGGGAACACGGACTCGTATCCAAGGCGGAGTTCAACGATTACATCGATCAGGTCATGGACAACTGCGGCCTGCAGCCCTTCCATAAGGACCGCTACCCCCACGAGT
>CAZVRP010000133.1:0-1529 GCA_964630255.1 uncultured Oscillospiraceae bacterium | reverse complement strand
TGGTGCCGGCGGCGGGGCTCGAACCCGCACGTCCGAAGTGGACAAGGGATTTTAAGTCCCTGGTGTCTGCCAATTCCACCACGCCGGCGCACGTAGATAGCTTACACCAGTCCGGAGAAGATGTCAAACAAAAACAGACTGGCTGTGTATAAACGGCCTTATATCCCCCGCAGTAGAAACGCCCCGCCGAAAGGCGGGGCGCGCTTTGCTTATTTCTGGGACTGGATATACTCGTATATGGCCTGGGCGGAGTTGAAGTTCTCCGGCTCCAGATCGGCCATGGATATCTCCACATCGAACACGTCCATGATCTCATTAACCAAGGCGGTAATGTCGAACGAGCCCAGGATGCCGTCGTCGATAAGGGCGGTCTCCGTCTCAAAATCCACGTCCGGGCGCAGTTCCCGCAGGATCTCCATCAAGTCTTCCATATCAAAAACCTCCTGATGATGTTTTTATAATCATTTCCCGCCGGTGAGCTGTTTTTCCAGCTCCAGCAGACCCTGTCCGCGCTCCTTGATACGCCGGGCCGGGATGCCCACATACATGCCCCAGGGTTCGGTGGACTTATTGATAAGACACATGGAGCCAAAGGAGCAGCCCTCCCCTACCTCCACGCCGGGCATGAAGGAGCAGCCGGTGCCCGTCAGGGCGTGCTTGTGCAGGATGATGGGCAGGTTCTTCTCGTTCCGGAACTGCCGGGGAACGGTGGGGTTGTTCAGGCTGGCCCCGGAGAAGTCATCGCTGGTGGCATAAAAGGCGTTGCGGGATGAGACGCCCACAAAGTCCTCCAGGGTAATGCTGGCCTCGCCGGCATAGAACTCGCAGTTGGAGCTGATGTGCACATGATCGCCGATGATGATTTCTCCGTTGAGGATGGTGAAGTCGTCGATGAGCACATGGCTGCCGATGGATATCTGGTCCGGGGTATAGATGCGGCAGGTGCGGCTGATGAGCACCTGGCGGCCCAGAGCCTTGAAGCCGAACTCCCTCAGCTCTTTGGCCGTGTAATAAGGATTGAGTTTCACGATTTGCCCCCTTCAAAGGCCGATGCTGTGCTATATATTAGCACAGCATCGGAAAATTGCAATAGATTTTTTACTCCTCGATGCCTACGATGTCCTTGGCCAGCTTTTTCTTGCTGCCCAAGTCGCTCTGACGGGAGATGATGATCCGCTGGGCCTGGGGGGAGCCGGCGCCGTGCATGGACTCGGTCCGGTAGCCCACGGCGGCGGTGCCCAGGGTGAGGTTCTCTATCAGGCGCATGATCTTCAGGCGGTTCTCCGTAGGCACGCCGTCCACGCCCTTGAGGTACTTCTCCACATAGGGCCCCAGCTTGGGGTCCCGGAAGTCCGCCTCGGAGGGGCAGGTGACCATGATGCCGCCGGCGATGTCCTCGGCCAGGCGGCCGATCTCATAGGGGAAGCGGGTCACATTCTGCTTGCAGACGTTGGCCAGCAGGGTATCCACCATATAGTTGCCGGACTGGGTCTTCCAGCCGTTGGCGGAGCAAGCCAGGCCGCAGGAGT
>CAZVRP010000132.1:0-1607 GCA_964630255.1 uncultured Oscillospiraceae bacterium | reverse complement strand
TGCTGAACCGGGGCAAGGGCCCGGCCGTCCATTCCCTCCGGGCCCAGGCCGACCGCCGGCGCTACCAGGAGGTCATGAAGCAGACCCTGGAACAGCAGGAAAACCTCCGCTTAAAGCAGGGAGAGGTCATCTCCATCGGGACGGAGGGCGGCCATGTAGCCGACCTCACCACAGACAAGGGGGCTCTCTGGCGCGTGAAAGCGGTGATCGTGGCCTCTGGCACCTATCTGGGAGGACGGACTATCACCGGCGAAGCGGTGCGCGATTCCGGGCCTGACGGCCTGGCGGCGGCCCTGCCCCTGACGGACTGCCTTCGGAGTATGGGACTGCGTCTGCGCCGGTTCAAGACCGGCACCCCGCCCAGGATCAATGGCCGGACCGTTGACTTTGCCAAGATGCAGATCCAGCCGGGGGACGAAGATATCGAGCCCTTCTCCTTCACTACGGAGACCATGCCGGAAAACCGGGCGGTGTGCTGGTTGACCTATACCAACGCCGAGACCCACCGGATCATCCGGGAGAATCTGGCCCGGAGCCCTCTTTATGACGGGGTCATCCAGGGGGTGGGCCCCCGGTATTGCCCCAGCATTGAGACGAAGATCGTCACCTTCCCGAACAAGGAGCGGCATCAGCTGTTCATAGAGCCCATGGGCCTGAACACCGAGGAGATGTATATCCAGGGCCTGTCCAGTTCCCTGCCGGAGGACGTGCAGGTGGCCATGGTCCACACCATCCCCGGCCTGGAGCACGCGGAGATCACCCGCCCCGCCTATGCCATTGAGTATGACTGCCTTGACCCCACGGAGCTCAGCGCCACCCTGGAGACCAAAAAGGTCGAGGGGCTGTACGGCGCGGGCCAGTTTAACGGCTCCTCCGGCTACGAGGAGGCCGCTGTCCAGGGATGGGTGGCCGGGGTGAACGCTGCCCGGAAGATACAGGGAAAGGACCCAATTGTCATCCGTCGGGACCAGGGATATATCGGCGCACTCATCGACGATCTCGTTACTAAGGGCACCGAGGAGCCCTATCGAATGATGACGAGCCGGAGCGAATACCGGCTGCTCCATCGGCAGGATAACGCCGATAAACGACTTGCATACATTGGGTATGAGGCCGGTCTTGTGAGCGATGGGCAGTACCGGCGGGTCATGGAAAAATATGCACAGGTAGAGACCGAGATCGCCCGGTTAAAAAAGGGAAAGCTGTACCAGCTTTTAAAAAGGCCGGAAAATACTTATGCCTCTCTGGCTGATCTGGATACGGATCGGCCCGCTTTGCCAAAGGCCGTTGTTGAAGAAGTGGAAATATCCATAAAATATGAGGGATATATCCAGAGGCAGCTCCGGGAGGTGGCAGCCTTTTCCAAGCTGGAGAGCCGCCGTATACCGACGGATATCGATTATAATGAAGTTCCAGGAATCCGCACGGAGGCCCGGCAGAAGCTGTCCCACATCCGGCCGGAGAATTTCGGCCAGGCGGGGCGTATCTCCGGGGTTTCTCCCGCCGACATCGCCGCCCTGATGATCTGGGTGGAAAAGGATAGAACATAATAATAGGACCCACTTTTTGCAACGGGTCCCGTAAGAGAGTGTGTACAATATCAATTT
>CAZVRP010000131.1:0-1739 GCA_964630255.1 uncultured Oscillospiraceae bacterium | reverse complement strand
GTATTGGTAAACGATCCGCAAAAAGGATACGGCATCTTCATCGACACCATGCTGGACGCCGCGGCATAAAAAGCGCGCCCCAGAAGCCTGCAAGGTAGGCTTCTGGGGCGCGGCGGCTATCGGCGTGTTATTAAATGGCAGAATTTATGATTTTTACCGGAGAAACATTATACGGCGGCTATCACGATCCTGCCGTCCTCGGCGGCCACGGAGATGGCGCTGACCTGGCCCTTGTGCTTGTCGATGATTTCGGCCGCAATGGCGTCTTCGATGTCCTTTTGTATCTGTCGGCGCAGGTTCCGGGCGCCGTAGGCCACGGAGTAGCTCTTTTCCACCAGGTAGTCCACCACGGAGCTGTCCCAGGCGAAGTCGATCTTCCGCTCGGTCATCACAGCCTTGAGCTCCCGCAAAAGCAGGTCGGCGATGCCCCGGAAGGTCTCCTCATCAAGAGTCCGGAAATAGACGATCTCATCCACACGGTTGATGAACTCCGGTCGGAGGAAGTCCTGGAGGGCCTTCATGGCCTTCTCCCGGCCCATATCCCCCAGAGCCTGGCCAAACCCAAGCCCGCCCACGCGCCGGTCGGACCCGGCGTTGGTGGTCATGATGATGACCGTGTTCTCAAAGTTCACCGTCCGGCCCTGGGCGTCAGTGATGCGGCCGTCGTCCAAAATCTGCAGAAGGATATTCATCACATCCGGATGGGCCTTTTCGATTTCGTCAAACAGCACCACGGAATAGGGCCGGCGGCGTATCTTCTCGGTGAGCTGGCCGGCCTCGTCATAGCCCACATAGCCCGGGGGCGAGCCGATGATACGGCTGACGGAAAATTTCTCCATAAACTCGCTCATGTCCAGCCGGATCAGGCTCTCCGGGGCGGAGAACAGATCCATGGCCAGCTGCTTGACCAACTCCGTCTTGCCCACGCCTGTGCTGCCCACAAATATGAACGAGCATGGCTTCCTTTTCGCCTGCAGGCCCACCCGGCTGCGCTTGATGGCGGCGCAGACCGCGTCCACCGCCTCGTCCTGGCCGATGATGTGCTCCTTGAGCCGGTCGTTCAGGGCGGCCAGGCGGCCGAACTCGTCCTCGGTGATGTTGCTGGCGGGTATTTTGGTCCACAGCTCGATGATCCGGGCCAGGTTGGCCGCCGTCAAGGCTGGACGGCCCTTGGCCTTCAGGCCGGTGAGCTCGTCGGCTATCTGCATCTGGCGGGAGCGTATCTGAGCCAGACGCTCAAAGTTATCGGTCTCCGCCGTGAGCAGCAGCTCCCGCTCCTTCTCCAGATCGTCGTTCTCCTTTTCCAGCTCCAGCCGCCGGGCGGTGTCCATGTTTTTCAGATCCACATCCGAGCACGCCTCGTCCAGCAGGTCGATGGCCTTGTCCGGCAGGTACCGGTCGGTGATATACCGCTCGGAGAGAGTAACCGCCATCTGGCACATCTCGTCGGAGATATCCACCTCGTGGAAGTCCTCATAGTACTTGCGCACGCCCTTGAGTATCTCTACGCTGTCGGCGATGGAGGGCTCTGCCACGGTGACCGGCTGGAACCGGCGCTCCAGGGCGGCGTCCTTCTCGATGTATTTGCGGTATTCGCTGAAGGTGGTGGCGCCGATGACCTGTATCTCCCCCCGGGAGAGGGCGGGCTTGAGGATGTTGGCGGCGTTCATAGACCCCTCGGCGTCCCCCGCGCCCACGATGGAGTGGACCTCGTCGATGACCAGGATGATGTTGCCCAG
>CAZVRP010000130.1:0-1802 GCA_964630255.1 uncultured Oscillospiraceae bacterium | reverse complement strand
CATATTCCTCCACGGTCATACCGGCTGCGGCGGCCTCCTGCGCGATCTCGGCCTGTACCTGTGCTTTGTAGTCCTGCAAGCTCTGGTCGAAGTCGGCCAGTTTCGGCGGCTCCGGCAACTGATACTGGCCCTGATTGAGCATGGGGCGGCACTCCTGCACATAAGAGAGAACCGCACCCAAATAGGCCGTTTCCTCCGGCGTCAGGTTTTCCCCGGACTGTAAACGGCCCTGCGCCGTCTGTTCCATTTGGGCAAGGTTGCAATGCAGCTTCATATAGGGGACAAACTCACCTAACAGCATATCCCGCTGGGCCTTGTCCTGCTCCCAGCCCTCTATGCCGGTTGTTGCGATTACATGCTTCTTCCAGTTTTCGTCCTGCGCGTAAAATTGGTGGTAGCTCTGGATATGTTCGATCAGGGAACCGTCCCTATCTCCAAAATCCTGCCGTCCCTCGTAGCTGTCCGGCTCGCCCTGAAAGATACAGTCAATGCGAAACGCGGTCTTGTCATAGCCTGCCTCTGCCGGATATGCTGCATCCAGACGGGCAAACAGCGCGTCGGCCTCATGCAGCGGCATTTGCTGGCCGTCCTTTAGCTGGGGGCTTTCGCTCCATATCACAGTCACAAGCGGCTCGGCTGCCGGGTCAAGGGCCGGGGCCTGTTCTTCCTCGGCCTGCGCCGGGGCCTCCGCTTCCGGGGTAGCGTCAACCGTGACGGCCTCCTGTTCCTGCTGGGCCTCGCGCTCCTGCTGAAGCTGGGCCAGATGGCCGTCAATGTCCGTTATCAACTCATTGGCTGCTTTTCGGATGGTTTCAAGGGAGGCTTTCAGCTCGGACAGCTCCCGCCCGGAACTCCAACCGGCCACATAGCCAAAGGAATAGTCCGACGTGTCCAGCCCGTAGTGCTGGCAGACAGCATAGGCCACACTTTCGGCCTGTACCTCGTGGGTGCGGCTGTCGGGCCGGTTCTGCTGTTCGGCGTCGGGGGCGTCCGGGTCAATGGCATGGAGCTTGGCGTGGGCAATCTCATGGATAGCTGTTTTCAGGGTTTGCAGCTCGCTCATGTTCTCCTGAATGGCGATCCGCTTTTCCGTCAGGTGGTAGTAGCCGTGGGAACCGCCCGGAATATCCTCAAAGGCCATCGGGACGGGGGAAGTCTGTTCCAGCGCCTTGAAAAAGTCCTGATACCGTTCCACGTCGCCGGTCAATTCCTCCACGCCCAACAGCGGCAGCGGTTCGCCCTCGGTCTGGCTCACGTCAAAGACAGACACGATCTTGAACGCCGGGACTTGGATTTCTTTCTGTTCGGTGACGGTATTCCCGTCCTTGTCCTTGACCGGCTGGCCCTGTTCATCCAGCTTCGGTACTTCCTTTTTCACCTTGTAGGGGGCCGGGGCAAAAATCTTGATGCCTTTCTCGCCCTTTTTGACGTTGCGGCGAAATTCATCCCGCCATTTGTTGTAGCCCGCCACAAGCTGGCCGCCCTGCATGGCAATCAGGATGGTGTTGTTGAAGCTGTAATTGTGGAAGCGGGCCATTGTGTCCAGATAGGCTTGATACCGGCCACTTTCAAACAAGTCCATTATGCCGGTTTCCAGCTTGTCGGTGATCTCTTTCATGCGGTCGGCGCTGTTCTTGCTGTTCAGGATAATGGGGATCACCTGCGGCTGGGCCGGGGCCTCGGCGGTGGGGGCTTCCGGCTGCCGGGTCTGCGTTTCGTCCCGCAGCACTTCCGACTGGGGATAGGCCATCACCCGGTATTCCTCCGGCACCGGCTGGCCCTCATGGACGCGCTGCCATTCG
>CAZVRP010000129.1:0-2310 GCA_964630255.1 uncultured Oscillospiraceae bacterium | reverse complement strand
ACTGTGGGGGCGTTGGATGAGTGAGTTCGCCGTGCCCTGTCTGTTCGGGCTGGAGGGACCCTGCGCCGATGAGCTTCGGCGAATGGAGCTTGAAAACGTCCGGGCGGAGAACGGCCGGGTGCGGTTTTCCGGGAACGCGGTATCCTGCGCCCGGGCCAACGTCCGCCTGCGGACCGGAGAGCGGGTGCTTTTGAGCCTGGGCCGGTTCGGGGCCCGGACCTTTGACGAGCTTTTCGAGGGCGTCAAAGCCCTGCCTCTGGCCGGTCTCATCCCGAAGGACGGGCGGTTCCCCGTGAAGGGCCACTGCCTGGACTCGGCCCTGCGGTCCGTGCCGGACTGCCAGCGCATCATCAAGAAGGCCGCCGCCACCTCCCTGGGACGGGCATACGGGATGGCGGGATGGCTGCCGGAGACGGGAGCGCTCTATCAGCTCCAATTCGCCATCGTGAAGGATGAGGCGGAGCTGTACCTGGACACCACCGGCGCGCCGCTGTATAAGCGGGGTTACCGGCCGGGCCATGTGGCCGCGCCCCTGCGGGAGACATTGGCGGCGGCCATGGTGGGCTTCGCCCGCTACCGGGGGAAGGATGCCCTCTGGGACCCCTTCTGCGGCAGCGGCACCATCCCCATCGAGGGGGCCCTCATGGCCCGCAACCGGGCCCCGGGCCTGCACCGGACCTTCGCCGCCCAGGATTGGGGCGCTGTCCCCAAGCGGATCTGGGAGCGGGCCAGGGAGGAGGCCCAGAGCCTGGAGTATCCCGGGCCTTATCACATCTTCGCCTCGGATATCGACCCGAAAGCCGTGGCCCTCGCCCGTGAGAACGCCCGGCGGGCCGGGGTGGGCGATGATATCACCTTTTCCGTGGCCGACGCCCGGACCGCGCCGGCCCCATGGGAGCGGGGCGTCATCATCTGCAACCCGCCCTATGGGGAGCGGATGCTGGAGCGGAGCCAGGCCCGTGAGCTGTACCGGGATATGGGCCGGACCCTGGGCGGACTGGACGGCTGGAAGCAGTATATCATCTCCTCCGAACCGGACTTCGAACAGCTTTACGGCCGCCCCGCCTCAAAGCGCCGGAAGCTCTATAACGGCATGATCCGGTGCTATCTCAATATGTATTATTGACAATAAATTACAGTTAAATTTGTGCATTATGCCAGTTGAAGAACAAGGCAAAGTAGGGTATTATAACGATGTTAGCACTCGACAGAAATGAGTGCTAACATCCAAAATCTGTATATCATTCATTGACAGGAGGCAATATAATATGACACTGAAACCGTTGGCCGACAAGGTGGTCGTCAAGCGCCTGGAGGCGGAGGAGAAGACCAAGAGCGGCATTTTCCTGGCCGCTGCGGCCCAGGAGAAGCCGGAGATATTTGAGGTCGTGGCCGTGGGTCCCGGCGGCATGGTGGACGGCAACGAGGTCAAGATGGAAGTCAAGGCCGGCGACCGGATCATCACGGGTAAGTACAGCGGCACCACCGTGAAGGTGGAGGACGTTGAGTATACCATCGTCCGCCAGGGAGATATCCTGGCCATCGTGCAGTAATAGGAGGAATTTGAATCATGGCAAAGCAGATCATCTATGGAGACGAGGCCCGCACCGCCCTGCAGCGGGGCGTTGACAAGCTGGCCGACACCGTCAAGATCACCGTGGGTCCCAAGGGCCGGAACGTGGTTCTGGACAAGAAATATGGCTCCCCCCTCATCACCAACGACGGCGTGACCATCGCCAAGGAGATCGATCTGGACGACCCCTTTGAGAACATGGGCGCTCAGATGATCAAGGAGGTCTCCACCAAGACCAACGACGTGGCCGGCGACGGCACCACCACCGCTACCATCCTGGCCCAGGCCATCATCCGGGAGGGCCTCAAAAACCTGGCCGCCGGCGCCAACCCCATGGTCATGAAGCGGGGCATCGCCAAGGCCGCCGAGGCCGCCGTGGACGCCATCAAGTCCAACTCCCAGCCCGTGTCCGGCACAGGCGACATCGCCCGGGTGGGTGCCGTCTCCTCCGGGGACGAGACCATTGGCAAGCTCATCGCCGAGGCAATGGAGAAGGTGAGCCAGAACGGCGTCATCACTGTGGAGGAGTCCAAGACCGCCGAGACCTATTCCGAGGTCGTGGAGGGCATGCAGTTCGACCGCGGCTATATCACCCCCTATATGGTCACCGATACCGAGAAGATGGAAGCCGTTCTGGACGACGCTCTGATTCTGCTGACCGATAAGAAGATTTCCTCCATCCAGGACCTGCTGCCCATTCTGGAGCAGGTGGTCCAGACCGGCAAGAAGCTGCTGAT
>CAZVRP010000128.1:0-2452 GCA_964630255.1 uncultured Oscillospiraceae bacterium | reverse complement strand
ATATCAGCTCTTCCTTCAACAACACCATGGTCACCGTGACCGACACCAACGGCAATGCCATCAGCTGGGCCAGCGCCGGCGGCATGGGCTTCCGGGGCAGCCGGAAATCCACCCCGTTCGCCGCGTCCACTGCGGCGGAGACTGCCGCCCGCGCCGCTATGGAGCACGGCCTGAAGACTGTGGAGGTGTTCGTGAAGGGTCCCGGCAGCGGCCGTGAGGCCGCCATCCGCGCCCTGCAGACCGCCGGCCTGGAGGTCACCATGATCAAGGACGTGACGCCCATCCCCCACAACGGATGCCGTCCGCCCAAGCGCCGCCGCGTCTGATGTAAGGGAGGAGAAAAAACATGGCTAGATATACCAATGCGGTGTGCCGTCTGTGCCGCCGTGAGAACCAGAAGCTCTTTTTGAAGGGCGACCGGTGCTATACCGAAAAGTGCGCCATCTCCAACCGCCCCTATCCCCCTGGGATGCATGGCCAGGGCCGGAGCAAGACCTCCGAGTACGGCATGCAGCTGCGCGAGAAGCAGAAGGCCAAGCGGTACTATGGCGTTCTGGAGGCCCAGTTCCGGAAGTATTTTGATATGGCCGAGCGCCGTCCCGGCCAGGCCGGCGAGAACCTGCTGTCCATCCTGGAGTCACGGCTGGACAACGTGGTGTATCGTCTGGGCTTCGCCATGAGCCGGGCCGAGGCCCGTCAGCTCATCAACCACGGCCATTTTACCGTCAACGGCCGCAAGGTGGACATCCCCAGCTTCCTGGTCAAGCCGGGTATGGTGATCTCTGTCAAACCCTCCAGCCGCGATCTGGATAAGATCAAGGCCAATGTGGAGAACAACGCGTCCCGTCAGCCGCCCAAGTGGTTGGATTACGATGCGGGGAATATGCTCGCCAAGGTCACCGGTACTCCTGCCAAGGAGGATATCGACCTTCCGATCGAGGAGCATCTCATCGTTGAGCTGTACTCCAAGTAAGACCCTCACAAGTTGGTAAGCTGTACACCGCGCAACGCCTCATGGCGTACATTTTGAAGGAGGGTATGAACACATGATAGAGATCGAGAAGCCGCGTATCGAGTGTGAAGAGAGTCCCGCCGATGAGAGCTACGGCAAATTTGTCGTGGAGCCGCTGGAGCGTGGTTATGGAACGACTCTCGGCAACTCCCTTCGGCGGGTACTCCTCAGCTCCCTGCCCGGCACGGCCGTAACCACCATCAAGATCGCAGGCGTCCAGCATGAGTTCTCCACCATCCCCGGCGTCAAGGAGGATGTGACGGAGATCGTGCTGAACATCAAAAGCCTCATCGCCCGCCTCCACCGGGATGGCCCCAAGACCGTCTACATTGAGGCGGACGGCGAGTGCGAGGTGACTGCCGGCGACATCAAGGCCGACGGCGAGGTAGAGATATTGAATCCCGAACTGCACATCGCGACCTTGGGACCGGATGCGTCGCTCTCCATGGAGCTGACCATCTCCCATGGCCGGGGCTATGTGCCGGCGGAGAAGAACAAGCCCTTGCAGGCAGTGGCGGGCCTGATCCCCGTAGATTCCATCTATACACCGGTCCTGAAGGTGAACTACGCGGTGGAAAACACCCGCGTGGGCAACCAGACGGACTATGACAAGCTGACGCTGGAGGTTTGGACCGACAAGACCATCACGCCCCGGGACGCCGTGAGCCTGGGCGCTAAGATTCTGTGCGACCACTTTGCTCTGTTCACCGATCTCAGCCAGAGTCTGAACATGGGGTCCACGGTGGTGGAAAAAACGGAGTCCGTGAAGGACAAGGTCATGGAGATGACCATCGAGGAACTGGACCTGTCCGTTCGGAGCTTTAACTGCTTGAAACGCGCAAACATCAATACGGTAGAGGACCTGGTCTCCAAGACCCAGGATGAGATGATAAAGGTCCGCAACCTTGGGCGTAAGAGCCTGGAAGAAGTGATCCAGAAGCTGGCGATGATGGGCCTGTCCCTGGCCAGCGATGAGGACGCGAAGTGATCCAGCGATAACGCCGATACTCACTTTTGGAGGTAAACGAAAATGCCCGGAACACGCAAGCTCGGCAAGCCAACGGCTGCCCGTATGGCTATGCTGCGCCAGCAGGTGACCGACCTGCTGGATACCGGCCGCATGGAGACCACGATCACCCGCGCCAAGGAGATCCGTCCTCTGGCTGAAAAGATGATCACCCTTGGGAAGAAGAAGGGCCTGGCCAACTATCGCCAGGCGCTGAAGTTCATCACCCGGGAGGATGTGGCCAAGAAGGTCTTTGACGACCTGGCGGTGAAGTATGCCGACCGCAACGGCGGTTATACCCGAATCACCCGCGTCGGTCCCCGCCGGGGCGACGCTGCGGAGATGGCGGTCATCGAGCTGGTATGACCCGCAAGCAAACGCTCTGTTTGTTTGACATGGCCGACAGCCCGGCACAATGCATAAGTCCCCTGTCC
>CAZVRP010000127.1:0-2520 GCA_964630255.1 uncultured Oscillospiraceae bacterium | reverse complement strand
TTTTCCTTGTTGCGGGAATTGATTCTCTGACTGAGGCGGCAATCCCCGTGGTCGGTGAAAAGTCCGCACGCATTCACTCAGATCTTTTTCATATACCGGGCGGCGGCCTTGAGCATGAGCCGTTTCAGTCCCGGACCGTCGAACTCGATCTCCACCAGGGCATCCCCGCCCATGGGGGTCATTTTTACGATGGTACCCTGATGGAAGGCGCTGTGCTCTACCCGGTCGCCCACGGCGAAATCGACCGCCGGCTCCGCCTTTTTCGGCCCGAGCGGGGCCAATGTCTTTTTCTGGGTCTTCTTCCAGTCCCGGACCGACGGCGTCCGGCCGCCGCTCCGGGGGGCCTCGCTCCTGCCGGCCTGCCGGCCTGCGTCCTCCTCGGGCACGTCGTCAAAATCGAACCAGGCCGTCCGGGGGCCCAGGTCCGCATAGGGCCGGTCAATGTGCTCGGGGGGTATCTCGTCCACGAAGCGGCTCACCCGATGGGAGGCCGTCTGGCCGAATACCATCCGCTGTCGGGCGCTGGTGATGAAAAGCCGCTTCTTGGCCCGGGTGATGGCCACATAGGCCAGCCGCCGCTCCTCCTCCATCTGGGCTGCCTCGCCGATGGCCTGCTGGGAGGGGAACACTCCCTCCTCCATGCCCACGATGAACACTGTGGGAAACTCCAGGCCCTTGGCGGAGTGGATGGTCATGAGGGTGACGGTGTTCTCGTCTGCGTCCATGTTCTGCAGGTCGGTATACAGGCTCACCTCGTCCAAGAAGCCCGCCAGGGTATCGTCCCCGCTCTGGTGCACATGGGTGGCGATGAAGCTTTTCAGCTCCCGGACGTTTTCCAGCCGGTTCATGCTCTCGTCCGTATGACTGGCCTCCAGCACCCGGGCGTAGCCAGTCTTTTCCAGCAGGGCGTCATACAGCGCCTCCAGCCCTCCGGCCCCGGCCATGGCGGACAGCTCGTTCATCATGGCGGCGAAGGATTTGAGCTTTTCCGCCGCCCGGCCCAGTTCCGGGAAGGTATCGGCCATGGAGATGACCGTGAACAGGGGCAGGCCGTTTTCCGCCCCGATGGCCCGGACCCGCTCCACGGTGGTGGCGCCGATGCCCCGGGCCGGGACGTTGATGATCCGGGTCAGGCGCAGATCGTCCGCCGGATTGAGAAGCACAAAAAAATAGGCCATCAGGTCCTTGATCTCCGCCCGCTCGAAGAAGGGGTTTCCCTTCACGATCCGGGGCCGGATGCCGTGACGCAGAAACGCCTGCTCCAGGGCCCGGGACTGAGCGTTCAGGCGGTACAGCACTGCGTGGTCCCGCAGATTGTCCCCCCGGTCCACCGCCTGGAGCACCTGGCGGACCACATACTGGGCCTCGTCCTCCTCGTTTTTCGCCACGTACAGGCAGATCCGGTCCCCGTCTCCGGCCTTTGTCCAGAGTTTCTTCCCCTTCCGGCCATGGTTATTGGCCACCACGCTGTTGGCGGCGTCCAGGATATGCCCTGTGGAGCGGTAATTTTGTTCCAGACGGATGACGCGGGCGTCCTTGTACTGGTCCTCGAAGGACAGAATGTTCTCGATGGTGGCGCCCCGGAAGGCGTAGATGGACTGGTCATCGTCCCCCACCACGCAGATGTTCCTGTGGCCCCCCGCCAGGAGGGTAGCCATCATGTACTGGAGATTGTTGGTGTCCTGGTACTCATCGATGAGGATGTAGCGGAACTTCCGCTGATAATGCTCCCGCACCTCGCTAAACTCCCGCAACAGCCGCACGGTGTTGTACAAAAGATCGTCAAAGTCCATGGCCCCGGCCTCTTTCAGCCGGCGGGCATAGTCCCTATAGAGTGCCGCCACACCTCGGAGCCGGATATCCCCGCTCTTTTCCGCCTCCTCGGCGAAATCCTCCGGGGACTGGAGGCGGTCCCGCGCCCGGTCGATGCGGTCCAGCACCCATCGGGGCGGATACATCTTCTCGTCCTTGTTCTGCTCCTTGATGATGCGCTTCATCACCGCCGTTCTGTCGGCGGTGTCGTAGATGGTGAAGCCATCGGGATAGCCCAGGCGGGACGCCTCCCGGCGCAGGATGCGCACGCAGGCGGAGTGGAAGGTCCTGGCCCAGATATCCTCCGCAGCCGGACCCAGCATGGCTGTGAGGCGGCCTTTCAGCTCTCCTGCGGCCTTGTTGGTGAAGGTGATGGCCAGTATCTGCCAGGGGGCCACGGGCTCACAGGCCGCAGCCTCCTCCGCCTGGCGGCGGACGCTCTCGTCCCCAGCCAGGTACCGGCGCATGACATCCAGCTTCTCGGCGTCCGCGTCCGGGGGCAGATCCTCCGTGTCCGAGGCCCGGCCGTATTTCATGATGTTGGCCACCCGGTTGATGAGCACGGTGGTCTTGCCGCTGCCGGCCCCGGCCAGGATGAGCAGCGGCCCCTCCGTGGCCATGACGGCCTCTCGCTGCCGGTCGTTCAGCCGGGGGAAGTTTTTGGCGATGACCTCCCGCCGGGCTTTTATGTATTCTCTCGTCATAACA
>CAZVRP010000126.1:0-2912 GCA_964630255.1 uncultured Oscillospiraceae bacterium | reverse complement strand
TCTTTCTTTGAAGCATGTGAACATCATCCTCTGGATCAGCGTGGCGGCATTGCTTGCCGTAATCGTGCTGATAGCCCTTGAGGCGGCCGGGATCTACTCCGTCGGCGGAACATAAGATTGAAATAAACTCCCCAAAAACGACTGTTTTTGGGGAGTTTTAAGGCATGCCCGGCAACCATTAAAAACAAAAATATTGCATTTCTTTCAGCAATGTGCTATATTCTATTATTGAATGTAAAGAATATCCAATGCAAAAAAGGAGACCGGTTTATGGCGTCGCAAGATAAAATCAGAAACATTGCAATCATCGCCCACGTTGACCACGGCAAGACAACTCTGGTGGACGAAATGCTGAAGCAGGGCGGTATCTACCGTGACAACCAGGCCACGGTGGAGCGCGTGATGGACTCCGGCGATTTGGAGCGGGAGCGCGGCATTACCATCCTGGCAAAAAATACCTCCGTCCACTACAGGGATTACAAAATCAATATCGTCGATACTCCGGGGCATGCCGATTTCGGCGGCGAGGTGGAGCGCATCCTGAAGATGGTCAACGGCGTGCTTCTGCTGGTAGACGCCGCCGAGGGACCTATGCCCCAGACCCGGTTCGTGCTGGAGCACGCCCTCCAGCTGGGCCACAAGGTAATCGTTGTGGTCAACAAGATCGACCGGCCGGACCAGCGGGTCTATGAGGTCATCGACGAGGTGCTGGAGCTTTTGATGGACCTGGGCTGTACCGACGAGCAGCTGGACAGCCCCATGCTGTTCGCCTCCGCCCGGCAGGGCACATGCTCCGTCAGTCCCGAGATCGAGGGCGCCGACCTGACGCCTCTGTTCGACGCTATCGTGAACTATATCCCGGCCCCGGAGCGCCGGATGGACGAGCCCTTCCAGATGCTGGTCAGCTCCCTGGACTACAACGACTATGTTGGCCGTATCGCCATCGGCCGCATCGAGCGGGGCTCCATACGCCAGAACCAGGAGATCACAGTCTGCGACTACCACGGCGAGCGTCCGGTCCGCAGGGCCAAGGCGGTGAGTCTCTATGAATATGAGCCTCTGGGCCGCCAGGCGGTGACAGAGGCCGGCGCAGGCAGCATCATAGCCATGAGCGGCATCGGGGACGTGACCATCGGGGACACCATCTGCGCCCCAGAGGCCCCCGAGCCCCTGCCCTTTGTGAAGATATCCGCCCCCACCATCGAGATGACCTTTTCCGTGAACGACAGCCCCTACGCCGGCCGGGAGGGCAAATGGGTCACCAGCCGGAACATCCGCCAGCGCCTGGAGCAGGAGACGCTGAAGGACGTATCGCTGCGGGTGACGGAAACGGATACCACCGATGCCTTCAACGTGGCCGGGCGGGGAGAGATGCATCTGTCCATCCTCATCGAGACCATGCGCCGGGAGGGCTATGAGTTCCAGGTGTCCCCGGCCCGGGTGCTTTTCAGGACCATCGATGGCAGACAATGCGAGCCCATGGAGCGGGTGGTGCTGGACGTGCCCGGGGAATGCGTGGGCTCGGTGATGGAGAAGCTGGGCCAGCGCAAGGGCGAGTTCATCCAGATGACCCCTGTGGGCCAGCGGATGAAGCTGGAGTTTCTGGTGCCCACCCGGGGTCTTTTCGGCTATCGCAGCGAGTTTTTGACCGACACCCGGGGCGAGGGCATCATGGCCTCGGTGTTCGACAGCTACGCGCCCCTCAAGGGAGAGGTGAAGCGGCGCGGCACCGGCTCTTTGGTGGCCTTTGAGACCGGCGAGGCGGTGGCATACGGCCTGTGGAACGCCCAGGACCGGGGGGCGCTGTTCATCGGCCCCGGCACGGCGGTGTACGCCGGCATGATCGTGGGAGAGAGTCCCAAGAAAGAGGACATCGTGGTGAACGTGTGCCGGTCCAAGCACCTGACAAATACCCGCGCCTCCGGCTCCGACGAGGCGCTGCGCCTGATCCCGCCCCGGCAGATGAGCCTGGAGCAGTGTCTGGAATTTATGGCCGACGACGAGCTTTTGGAGGTCACCCCGGAGCATCTTCGCCTGCGCAAAAGCATCCTCAACCACGAAAAGCGCATGAAAAGCGAGCACCGGAAATAAAAATACGCCATGGTCCGGCAAATATTTTTTGACAAACGGGTCATTCTGTGATATAGTCGTACAGCTTGGGAACCCGCGGTTCTTGGTCCGGGGCGCAGCCCCCCACTCAGACGCAGGGTCTAGTAAAACCGAAAGGAAGGGCAAATACCATGATCACCAAGGAACAGAAGACCGCTATCATCGAAGACAACAAGACCCACGAGGGCGACACCGGCTCCCCGGAGGTCCAGATCGCCATCCTCACAGCGCGAATCAATCAGCTCACCGAGCATCTGAAGGTGCACAAGAAGGACAACCACAGCCGTATGGGCCTGTTCAAGATGATCGGCAAGCGCCGCCGTCTGCTGGACTATGTGGCCAAAAACGACATCGAGCGCTACCGCGCCATCATCGCCAAGCTTGGCATCCGTAAGTGAGACATCACTTATTCTGAGGGGTATGAAGGTTTTTTCGGGGGGACAAGTTTATATGTCCCCCCGATTTTCTATGTTTGACAGCGATTCCGCCCCGAGCGGATTTTCTGGATAGAATTTGGATGGATGAAAGGAAAGAACAAATGATCATCAAACACAAGACATTCGACAATCTCCACCGCTGGGAGATGGACTTCTGCGGCCGGCCCCTGAAAATGGAGGTGGGCCGCATGGCGGAGCTGTGCAACGCCGCCGTTCTGACCCAGTACGGCGACACGACCGTGCTGTGCACCGTGACCGCCTCCGCCCGGCCCAAGGACGGCATCGACTACTTCCCCCTCGCCGTGGACTTCAACGAGAAGCTCTACGCCGTAGGCCGCATCCCCGGCTCCTTCATGCGCCGGGAGG
>CAZVRP010000125.1:0-3106 GCA_964630255.1 uncultured Oscillospiraceae bacterium | reverse complement strand
CGACTACTATGCCCAGCACATGCACAACTGCGACCTGGTCAATCTGGAGGATATGCTCCAAAACGGCACCGTTATCACCGACACCCTCATCGAGCGTCCCCACAGCTTTGCCACCGCCTGCAACATCGCCACCCAAATCGTGGCCCAGGTGGCCTCCAACCAGTACGGCGGGCAGTCCATCTCCCTGGCCCACCTGGCGCCATTTGTCCAGGTGAGCCGGGAGAAGATCCGCGCCGTCGTCCGGGACGAGGTCACCACGCTGGGCGTCATCCCGTCCCAGGAGCAGGTGGATGAGATTGTGGAAAAGCGTCTGCGGGAGGAGATCCGCCGGGGTGTGCAGACCATCCAGTACCAGGTGGTGACGCTGCTGACTACCAACGGACAGGCCCCCTTTGTCACCGTGTTCATGTATTTGAACGAGGCCAAGAGCGAGCAGGAGAAGAAGGACCTGGCTATCATCATAGAGGAGACGCTCCAGCAGCGCTATCAGGGCGTGAAGAACGAGCAGGGCATCTGGGTGACCCCGGCGTTCCCCAAGCTCATATATGTCCTGGAAGAGGACAATGTGGACGAGGGAAGCCCGTACTATTACCTGACCAAGCTGGCGGCCAGGTGCACCGCCAAGCGGATGGTCCCAGACTACATCTCCGAGAAGAAGATGCTGGAACTGAAGGGTGATGTGTACACCTGCATGGGCTGCCGCTCGTTCCTGACGCCGGATCGCTTCACTGACGCCGGCATTGGCAATATAGCCAACGCAGGAAACTATGAGCCGGGCAAGCACAAGTATTACGGCCGGTTCAACCAGGGCGTGGTCACTATCAATCTGCCGGACGTGGCCCTGTCCTCCGGCGGAGACCTGGAAAAATTCTGGAAAATATTCGATGAGCGGCTGGAGCTGTGTCACCGGGCGCTGATGTGCCGCCATGAGCGGCTGAAGGGAACCCTCTCCGACGCGGCCCCCATCCTGTGGCAGTACGGCGCCCTGGCCCGCCTGCAGAAGGGCGAGCCCATCGACAAACTGCTGTACAACGGCTACTCCACCATTTCCCTGGGCTACGCGGGGCTGTATGAGTGCGTGAAGTATATGACCGGCAAGAGCCATACGGATCCCTCCGCCACGCCCTTCGCTCTGGAGATCATGCAGTATATGAACGCCGCCTGCAAGAGATGGAAGGAGCAGCATAACATCGACTTCTCCCTGTACGGTACGCCTCTGGAGTCCACTACCTACAAGTTCGCCAAGTGCCTGCAAAAGCGTTTCGGCATCATCAAGGGCATCACCGACAAGGGGTATATCACCAACTCCTATCACGTCCATGTGACGGAGGAGATTGACGCGTTCACCAAACTCAAGTTCGAGGCCCAGTTCCAGCACCTTTCCCCCGGCGGAGCCATCAGTTATGTGGAGGTGCCGGACATGCAGAACAACCTGGAAGCTGTGCTGCAGGTCATGAGGTTCATCTATGACAACATCATTTACGCTGAGCTGAACACCAAGAGCGACTACTGCCAGGTGTGCGGCTGGGATGGAGAGATCGAGATCGTTGAGGACGACGGCAAGCTCATCTGGCGGTGCCCCCGCTGCGGCAACACCGACCAGGACAAGATGAACGTGGCCCGGCGCACATGCGGCTATATCGGCACGCAGTTCTGGAATCAGGGCCGCACACAGGAGATCAAAGACCGGGTCCTGCACCTGTAAGATCATGCATTACGGACAGATAAAAAACTGTGATATCGCCAACGGGATCGGTGTGCGGGTGAGCCTGTTCGTCTCCGGCTGCACCAACCGGTGCGATGGATGTTTTCAGCCGGAGACCTGGGATTTCCACTATGGCGAGCCCTTTACAGGAGAGACGGAGATCCGCCTTTTGAAGATGCTGGAGCCGTCGTATATCAACGGCCTGTCGCTCCTGGGCGGGGACCCCTTCGAGCCGACGAACCAAAGGGTGCTGACGCCGTTTCTGCGATGCGTGCGGGAGCGGTATCCGCGCAAGAGCGTATGGGCGTTCACCGGCTATTTGTATGAAGACCTGCTGCGGGACGGGAGTCCCCCTCGGTGCGAGGTGACAGATGAGATGCTTGGGATGATCGACGTTCTGGTAGACGGTCCCTTTGTGGCCCGGCTCAAGGACATCAGCCTCCGTTTTCGGGGTTCGTCCAATCAGCGGCTCATCGATCTGAACAGGACCCGCGAGACGGGCGAGATAACGATCTGGAACGATTGAACGGCCCAAAAAGTCGCCGGCTCCCTATTGGCGGGGGCCGGTTTTTATAAGAGGAGAACGTATATGCAAAATTATTTGGAGAAGGAAGAGGTCCTGCTGACGAGCAAGCTGGATTTTCGGGGTAAGCTGTCTGTGGCGGGGCTTTTCGACCTGTTCATGGACCTGGCAGCGGAGCATGCGGAGTATATCGATGTGGGCTATGAGAATATGCTGGCTCACCGGGCCTTCTGGCTGGCGGTACGGACGAGGGTGCGCATCTATCGGGTGCCGGGCCTGCAGGACAGGGTCCGGGTCAAAACCTGGCCGGGCAAGCCGGGGGCAGTGAAGTGCGACCGGTTCTATACGCTGACTATGGGCGGCGAGGTGCTTGCGGAGGGCCGCACGGAGTGGGTGGCACAGGATATCGACACGGGCCGGGTGCTGAAAAACGAAGCCTATGGCTATCCTGTGGAGATGGCGCCCCTGCCGGACCGGGTGTGCGACGGCCCCTTCACCCGGTTCAAGGAAAAGGCGGAGGAGAAAAATCTGCTCACTGCATACACCGTTGGCACCCGGGATCTCGACACGGGGCGGCACATGAACAATGTGGCTTATGTCCGCATGCTCATGGGCACGTTCACCGTGGCGGAGCTGGAGGAACTGGATGTCGCCGAGGCAGAGATCGCCTACAGCGCGGCCTGCAGGGAGGGGGAGACGCTGAGCGTCTATCGCCGGCGGGATGACGAGGGGTTCCATTTTCTGGTCCGGAAGCCGGACGGCGTCACGGCGGTGCAGATGGTCCTGCGGCTGCGATAACAGGTATGGTCGCCGGGCGTCCGGGGGGCGGTTATCGCCAACGTCTGTGCGAACAGGAAGTTCTTTTTGCCTTTTTTTAA
>CAZVRP010000124.1:0-3271 GCA_964630255.1 uncultured Oscillospiraceae bacterium | reverse complement strand
TAAAAATCCGGCGCCGGTCATCCGGCGCCGGCTCTTGATAAAGGGCTATCGCTGCCCCTTGTCGTAGGGTATGCCCTCGGCCTTGGGAGCGCGGGAGTTCTTGGATGTGAACGCCAGCACGATCAGAGACACGATGTAGGGCATCATGTTGTATACGGTGCTGGGGATGTTCAGCGCGTACAGGAAATCGATGCCGCTGTACACGTTGCTGAGAGCCCGGAACAGGCCGAACAGCAGCGCCGCCAGGGCGATGCGCAGGGGCTTCCACTGGCCGAAGATCATCACTGCCAGCGCCAGGAAGCCGAAGCCGGCCACGCCGTTTTCAAACTTCCACTCGGAGGCGCTCACCATGATGTAGCAGATGCCGCCCAGGCCGCCGTAAATGCCGGAGATCAGCACACCGGACCAACGCATCTTATACACGTTGATGCCCACGCTGTCCGCCGCCTGGGGGTGCTCGCCGCAGGCCATGAGCCGCAGGCCGAACTTGGTCTTGTAAAGCACCACATAGGCCGCCGCCAGGGCGATGACGGCGATGAGCATGAACCAGTTGAACTCAAACCCGCCGATATTGACGAGGAAGCTCTTTTTCGGCTCGATGTACTGGATGGAGGAGGAAACGTCGTCGGGATTGGCGGCGGTGTTCATAGCCTTGACGAACACGGTGGCTGCGGCGGTGCCCAGCATGTTCATGGCGGTGCCCACGATGGTCTGGTCCGCCTTGAAGTTGATGCAGGCCACGCCCAGCAGCGCCGAGTAGATCACGCCGAACACGATGGCGCCCAGCAGCACCGACATCACCATGGCGAAGGGGGGCAGGGCCGGGAACAGCCGCATCACCAGCGCGCCGCCCAGGGAACCCAGGACCATGATGCCCTCGAGGCCCAGGTTGATGATGCCGGAGTGCTCAGAAAAGCAGCCGCCCAGGGCCACCAGCATCAGCACCGAGGCAAAAACCAGGGTATATTGGATCAGAAGCAGCATCAGTCCTCGCCTCCTTTCTCAGCCTGCCCGTCCAAGCCCGCGGCGATCGCCTTTTTTGCCCTTTTCTCCTCGCTCCTGGCGATGCCGCTGTTGATGGCGTATTTGATGAACAGCACGAAGCCGCAGAGATATATGATGATGGACGAGATCAGATCGGAGATCTGGGAGGAGTACATGGTCAGATCCACATAGGCGCCGCCGTTGGTGATATGCTGGATGAAGTAGGATGCGAAGATGGCGCCGATGGGATTCAGGCCGCCCAGGAACGCGGCGGCGATGCCGTTGAAGCCCATGCCGGGGACGCTGGACTGGGAACAGGACCACTGCTCATAGTCAGTCTGATACAGGAACGAGCCGGCCAGGGCCGCCAGCGCGCCGGCGATGGCCAGGGTCAGGATGATATTCCGCTTTTCCGCCATACCGGCGTATTTGGCGGCGTTTTTGTTGTTGCCGGTGGCCTTGAGCTCATAGCCCAGCTTGGTCTTGTCCAGCAGGACCATGATGACGATGGCCAGGATGATGGACAGAGGGATGGCGATGGTCACATACCGGTTGTTGTTGAACAGCTTATCCAGCCCCAGGGAGGGGAGCAGCGCCTGGGGCGCCTCGCTCTCCATGTGCAGGGTGTAGGGGCTGGTGGGCTCCTTGACGCTGGTCAGCAGCATGTTGGCGGTATACAGGCCGATCCAGTTGAGCATGATGCCGGAGATGACCTCGTTGACGTTGCAGTAGGCTTTCAAGAGGCCCACGATGGCCCCGTACACCGCGCCCACGACAAGGGCCAGCAGCATGCAGGGCAGCCAGCTCCAGCCCCAGCCAAGGGCCGCGTACAGGCAGGCGCAGCTGCCCACCACGAACTGGCCGGCGGCGCCGATGTTGAAAAGGCCCACCTTATAGGCGAACAGCACGCTCAAAGCGCACATCAGCAGGGGAGCCGTCTTCACAAGGGTATTGCCGAAGTACTTCATCCGCATACTGGCGCGGGAGGCGTTCAGGAAGTTCTTGATGACTGCCAGGATGGACCCGGCCGCCCCGGCGGGATTGATGAACAGCAGCACCACAAAGCCGATGAACAGGCCCAGCACGATGCACAGCAGCGAGGCGATCAGCGACTGCACGGCCGGGTGCTTCAGGATATTTTTCTTCATGCGCTCACCTCGTCTCTCCTGGCGCCGGCCATATACAGGCCCAGCTCCTCCTGGGTGGTGGTCTTCGGGTCCAGCTCGCCCACGATCTCGCCCTCATACATCACCAGGATACGGTCGGGCACGTCCATGACCTCGTCCAGCTCCAGACTCACCAGCAGCACCGCCTTGCCGGCGTCCCGCTGAGCCACCAGCTTCTTGTGGATGTACTCGATAGCGCCCACATCCAGGCCCCGGGTGGGCTGGACCGCCACGAGCAGCTCCGGGTTTTTGTCGATCTCCCGGGCCACGATGGCCTTCTGCTGGTTGCCGCCGGACATGGCCCGGGCGGGGGTGACGGGTCCCTGACCGGAACGGACGTCGTATTGCTCAATGAGCTTTTCCGCGTATGCCCGGATGGGGCCCCGCTTCAAAAAGCCCGCTCTGTTGGTGAACTCCGGCTCAAAATACCGCTGGAGCACCATATTGTCCTCCAGGGTATAGTCCAGCACCAGGCCATGCTTATGCCGGTCCTCGGGGATGTGGCTCATGCCGGAGACGGAGCGCTTGCGGATAGTCGCTTTGGTGATGTCCCGGCCGCACAGCTCGATATGGCCGCCGGCCAGGGGCTCCAGGCCCGTGAGGCCGTAGACGAACTCCGTCTGGCCGTTGCCGTCGATGCCGGCGATGCAGACGATCTCTCCGGCCCGGACCTTTAGGGACACACCCTTGACGGCGTTGTTGTTGTGGAGCTTGCTGGCCACGGTCATGTCCCGGACGTCCAGCACCACCTCGCCGGGGTGGGCGGGGCCCTTCTCTACATGGAAGTTCACGTTCCGGCCCACCATCATGGCGGACAGCTCCTCCGGGGTGGTGTCCTTCGTCTCCACGGTGCCGATGTACTTGCCCTTGCGCAGCACGGTGCACCGGTCCGCCACCGCCATGATCTCCCCCAGCTTGTGGGAGATGAACAGGATGCTTTTTCCCTCGGCGGCCAGGTTTTTCATGATCTGCATGAGCTCATCGATCTCCTGGGGAGTCAGCACGGCGGTGGGCTCGTCGAAGATGAGTATCTCATTTTCCCGGTACAGCATCTTCAAGATCTCCGTGCGCTGCTGCATGCCCACGGTGATGTCCTCGATGAGGGCGTCCGGGTCCACCTG
>CAZVRP010000123.1:0-3295 GCA_964630255.1 uncultured Oscillospiraceae bacterium | reverse complement strand
ACAAAGTAAAAGAAACTGTAAGGGGCTGTCTCATTAGTGAATGACGGGACAGCCCGGATATATGCCGCCACAAACGCGCCTTTACTCTTTGAGAAGCAAGCTCCATCACCCAGGGACTCAACTGCGCGACACGTTTTCTTCCGGCGCGGACGCTTTTACAAATCCGCGACACTATGCTATACTGACCGTGATATACTGTATTTCGGCAACACTCGACTGCCAGGAGGGAACGATGAGATATATGAAAAGACTATGGGCGGCCGTCCCGGCCCTTTTGCTGTGCCTTTGTCTGGCCGGCTGCGGGCAGTTCGTGAGCATCATGCCGGGAACGGACGCGGCCGCGCCCGGCCAGGCCGCGGAGACGGATACGTCCGGCGCGGAGACGGACGCCGCCGCCGAAAGCGGCTTTGAGGAGCGGCCCCTGTTCGAGTTTCTGGGCTGGGACCGGCTGGCGGCCAACTACTATGAGGACACCCCCATCGCCCTGAGCATGGAGGTGACCGGCGGCGCGGTCAGCTATGCCTCGCCGGTGTTTGACCGGGCATCCATCATCGCCGCCTGCGACGCTCTGCGGGCCATGACCGTCACCGGCCAGGCGCGGACCGCTTCGGAGGGGGAGAGCCGGACCGTGTTCACCCTCACCATGGACGACGGCACGGAGTACGCCGTGTCCTTCGCGGACGGGACCTTGCAGACCTTTACCGGGGGCTATGCCGTCTCCGGCGGCGACGCCCTGTGGGACATCCCGTTCCCCGGTTACGACGACGGCTTCGACGTGTTCGACCTGTATTACAGCGACGATATCCGCGCCTTTGCCGATGGATTTTATGAGGACGGGGGCGCCCCCGTCTCCGTGGGCCGGCGGATCAACGGCGGCGCCGCCCTGGCCTCCCAGGACCCGGCGGTGGTGGAGCAGGTCTTCTCCCTGCTGGCCAACGCCGCCGTGGACGAGGTGGAGATGAGTCCGGACCAGAACATCGACCTGACCCAGGTGACGGACTATGTGTTCACCATGGCGGACGCCCGCACCGTGACGTTCTCCTTCACGGACCGGTGCCTGGCGGTGACCGCCTCCCAGGACTATGGCACGGTCTACTACTGGCTGGAGGGCATCGACGAGCTGCCCTACCTGACCATCCTGCCGGAGAGCACGCTGCCCGTGTTTGAGGGCGGGACCATCGACGGCATGCGGGAGGACTTCCGGCAGGCGGCGGACGCGGCCTCCGGGACCGACGGGAGCCTGACCATCGCGGGGATATATGTGGACTTCACCATCGACGGCGTCCACGGCTACATCACCCTGTCCGGCGAGGCGGCGAACAGCTTCCTGACACAGGTGATGAATATCACCGCCGACGGCGAGGCGGTGGAGGAGATTCCGGAGGACGGCGATACGATCACCGTTTCCGTGACCCTGTCCGATATGTCCGGCCCCATCGTGTATTTTATGGGCGATACCGTCCAGCAGATGGTGGGCGTCAACTACGCCTGCGACGGCGACGCCATGGCCGCCCTGCGCAGCGATATCCTGGAGCTGGCCGAGGACTCCGAGAACGTGGGCCTGGTGGCCGGAAACAGCACGGAATAAGGAGATCCTCTGTTCCCTGACGGAAAAAACTATGCTATAATGACAGCGCATGCCGTCATTATAGCTTTTTATGTGAGGAGGGCGGACCTATGCTGGCGGAGCGGCGGATGATCGGCCCCATCGCCCATATCGAGACGGATTTGCCCACCAAATTCGGCCTGCCCCGGCAGAGCGGACTGGTGGAGGCCCTTGCGGGACGGATCGTGTTCGAGCCCCGGTACCGGGACCCGGCGGCCTTCCGCGGGCTGGAGGGCTTTTCCCATCTGTGGCTCATCTGGGGCTTCTCCGCCAACCGGCGGGACGAATGGGCCGCCACGGTGAAGCCTCCCCGGCTGGGCGGCAACCGGCGGATGGGGGTGTTCGCCACCCGGTCCCCCTACCGGCCCAACGCCCTGGGTCTGTCCTGCGTGGAGCTTGTGAGGCTGGAGCGGGATGAGAAGCTGGGGCCGGTGCTCATCGTGGCCGGGGCCGATATGATGGACGGCACGCCCGTCTATGATGTGAAGCCCTATCTGCCCTTCACCGACTGCCGGCCCCAGGCATCCGGGGGCTTTGCCGGGGATGTGCCGGACCGCGCCCTGAAGGTGGATTTTCCCCCCGCGCTTCTGGCGCGGATACCGCCGGACAGGCGGGACGCCCTTATCGGCCTGCTGGCCCAGGACCCCCGTCCGGCCTATATAGACGACAGCTCCCGGCGCTATGGATTCAACTATCTGAACCTCGACGTGCGCTTCACCGTATCGGGAGACACGCTGACCGTTGTTGAGATCGTATAAAAAGGAGAACCCTATGAAAGCCATCGTATCCGTATTTTCCAAGGACCGCATCGGCATCATAGCCGACGTATGCACCCTGCTGGCCGGCATGAAGGTGAATGTGCTGGATCTGAGCCAGACCATCATGGACGGCATATTCACCATGGTGACCCTGGTGGACACGGCCACCTCCGACCTGACCTTCGAACAAATCCAGGACACCCTGACCCGGGGCGGGCAGAAGCTGGGGCTGGACATCCGTATCCAGCGGGAGGACATCTTCGACGCCATGCACAAAATCTAGTCGCTTGAATGCAAGCTCTGTGAGGCTGATCCTATGCTCAATACATTTGATATACTTCAGACCATCGACATGCTGGACAACCAGCATCTGGATATCCGCACCGTCACCATGGGCGTCAATCTTCTGGACTGCGCTCACCCGGATATCGACGCCTGCGCCCGCCGGGTCTATGACAAGATATGCCGGCGGGCGGGGAATCTGCTTGGCGCGGCCAAGGGCATCGAGGCGGAGCTGGGCATCCCCATCGTCAACAAGCGCATCTCCGTGACCCCCATCGCCATGGTGGCCCAGGCATCCGACGCCCGGGACTATACCCCGGTAGCCATGGCCATGGACAGGGCCGCCCGGAACTGCGGCGTGGACTTCATCGGCGGATTCTCCGCTCTGGTACACAAGGGCCTCACCGATGGAGACCGGCGGCTCATGGAGAGCATCCCCCGGGCCCTGGCGGAGACGGAGCTGGTGTGCGCCAGTGTGAACGTGGGCTCCACCAGGGCCGGCATCAACATGGACGCCGTGGCGGCCATGGGCGGTATCGTGAAGAAAACGGCGGCTGCCACCGCCGACCGCGGCAGCATCGGCTGCGCCAAGCTGGTGGTCTTCTGCAACGCCGTGGAGGACAACCCCTTCATGGCCGGCGCTTTCCAC
>CAZVRP010000122.1:0-3458 GCA_964630255.1 uncultured Oscillospiraceae bacterium | reverse complement strand
CGATGCCCTTGGTCTCCCGGGTTATGCAGATGGAGCCGCCGCCAATGCCCACCTTCACGAAGTCCGCCCCGGCCTCAGCCAGGAACCGGAAGCCCTCGGCGTCCACCACATTGCCGGCACCCACCTTCACGCTGTTGCCGTAGCGCTCCCGTATCCAGTCGATGGTGTACTTCTGCCAGCAGGAATAGCCCTCCGAGGAATCGATGCACAGCACGTCCGCGCCGGCCTCCACCAAGGCGGGGACCCGCTGGGCATAATCCCGGGAGTTGATGCCAGCCCCCACCAGAAGGCGCTTTTCATGATCCAGCAGCTCATCGGGATAATTTTTGTGGTTGGCATAATCCTTGCGGAACACGAAGTATTGCAGTCGGCCGTCCACAGACACGATGGGCAGACTGTTGAGCTTGTGATCCCAGATGATATCGTTGGCCTCCTTGAGGGTGGTGCCTTCCGGGGCGGTGACCAACTTTTCCAGAGGCGTCATGAAATCCTTCACCAGGATATCCTCCGTCATGCGGCTGACGCGGTAGTCCCGGCCGGTGACGATGCCTAAAAGCCGTCCATTGGCGCCGCCGTCGTCTGTGACGGCAACGGTGGAGAAGCCGTTCTTCTTTTTGAGCGCCAGGATGTCACCCAGGGTATTGTCAGGGGTGACGTTGGAGGCGCTGACCACAAAGCCGGACTTGAAGTTCTTTACCCCGGCCACCATGGCCGCCTCGTCCTCCACGCTCTGGGAGCCGTAGATAAAGGATAGTCCACCCTCCCGGGCCAGGGCGATGGCCAGAGTGTCGTTGGACACGGACTGCATGATGGCGGAGGTCAGCGGTATATTCAAAGAGATGGCGGGCTCCTCCCCTTTTTTGAACCGGACCAGCGGCGTCTTTAGGGAGATATTGCCGGGCACACACTCCTCCGAAGTGTAGCCGGGGATGAGCAGATACTCACTGAAGGTATGAGAAGGTTCGTTATAATAATGGGCCATAGCAAAGATTCCTCCTTGTCAATTTACGTGAAAGTATTGGACCGCCGCCCGGAACATGCCCATGTCATACCGGCCGGGGACGTTCTTGTAGAGGCTCGCACCGACGCGCTCCGAGTGCCCCATTTTCCCGAACACCCGTCCGTCCGGGGACGTGATGCCCTCAATGGCGCAGGCGGAGTGGTTGGGATTGAAGCGCACATCATCGGCGGGTCGTCCCTCCAGGTCCACATACTGGGTGGCGATCTGGCCGTTAGCGGCCAGCCGGGCGATCAGCTCGTCCGATGCCAGGAAGCGGCCCTCGCCGTGAGAGACAGGCACGGTATATATCTCGCCGGGGATGGTATTGGCAAGCCACGGGGATTTGTTGGAGGCGATGCGGGTACGGACCAGACGGGACTGGTGCCGGCCGATGGCGTTGAAGGTCAGGGTGGGACAGCTCTCGTCCGTGTCAATAATCCTCCCATAGGGCACGAGTCCCAGCTTTATAAGCGCCTGGAAGCCGTTGCATATGCCGGCCATCAGGCCGCCCCGCCTGTCCAGCAGATCCTCTACCCCCGCCTTGACAGCGGCGCTGCGGAAGAAGGCGGTGATGAATTTGCCGGAGCCGTCCGGTTCATCGCCGCCGGAGAAGCCGCCGGGGATGAACACCATCTGGGCGTCCGTCAGGGACCTGGCGAACCTCTCCGTGGACCGGGCGATATGTTCCGCCGTCAGGTTGGTGACGATGAATGTTTCCGGGTCCGCGCCGGCGTCCGCCAAGGCCCGTGCGGTATCATACTCACAGTTGGTGCCGGGGAATACCGGGATCAGCACCTTCGGCTTCACCGCAGCCACAGCGGGGGCCGGCCGGCCGGAGGCCCGATAGGTAAAAGCGGGGATTTCCGCGCCCTCACTGGGGATGTTGCAGGGATACACCGGCTCCAGCTTGTCCTCATAGCTCTTTTGCAGCTCCGCCAGGGACAGCTCCTGCCCGCCCCGGCTGATGACGCCCTCCGCCACAGTGCGGCCCAGGACCGGATCATCCGGCCCGGCGCTCTCCGCCAGCTCCACGATAAAGGCGCCGTAGTTATAGCCAAACACCGTTTCCCGGGAAATATCCGGCTCATAGGCGAAGCCCACGCCGTTGCCTATACACATTTTCAGAACGGCCTCCGCCACGCCCCCATAGGCAGGCGTATAGACCGCCAGCGCCTTTCCGGAGGCAGTGAGAGCATGCACTCTCTCAAACAGGGCCTTCAGGCTCTCCGCCACAGGCAGGCCCTGTTCGTCCGTCTCGGGCCGGAGAAGAACGACGGCGTGCCCCGGGCCCTTGAACTGGCCGGAGACGATCTCCCCTGTTTTTCCCGTGGTTACGGCAAAGCTCACCAGCGTGGGCGGGACGGTCAGGTCCTCAAAGGTGCCGGACATAGAATCCTTGCCTCCAATGGCTGCCACTCCCAGCCCCATCTGGGCCCGGAAAGCCCCCAGAAGGGCCGCGAAAGGGTCGCCCCACAGGACCGGGTCCTGGCCGGGCTTGGCAAAATACTCCTGGAAGGACAGATATACGTCCTCAAAGGACGCTCCGGCCGCTATCAGCTTGGAGACCGATTCCACCACCGCCAGATAGGCCGCGTGGTAGGGGCTCCGCTCCCCGATGGCGGGGTTATAGCCCCAGCTCATGACCGAGCAGGTATCGGTATGCCCCCGCTCCAGAGGTATGGTATGGACCATGGCCTGGATGGGCGTCTGCTGATATTTCCCCCCAAAGGGCATGAGCACCGTACCCGCGCCGATGGTGGAGTCGAACCGCTCCGAAAGGCCACGGCGGGAACACACGTTCAGGTCCTCCGCCAGGGTCCTGTACCCCTCGGCAAAATCATTGGGAATGGGCCTGGCCCAGGGCCGGGACTTGGCGGGATGGACCGTGATGCGCTTTTCCGCGCCGTTGGTATCCAGGAAAGACCGGGAGACATCCACGATGGCGCGGCCGTTCCAGGTCATGGTGAGCCGGGGCTCGGCCTTCACCGTGGCGATAACGGTGGCCTCCAGGTTCTCGGCGTCCGCCAGTTCACAGAATCGGGCCGCGTCCTCGGGCGCCACTATCACGGCCATGCGCTCCTGGCTCTCGGATATGGCCAGCTCCGTGCCGTCCAGGCCGTCATATTTTTTGGTGACCCGGCTCAGATCTATATCCAGGCCGTCGGCCAGCTCGCCCACAGCCACGGACACGCCTCCCGCGCCGAAGTCATTGCACCTTTTGATAAGGCGGGAGGCCTTCGGGCTGCGGAACAGCCGCTGGAGTTTCCGCTCCTCGGGAGCGTTGCCCTTCTGCACCTCGGCCCCGCAGCTCTCCAGGGAGTGGAGGTTATGGGATTTCGACGAACCCGTGGCCCCGCCGATGCCGTCCTGGCCTGTGCGTCCGCCCAAAAGAATGACCACGTCTCCCGGCTCGGGCCGCTCCCGGCGGACATTCTCCGCGGGAGCCGCCGCGATGACC
>CAZVRP010000121.1:0-3619 GCA_964630255.1 uncultured Oscillospiraceae bacterium | reverse complement strand
ATTCCCATGAAAAATATCTTCACCCCGGCGGACATATTGCTGCCGAAAGAGGGACTGGACATGACCAAGTGGGCGTCCCTGGCCTGCGATCAGTTCTCCGCCCGTCCCGATTACTGGCGTGGCATGAGCGACTATGTGGGCCAGGCGCCCTCCACGCTGCGGCTCATGCTGCCGGAGGCGTATCTTGAGGCCCCGGACGTGCAGGCGCGCAAGGCCTCCATGCTCCAGACCATGGAGGATTATCTGGTGGGGGATATCTTTCGAAAAATACCGGATTCTTATATATTTGTGGAGAGAACACTCCCAAACGGGAAAGTAAGACGGGGTTTGGTGGGGAAACTGGACCTGGAGGCCTATGATTGGACGCCCGGGTCGGCTTCCCCGGTCCGGTCCACGGAGGCCACGGTACCCGAGCGGCTGCCCACAAGGGTGGAGCTGCGGCGGGCCGCAGCGCTGGAGATGCCCCACATCGTGCTGTTCATGGACGATCCCGCGGATACGGTGCTGGGCACGGCGGAGCCGGGAGAGGCGCTGTACGATTTTGACCTGTATGCCGGCGGCGGGCATATCAAGGGCCGTCGCCTGACCGGAGGGGCGGCAGAGAAGGTGCAGTCGGCCATCGAGACCCTGCCGGGTGAGATGGTTTTCGCCATGGGAGACGGCAACCACTCTCTGGCGGCAGCGAAAAACCGCTGGGAGGAGCTGAAGGCTGCGGGGGCCCCGTCGGACCATCCGGCCCGGTACGCCCTGGCGGAGCTGGAGAATCTCCGGGACGACGCCGTGGAGTTCTTCCCCATCCACCGGGTAGCGTTCGATACCGACGAGGGGGGCTTCATCCGGGAGTTGTCCGGGGATGACACCGGCGCTCTGGTGGCCCGGGCGGACGAGCTTTGCAGGGAATATGTGGCCGCCCACGGCGGGCGTATCGACTACATCCACGGGGAGGATGAGGCCCGGGCCATGGCGGCCCGGCCCGGCTGCGGGGCGTGGCTTTTGCCCAGTCTGCCCAAGGGCGAGCTGTTCGGCCACATCCTCCGGGCGGGGAACTATCCGAAAAAGAGCTTTTCCGTGGGCCACAGCCTGGATAAGCGCTGGTATCTGGAGTGCCGGGCCATCCGGTGATGCAGCGCATATTTTGACAGATGGGAGGTAACGGCGTATGACGCTGACATTTTTAGGGGCCACCCATGAGGTGACCGGCAGCTGCACCCTCATCGAGGTAGGCGGCGTATACGGTCTAGTGGACTGCGGCATGGAGCAGGGGGCGGACACGTTCGTCAACCGGGAGCTTCCCGTGGCGGCGGACCGGCTGGATTTCGTGCTTCTGACCCATGCCCACATCGACCACTCGGGCAACCTGCCCCTGCTGTGCAAAAACGGCTATTCCGGTCCCATATACGCCACGGGGGCCACCTGCCACCTGTGCGAGATCATGCTCCGAGACTGCGCCCACATCCAGCAGTCCGACGCGGAGTGGAAAAGCCGCAAGGCAAAGCGCTCCGGCGGCGAGCCGGTGGAACCCGTATACACCATGGATGACGCGGAGGCGGCCATCAGCCGTCTGCGTCCCTGTCATTACGGGGAGCAGCTGCATATCGCGGAGAACGTGTTCATCCGCTTCACCGATGCGGGCCATCTCATGGGCTCAGCCAGCATAGAGGTCTGGCTCACGGAGGAGGGCGTCACCAAAAAGGTGGTGTTCAGCGGTGACATCGGCAACCTGGACCAGCCTCTCATCAACGACCCGCAGTATTTGGACGAGGGGGACTATGTGGTCACGGAGTCCACTTACGGTGACCGGCTGCACCGGAAGATGGACGTGAACAACGTGGAATTTCTGGCGGGGGTCATCCAGCGGACCCTGGACCGGGGCGGCAACGTGGTGATCCCCTCCTTCGCGGTGGGGCGGACCCAGGAGATGCTGTATTTTATACGCCAGATCAAGCTGGAGGGTCTGGTCACCGGCCACGGGAACTGGCCCGTGTATGTGGACAGCCCCCTGGCCAACGAGGCCACGGCCATCTTCCTTCAGTGTGACAGGGAGTATTTCGACCCGGAGGCGCTGGCCCTGCTGGACCGGGGCATAGATCCGCTGATGTTCCCGGGGCTGAACATATCCGTGTCCAGCGAGGAGTCCAAGCAGATCAATTTCAACAAGGAACCCAAGGTTATCATCTCCGCCAGCGGCATGTGCGAGGCCGGGCGCGTCCGGCACCATCTGAAGCACAACCTTTGGCGGCAGGAGAGCACAGTGCTGTTTGTGGGCTATCAGGCGGCGGGCACCACCGGCCGGGCCATTCTGGACGGGACGAAGAAGGTGAAGCTCTTTGGAGAGGAGGTGGCCGTGAACGCGGAGATATGCTTCTTCCCGGGCAAGAGCGGTCACGCCGACAAAAACGGCCTGCTGCGCTGGATCGGCGCCTTCAAGGCCAAGCCCGCCATGGTGTTCGTCAACCACGGCGAGGATGCGGTGTGCCAAAGCTATGCCGACTGTCTGCGGGACGAGCACGGCCTGAATACCTTCGCGCCTTATTCCGGCACGGTGTTTGATCTGCTCTCCGGAACGCTGGTGGAAGCGCCGGAGGGAGTGCCCGCGGTGAAGAGGACTGCCCGCCAGACTCGGAACCAGACCGTGTTCGACACCTTGGTGGCTGCATGCGAGCGGCTTTTGAGCGTGGCGAAAGGCTGCCGAGAGATACCCAACAAGGAGATCGCCAAATTCACCGGCCAGATCAATTCACTTGCGGACAAGTGGAGCGGCTGGGCCAACAAATAGCCCGGCCTCGTTAAAACATTAATTTATAACAACGCCTTCCAGGGCTTGCAAAACACGGGCATTTTGCTATAATTAAATAGCTAATACGCGATAAAAATTTTAGATATGGAGAGTGCGCTATGGCTTATACTTACGAGGACTACAAGAAAATCTACGAGTCCAAGAAGGGCACTGTGGACCAGGCGCTGGACATGATCCAGTCCGGGGACGTGATCTGGTGCTCCAATAACTACAACGAGCCCACCACCCTGTTCGGCCGGCTGCACGAGATCGCTCCCCGGGTGGAGAACGTGATCGTTTACAAAAGCCGCATCGGCAGCTATCCTTTCCTGGTGACCCCGGGCATGGACGGCCACATCAACTGCGCCAATTATTTCTACGGCCCCAGCTACCGCCAGGCCCATAAGCTGCGCAACGCCATGTTTATCCCCGTGGACCTGCCCAACTACTACCGCAGCGTCAATATGCACCGCCCCTGCAACATCTTCACCGCCCAGGTCTCCCCCATGGATGAGCACGGCAATATGTATATCGGCATGAACCAGACCATCGAGTACTACGCCGTGAAGGACGCCATCGAGCAGAAAAAGAAGATCATCCTGGAGGTCAACCCCAACTTGACCTATATGAACGGCTCTGTGGCGGTGCCCGTAGAGGCCGTCACTCTGCTTTATGAGGTGGACACCCCCGAATACTGCATCGGCGGCATGGAGACCACGGATCTGGAGGATCAGATCGGCAGGACCGTTGCCGGCATCATCGAGGACGGCGACACCATCCAGATGGGCATCGGCGGCATCCCCGACACCGTGGGCCGCTACCTGCTGACGAAAAACGACTTGG
>CAZVRP010000120.1:0-3766 GCA_964630255.1 uncultured Oscillospiraceae bacterium | reverse complement strand
AGGTCATGCGCCAGCCCTCCACCATCATGGTGAACATCCACGGCGAGCGCATCATCAACGAGCAGATCATGAACAACACCACCTTCACCGGCAACGCCATCAACGCCCAGGCCGGCCACCGCGCCTTTTCCATCATCGGCCAGGACGGCATCGACTATATGAAGGAGCACGGCCTGGATTACATCACCTATCACCACGCGGTGAAGGATCTGAACAAGTGGGAGTATGAGAAGGAGCTGTACTTCTCCGGCGTGAAGTCCGCCGCCGAGAACAGCGTCTTTATGGCCGACAACGGCGTGCAGTACCAGGACGAGGACGCCCCCCAGGAGAACAACTTCTATGAGTGCGGCAGCCTGGAGGAGGTCTGCGAGGTCACCGGCATCGACTATAAGACCCTGAAAAAGACCGTCGAGCGCTACAACACCTTCGCCGGCGGCTATGACGAGGACTTCTGCAAGCCTTCCCGCTGGCTGCGGCCCATCACCGGCAGCAAGTTCTATGTGGCCCGCCACTTCCCCTCCGGCTACGGCTCTCTGGGCGGCATCAAGGTCAACCACGACATGAAGGTCCTCCGGGCGGAGGACGACAACCCCATCCCCGGGCTGTTCGCCTGCGGCACCGACACCGCCAACGTGGTCTTCGGCGGCGAGTATTGCTTCTATAACCCCGGCTCCACCATGAGCTGGGCCCTGAACTCCGGCCGCATGGCGGGCATGGAGGCCTGGGACTACATCGAGGGCGACGACTTCGTCGAATAACATCCCATGCCCCGGACAAGCTCTTGTTCGGGGCGTTCCTTTTTTTGACAGCCTTTCAATTTTGTTATTTTTTTCGGAGAAAGGAGTTCCATAATGAGAAAGCTGTTATCCATCCTTCTGGCCGTGGCCCTGTGCCTGAGCCTGGGGACCGTAGCCTTCGCCAGCGGCGAGGCGTCCGGCGGCTCCGGCGGCATGGGCGGCTCCTCCAACCTGGCGGGCATGCTGTCCATGAAGAATTACGTCTCCGTTGGCGAGGCCAGCGACACCGTCTCCTTTGAGGTGTACGGCGTTCTGACCGCCGGCGGCGAGGACGACGCGGCCGCCTATGTCATCGACCAGGCCGCCGACCCCGCCGGCCTGACCTACACGGTCTATGCCGACCGCGACATGACCGAGGAGGCGGAGGGGGTCACGGCGGCCGTCGCGGGCGGCGTGCTGACCCTGACCGGCGTGGATCCCGCGGGCAACACCGCCTATTACATCGGCAGCGACTATCCCGCCGAGACCCTGGCCCCCACGGTGGTCTATGTGGTCAACGACGAGTATGACGCCCCCGTGGACTATGAGCTGGCGGACGGCACCACTATCGCCCTGAGCGAGTATGCTCCCGGCGTGGCCTCTGAGAGCGCCTCCAGCGTCTACATCGGCGCCAACACCGCCCTGTTCACCGCCGCCGACTACGGCATCACGGACCCGGATGAGGCCGCCATCGCCGATTGGTGGCTGGGCGCCGGCATCACCAACGCCGGTTCCTCCCTGACCGAGTTTGGCGACACCTTCTATCGCTTTGAGCTGTGCTTCGATCTGTATCGTCAGCTGCAGATGCTCATCGACCACGACACCACCGTCGGCGCGGCCAACGGCTGGGCCGACCCGGCCGACTCCAACCCCTCGCAGCCCACCAATGACCAGTACAGCGACGCGGTCTCCGCCACCGTGTATGCCGGCGTGTGGGACGGGATATACACCACCCTGAACGCCGACGGCTATCTGGAGAACATCCCCGGGGTCACGGAGCTGGGCATGAACCAGCCTGTGGACGAGGAGACGCTGTTCGTGCTGGTCTACAACGGCCTTGTGTCTCCCTGGGCCACGCTGAATGAGGCCGGCCGGGCTCTGGCCGCCGGCCTGGACGCCTCCACCGCCGCCGAGAAGGTGGCCCAGGCCAAGGCCGCCCTGGGCATGGAGGATTGGTCCGCCGACAGCTACAGCACCCAGAAGCTGGCCGTGCTGGACGTGCTGAAGGCCCTGGACGCTTACGTGGCCCCCAAGGCCAGCCCTGACGCCGATCTGCAGGCCCGCATCGAGGCCGCCGGCTACGCCGTGGTGAACACCGCTACGGCGGACATCAGCGCCAACATCGGGCAGCTGGCCGCCCGGACCATCGACACCGATACCGCCATCACCGGCGAGGACCTGACCACCGAATATCCCACCAGCCTGTTCATCAAGGGCGGTCATGTGACCATCACCGACTCCACCATCGTCTCCAGCGGCAGCAACAGCGAAGCCGGCCCCGCCGGAAAGACGGCCCAGGAGATATTGGACCTGGATACCAGCTCCATGCCCTACACCTCCCGCATCGGCTATAACGTCACCACGGCCATGGCCTACTACCGCGAGGGCTACGGCGGCGACCTGGTGGCCTGGGGTCCCGATACCGTCGTGGAGCTGGGCACCACCACCGGCGAGCTGGTCATCAGCGCCCCCAGCGGCGGCTCCATGGCGGGCGGCCTGTTCAATGCCTTCGGCGCCTCCATCCTGGTGAAGAACGCCATCGCCTTCTCCGCCGGCCAGCACCTGTCCAACACCGTGTATAACGGCACCATCCACTATAAGGACGCCGTGGCCATCGGCGGCGGCCGTATGTACAGCTCCGACTTCTGGGGCGGCAACGTGGTCTTTGAGAACACCATTGCCGCCGGCGGCGACGTCACCGACGAGCCCACCACCATGATCGCCAAGAACACGGTCTTCAAGGGCACGGGCAGCATCAACGGCTACGCCACCATGTACTTTGAGAACACCCTCATCGAGGGCGGCAATTTCGGTACCCAGAACAACACCTCTCTGGTGTCCGACACGGCCACCGTCACCCTGGTCAACTCCGTCATGGACGGCAGCTCCTTCCTGAGCCTGAAGCGGGCCTCCCGGGCCGTGGCCACCCTGGTGGACTCCACGGTCATTCTGTCCGGCGACACCCTGGCCACCCTGTCCAACGTCTACAGCGGCGAGGAGTTCTATACCTCCGGCAGCCTGGGCGACGGCTTCTATGATATGTTCCAGACCGAGGGCGAGATCCGCGTCTATGGCGACAGCGCCGTCTTCTTCGAGGGCGACACCCTGAAGGTGGATGTGGACACCGACCAGACCCTGCGGCTGTATGTCAATGAGATCGTGGGCGGCGACATCGAGAACGTGGGCGAAGGCTCCTTCGAGATCGTCACCGGCGATGAGTACGGCGTCCTCTATCTGAACACCGAGCCCGCCGCGGAGGAGGAAGCCCCCGCCGCGGCCGAGTCCGCGGCCGAGTCCGCCGCCGGGGACGCCGCCGCCGGGGACACCCCCGCCGGCTTCGACGAGAGCATGAACGCCGGTCTGGACGCCTCCGTGTATCCCCATTTCGACGAGTTCAGGGACTACACCGCCGAGCTCGCCCTGGCGGACAGCTTCATGGCCAACCAGGACGGCATCCCCGATGACATCTATGAGGCGGCCAGCCCGTACATCGCGCCCTTCTCCGACATCAACCCGGTGATCGGCGCTGCGGACTACGCCACCTGGATGCGGACCAACTATCCCGGCGAGGACTTCCCCGCCGCGTAAAGAACCGGCGACACAGCAAAAAAGGAGGAGCGCAAGGCTCCTCCTTTTTTGTTATAATCTAACCTCTACCGGGTCGGCCAGGACCATGCTGTCCGGCGTCACATGGCAGTCATAGGCCAGGATCTGGACGCCGGCGTCCCGGGCGGCCCGGAGGGCCGACGCGAAGGCCGGGTCCGTCTCAT
>CAZVRP010000119.1:0-3841 GCA_964630255.1 uncultured Oscillospiraceae bacterium | reverse complement strand
ATGCACGCCCTGTGGCGTGAGGAGATCGCCTTGGTATGCGAGGGCGTGTGCTCCATGGAGGACGCGGACAACGCCTGGACATTCGGACCCGGTCTGCGTCTGGCTGCCTTCGGCCCGGCCATGAACTATGAGTTGGGCGGCGGCGACCTGGGTCTGCGGGGCTGTGCCATCAAGTTCGGCGCCATGACCGATGCCGTGTTTGCCGACATCTCCGATATGAAGAAGGTCCCTGACACCTGGGCCGACCTGTCCGGCGACCAGATCATCCCAGAGATGGCCCACTTCCCGCCGGTCATCGGCAATACCAAGCCCCAGATCGCATCTTTCCGGGACAATGTCATTATCAGTTTGCTGAAGATGCATGAGAGACTCTGACACATACCACATCCTATATTCAAGGAGGATAATCAATGGCTAAGACTATCATCACCGCCGCCATGACCGGCGCGGTCACGCCTGCCGGCTACAATATCCCGGAGAAACCCCAGGATATCGCCGCCCAGGTGTACGAGTGCTGGAAGCTGGGAGCTTCCATCTGCCATCTGCATATGCGCGACGACGCCGGCGCCGGCGTCATGGACCCGGTGAAGTTCTATGAGACCATCAAGGCCATCCGCGCCTATAAGGACTGCGACATCATCGTCAACTGCACCTCCTCCGGCGACAACCGGGTCTCCGATGACAGCCCCTACGGCAACGCCATGCGTATGCTCCACCACAGGAATGTCCCCGGCATTGAGATGGGCACCTTCGATGCATCGAGCTTCAACTGGGGTGTTCCCGGCGGCGTGTTCCACAACAGCCCCGCCATGCTCATGGAGCTGGGCACCCTGTATCAGCAGGTGGGCATCAAGCCCGAGTTTGAGATCTTCGACTTCGGCGCCCTGCGGGCCGTGGGCGCTTACTGGAAACAGGGCTATGTGAAGCCCCCCCTGCACTTCCAGTTCTGCCTGGGCGTCATGGGCGGCATGGACGCCACCCCCGAGAGCCTGCAGATCCTGCTCCAAGAGATGCATAACCTTCAGGCCGCCGGCAAGTTGCCCCAGGAGTGCACCTGGTCCGCATTTGGCATCGGCAGGGGCCACCTGCCCGTGATGTTCTCCGCTCTGGCCAACGGCGGCGGCATCCGCGTGGGCATGGAGGACAACGTGGTCTATGGCGTGGACAAGGACGGCAAGAAGATCATGGCCACCAACATGATGCTGGTGGAGCGCGCCGCCAACGCCATTCGCGCCTTTGGCAACGAGCCCGCCACCCCCGCCGAGGCCCGCCAGATGCTGGGTCTTCCGGCGCTGGATCACGACGCAGTGGTCAAGGCTCTGGACGCTGTGGACGTCTCCGCTCTGGAGGCCGCCAAGCAGGCCGTGAAGGACGAGTTCGGCGGCCCCTACTTCGCCGCCAAGGGTATGGGCGGCAAGTGATCGCCCCTATATCGTCAATAACTTACGATACGGGAAAATGAAAAATACCTTCCGCCAGATAAGGTGGAAGGTATTTTTGTATGAAGGATGCGCTTGGTCATTCCTCATTACGCGGGGCAGTTTTGACCACTAACCCGCTCGCCAGCCGGCATAGAGGGTGATGTTGTCTGTCACCGTGTCGGTATTCGGGTCCCACCCATCGGAGCAGGTGGGATCCCGGTACCAGCCGGTGAATACGTAACCCTCCCGGGTAGGAGGCTCCGTCTCCGGCAGCGTCTCCCCATAGGCCAGGGTGACGCTGTCCACCGCTGTGCCGCCGGCGGCGTCAAAGGTCACGGTGAAGCCGCCGCGACCGAAAGCGATAATGGCCGCCGTGACGGCTACCAGCAGGACCAGGACGATAAGGACCATGGTATTGGCCTGTGTCCGGTCCATCTGCACGCTGTCATACAGCCCGCCGGGCCGGCCCAGGGGGCCCCTGACCTCCGGCCGCTCCTCCGGCGAGGAGGGATCGACGTTTTCCGGCATGACTTACTTGCGCACCAAATATTTGCGCATATCCAGAGAGCAGGCGGCCAGGATGATGGCGCCCTTGATGATGAACTGCAGGTTAGGGTTGATGCCCAGCATGTTCAGCGCCACGAAGATGATTCGCAGCACGAATACGCCCACCACGATGCCGCCGATGTTGCCGGTGCCGCCTACAAAGGATACGCCGCCGATGACGCAGGCCGCGATGGCGTCGCACTCGTTATTGAGGCCCGTGGCTGCGGTGATGGAACCCAGACGGGCCGCTTCCACATAGCCCGCGAAGCCATACAGGGCGCCGGCCAGGGTGTGGACCAGCACGGTGGTCTTGAACACGTTGACGCCGGACACCCGGGCCGCCTCGGCGTTGGAGCCCACGGCGAACATGTTCTTGCCGAAGGTTGTCTTGTTCCAGACGAACCACATGATAATCACCAGCACAAAGGCATAGACCACATACCAGGGAATAGACACATTCCAGGCCGATATCTGGAATGCCGGGCCGGACACGGCGTTTTTGAATTCCTGGGCCACGTTGCTGATGGGGCCGCCGCCATTGCCGTTGATCTGGAAGAACATCAGAATGACGCCGTAGGTGATCAGCTGCGTGGCCAGGGTTACGATGAAGGGATGCAGACTAAACTTGGCCACGAAAAAGCCGTTCACTACGCCCACGAGGGCTCCCACCAGCATCACGATGATGAGCACAGCAAAGATCCACGCGCCATTGGTGCTGGGCAGACGCTCAAAAATGAGCTTGGTGGCCAGGCGGTTCTGCAGGAGCGCTGCGGACATGGCCGCCGTCAGGCCGAACACGCGGCCGCCGGACAGATCCGTGCCCGTCAGCACGATACACCCGCCGATGCCCAGGGCCATGGGCAGAGACGCCGCCGCCAGAATGAAGATGTTGGAGATGGAGCTGGCGCTCAGAAAGTTCTTGTTCACGATGGCCGTGAAGATGATGAATATGGCCATCAGTATGTAAAGAGCGTTGTTCAGGAATAGATCGACCAGATAACGCCGCCGGTCGATGGCGTCCAGGGTGCGGTATTCTTCCGCCTTTCTCTTAAAATAGTTCATATCTTATTCCCCTCTCTCTCAAACATATTTTGCCGCCAGCGTCATGATCTCCTCCTGGGTGGCGGTCCGAGCGTCCACCTCGCCGGCCAGGCGTCCGCCGCTCATGACCAGGATGCGGTCGCATATACCAAGAAGCTCCGGCATCTCCGAGGACACCATCAGTACGGTTTTGCCCCGGTTGGCCAGATCCAGGATCAGCTGGTAGATCTCATATTTCGCGCCCACGTCTATGCCTCGCGTGGGCTCATCCAAAAGCAGCACCTCCGGGTCGGTCAGTAGCCACCGCCCGATGATGACCTTCTGCTGGTTGCCGCCGGAAAGAGAACGGATCTTCGTCTCCTGGGAGGGCGTCTTTGTGTGCATGGAGTCGATGGACCACTGGGTGTCCTTTTTCATGGACTTGTTGCTGAGAAGCCCGAAGCGCAGGTGCTTTTTCAAACTGGAGATGACCGTGTTCTCCCGGACGTTCAATATGGAGAATATGCCTGTGGCCCGGCGCTCCTCGGTCAGCAGGGAGAAACCGTTTTTGATGGATTCCTGGGCGCTGCGGTTTTTGCAGGGCTTTCCGTCCAGGGTGATGGAGCCGGTCTTGCGGGTGGCCACGCCGAAAATGTTCTCCAGCGTCTCCGTCCGGCCGCTGCCGTCCAGCCCCGCCAGGCCCAGCACCTCTCCCCGCCGGGCCTCAAAGGATACATCGCTGAGCAGAGAATACTGCCCCGACAGGTGCTCAACCTTCAAATATACCTCGCCGGGCTCGTTGGTCTTGGGCGGGAACTGGTTGGTCAGCTCCCGGCCCACCATGAGCCGGATGA
>CAZVRP010000118.1:0-4311 GCA_964630255.1 uncultured Oscillospiraceae bacterium | reverse complement strand
AATACAAAAGCGCCTCATTAAAATATACACCTAATCACACCAGCCAGGAGGGTATTACATGCAACGTGTCTTCATCGACGGCAGCGCCGGCACCACCGGCTTGCGCATCCGCGAGCGTCTGGCCGGGCGAACAGATATCCGGCTCGTGACCATGCCGGAGGCGGAGAAAAAGGACCCCGCCGCCAAAAGGGAGATGCTGAATAACGGCTGCGACGTGGCCATCCTGTGCCTGCCGGACGACGCCGCCCGGGAGGCGGTGGCTCTGATCGATGATCCGGGGGTGACGGTGCTGGACACCTCCACCGCCCACCGCACCGACCCACGCTTCGTATACGGCTTCCCGGAGCTGTCCCCGGCCCGGCGGGAGGCGGTCCGACATGCCAGACGCATTGCCGTGCCCGGATGTCACGCCAGCGGCTTCATCGCCTTGGTCTATCCTCTGACGGAGGCGGGACTCATCTCCCCGGACACCGGCCTTGTTTGCCACTCTATCACGGGCTACAGCGGCGGCGGCAAGAAGATGATCGCGCAGTATGAGGCGGCGGACCGGGACCGGCTTTTGAGCGCCCCGCGGCAGTACGGCCTCTCCCAGGCCCACAAGCATCTGGCGGAGATGACCGCCGTTTCAGGCCTTGCCCGTATCCCCGTCTTCTGTCCCATCGTGGGGGACTTTTACAGCGGCATGGAGGTCACTGTGGCCCTGTTTGCCCAGGACGTGAAAGGGACCATCGAGGATGTGCGGCGGGCCTACGCCGCCAAGTATACCGGCCCGGTGGTTTGGTACCGGGAGGATGCCAGCGAGGACGGCTTTCTCTCCGCAGGGGCCATGTCCGGCCGGGACGGCATGGAGATCACTGTGACCGGAAACGACGAGCGGATGCTCCTCATTGCCAGGTTCGACAATCTGGGCAAGGGCGCCTCCGGCGCGGCGGTGCAGTGCCTGAATCTGGTATTGGGCGCCGACGAGACCTGCGGCCTCGCGCTATAAATCGATCACAGCACAGGAAGGATAAATACATGGATATCATCACCGGCGGCGTGTGCGCCGCTAAGGGTTTTTCCGCCAACGGCGTCCACTGCGGCGTCCGCAGGAACCGGACAAAGCGGGATCTGGCCCTCATCTACAGCGAGAAGAGAGCTGCGGCCGCGGCCGTCTATACTGCCAATCTGGTCAAGGGCGCGCCCCTGACCGTGACCAGGGCCCACCTGGCCGACGGCTATGCTCAGGCTATCGTGTGCAACAGCGGCAACGCCAACACCTGCAACGCCGACGGCATCCGGATCGCCGAGGAGATGTGCGCCCTGACGGCGCGGGAGCTGTCCATCCCGGCGGAGGACGTGGTGGTGGCCTCCACCGGCGTCATCGGCCAGCCGCTGGATATCGCGCCCATTGCCGCCGGTATGCCCGCTCTGGCCGCCGGACTGGGGCCCGACAGCTCCCTGGCCGCCGAGGCCATCATGACCACGGATACCGCCGCCAAGGAGATCGCCGTCTGCTTTGAGATCGGCGGCGTGGCCTGCCGCATGGGCGGCGTGGCCAAAGGCTCCGGCATGATCCACCCCGACCTGGCCACCATGCTGGTGTTCATCACCACTGACTGCGCCATTTCTCCCTCTATGCTCCGGACGGCCCTGTCCACCGATGTGAAGCGCACCTTCAATATGGTTTCCGTGGACGGGGACACCTCCACCAACGACATGGTATGTGTCCTGGCCAACGGCATGGCTGGCAACGCCCCCATCGAAGCCCCCGGTCCGGATTTCGACGTGTTCATGGAGGCGCTGAACACCATCACGGTCCATCTCTGCCGGGCCATCGCCGCTGACGGCGAGGGCGCCACGAGGCTTTTGGAATGCCGGGTCTCCGGGGCCGGGACCGAGTCGGACGCCAGGGCCGCCGCCAAGGGCGTGGTCTGCTCCAGCCTGGTCAAGGCGGCCATGTTCGGGGCCGACGCCAACTGGGGCCGGGTCCTGTGCGCCATCGGCTACTGCGGCGCGCAGGTGGATGTGAACGGCATCGACGTGACCTTCTCCTCCGCCGCCGGGCAGGTGACGGTCTGCCGTATGGGTGCGGGAGTGGATTTTTCGGAGGAGCTGGCAAAAAAGGTTCTGTCCGAAAAGGAGATACTCATAGACGTCACCCTCCGGGACGGCGGCGCGAGCGCCACCGCCTGGGGCTGCGACCTGACATACGACTATGTAAAGATAAACGGAGATTACCGGACATGATTTCAGAAGCCACCAATCAGCAGCGGGCGGAGATCCTGACTCAGGCCCTGCCTTACATACAGAAATACCGGGGCAAGATCGTGGTCATCAAGTACGGCGGCAACGCCATGGTGAGCGACGAGCTCAAAAAGCAGGTGATGGAGGACATCGCCCTGCTGCACATGGTGGGCGTGCGGGTAGTCCTGGTCCACGGCGGCGGCCCGGAGATCAACCGGGTGCTTGGCCGCATGGGCAAGAAGCCCCGGTTCATCAACGGCCTGCGGGTCACCGACGAGGAGACGGTGGACGTGGTGCAGATGGTCCTGTCCGGCAAGGTGAACAAGAGCCTGGTGGCCATGCTGGACCGGCTGGGTGCCAGGGCCATCGGCCTGTCCGGCGTGGACGACCAGCTTATCCAGGCCGCCATCAAGGACCCGGACCTGGGGTACGTGGGCCGGATCACCGGCGTGAACGTCCAGGTACTGGAGACCCTTATGGACGCGGGGTATATCCCCGTGGTGTCCTCCGTGGGCTGCGACAGCGACGGGAATATCTACAACATCAACGCCGATACCGCCGCGTCCTATATCGCCGGTGCCATCGGCGCGGAGCGGCTTTTTATGATGACGGACATCGCCGGCATTCTCCGGGATAAGGACGACCCAGGCTCCCTTCTGTCCGCCATCGATATCGACGAGGCGGTACAGCTTTTCAACGAGGGCGTCATCTCCGGCGGCATGATTCCCAAGGTAGAGTGCTGCATCGACGCCATTTTGCGGGGCGTGCACCGAGTCATCGTGATGGACGGCCGGGTCAATCACTCAATCCTGCTGGAGATACTGACCAACGAGGGCGTTGGAACTATGGTAATGGAGAGCAAGGGACATGACAACAAAACAGCTTGACGAACAGTATATCGCCCACACCTACGCCCGGTTCCCGGTGGAGATCGTCTCCGGCCGAGGGAGCCTGGTCACGGACAACGAAGGCCGGGAATACATCGATATGGGCACCGGCATTGCCGTGAACATCTTTGGCGTGTCCGATGAGCAGTGGGTCGCCGCAGTGACGGAGCAGCTGGGAAAATTCCAGCACGCCTCCAACCTGTATTACACCGCCCCCTGCGCCAGGCTCGCGCAGATGCTCTGCCAGGCCAGCGGTATGGAAAAGGTGTTTTTCTCCAACTCCGGGGCCGAGGCCAACGAGTGCGCCATCAAGGCCGCCCGGAAATACGCCCAGACCAAAAAGGGCCCGGAATACTATAACATCATCACCTTGAAAAACAGCTTCCACGGCCGGACCATCACCACCCTGGCCGCCACGGGACAGGACGTGTTCCACACTCAATTCACCCCGTTGACGCCGGGCTTCCTCTATGCCGACCCCGCCGATCCGGCGGGGCTGGAAAAGCTGTCGGCGGAGAACCGTGTGGCGGCCATCCTGTTCGAGGCCGTACAGGGCGAGGGCGGCGTTCTGCCCCTATCCGCAGATTTCGCCCAAACCATGGCCGGGATCGCCAAGGCCCATGACATCCTGCTCATCGCTGACGAGGTGCAGATCGGCAACGGCCGCAGCGGCGCTATGTACGGCTATATGAATCTGGGCCTGGAACCCGACATCGTAACCACCGCCAAGGGCCTGGGCGGCGGCCTGCCTATCGGCGCGTGCCTGCTGGGGGCCAAGACGGCGGATGTGTTCACCCCCGGGGACCATGGTTCCACCTTTGGCGGCAACCCGGCGGTGTGCGCCGGGGCCATCAACATCCTGAGCCGCCTGACGGAGGACGTTCTGGCTGGCGTGCGGGAGCGGTCGAAGCTGGTCTTCGACGGGCTGACCGGCGCGTCCGGCGTGAAGAGTGTCACGGGCATGGGCCTGATGATCGGCGTGGAGACGGTCAGGCCCGCGGCCGATGTGGTGGCCGCCTGCCGGGAGCGGGGTGTGCTGGTCATCACCGCGAAAAACAAGATCCGGCTTCTCCCCGCGCTGAACATTCCCATGGACCTTCTGGAACAGGCCGTGACGGTCATTAGGGAAGCCTGCGCATGACGCAGGACCGAATATTTCTGGCGCCCGCATCCGCGGGCGTCTATTTTTGGCTTTATT
>CAZVRP010000117.1:0-4421 GCA_964630255.1 uncultured Oscillospiraceae bacterium | reverse complement strand
TATACCTCACCTCATCCGGTCCGGATTGTAAAGGCGGCGCGGCAGGTGAACGACGGTCGAAGCTTCAATTTACAGATCTGGCTATGCCCGGTAAAATATCCATACACAGATAAGCAGGACGGATGGTTCGAACGATCATTGGAACAAGCTGTCGTAATCATATGTCGTATAAAAATCCCACACGGCGGCGAAGTACTCCTCGTAATTTTCCCGGGTGAGTTCATGCTCTCCGTTTCGCATCGCCTGTAAGATCGCGGAGTTGACGTCCTCATGATAGTGGTAGTAGTCCTTATACATATCCAGATCTGTTACCAGCTCAAAATCGTCCTCAAAGGAAAACAGCCGGATATTCCCGCAGGAGAGGAGCATCTCAACGGCGTATTCATTGATCTCCAGCTGGCGCTCCAGACAGCCGAGCCGATTTTGCCTATCCCACCACACCACACTGTACGGCGGCAGATACAGATAAAAATCCGTCTCTGGATGGGCCTCGGCCAGGGCGATCACATTCTGTGTCAGATTTCCCTCGATCAGTTCCTTGTCCGGCTCCATGATGTGGGCCGTACAGCCCACCTGCTCCGGCCTTTCGTATCCCGCCAGGACGGCGTCCTTCCCAAAGGTATACTGCTCCATCCAGTTGGCGTATTCATCAAAGCTGTCGGCAGATCCGCCAGCCAGGGTATTCTGTATGACCTCCATCGAATTGAGCAGGACATCCTTATTCAGTACATACCGCACGTCGTTGAGCAGCACATCGTCATAAAGATACGTGGGATAGTCGGTATAATCCACCGTGTCCTTATCCACGGCGATACGGTACAGGTCCAGGCACCGCACCACATAGCGGATATTCTGCTCCGTCTCAAAGGCCCGGGTCAGGTTGTCGTTTATCTCCTTAAAACTGCCACCGGAATAGGGCACCTTAACGGATGTGACGCCAAACAGCTCATCAAATTCCGAGGTCTTGAAATTCTCGGTCATTGATGTACCGGTAATGACGGCGTCATATTCAAAATGCTTAACGATGCCGTCATTTTGATATCTCTCGTTGTTCAGAAGGTAGGACAGCCCGTTCAGCGGTTTATGATAATGGAAAAACGGATCGATCACGGCGGTCAACCCGATGGCCAGGAGCAGCAGCGCCAAAAGTATGCACAGGCTCATCACAGCCCATTTTTTGCTCGTCATACGCTCCCCGCCCCCCTAAAAGTTGAAATACAGAAAGGTGGTCACGCCTGAAAAGGAGAGGATGCACCACCCCAGAAGGAAAACAGTGACGCCGCCGCGCACCAATGCCGGTGAAAAGCACCGCGCCTTTTCAACGGCGTTTCTGCTTCCCAGCAGCAGCCAGAACGCCGCCGCAAAAAACAGCAGGCAGAAGAGGTACGGAGCTGTGGCCAGCAAATCAAAGGGCACCAGATGCCGCACCAGGGAAACAAATTCCGCCAGGTCGAAGCAGGACAGAATATTGGCGTTCACCCCGGTAAAATCCATGGCGAATATCCTGCCCATAAGCCGTCCCGCGTCTTTTATGCTGTCCGCCCGGAACAGGATCCAGGCAAAATTCACAAACAGGAACGTGACGAGCCAGTTCAACGCCCTGGGCAGCCGGTCAAAGAACTTTTGAAAATGCCGGGTAAAAACTGAAAATATGCCGTGTGCCGCGCCCCACAGAACGAACGTCCAGTTGGCCCCATGCCAAAGGCCGCTGACCAGAAACACAATCATCATGTTCACATAGGTCCGGCCCCTTCCCCTCCGGCTCCCGCCCAGGGGGATGTATACATATCGGGTGAAAAAGCGGGTCAGGGTCATGTGCCACCGGTCCCAGAACTCCGTGATGGTCAGCGATTTATAGGGAGAATCGAAGTTCAGCGGCAGGTCGATATTCATCATCTTGCCAATGCCGATGGCCATGTCGCAGTAGCCGCTGAAGTCAAAGTAGATCTGTATGGTATAGGAGAGCATGACCACAATGGCGCTCAGACTGTCCAGATCGCCTATATTTGCGTAGCCCCAGTTGACCGCGTTCCCAAAGGTATCAGCCAGCAGGACCTTTTTTGCCATGCCCAGGGAAAACAGATACAGGCCTGGAGCAAAATTATCCCAATTAAAGCGGCGTTTTTCCTCGTCCTGGAACTGCGGCACCAGCTCGTCATGGGTCACGATAGGTCCGGCAATCAGCTGGGGAAAATATGTCACAAACAGAGCGTAATCCAAAAAACCGTAGTCGGCCGCCTGTCCTCTATAGGCATCGATCACAAAGGACAGCTGCTGGAACGTAAAAAAGCTGATGCCCAAGGGCAGGACCAGATTGCGCAGGGCAAAATTGCTGTGAAACACCGCGTTCAAATTTTTCAGGAAAAAATCGAAGTACTTGAAATAGAACAGGACGCCAACGTTAAAAACGATCGCCATAACAACGATCAGCAAACGTACAGTACCCCCCCCCCCGCGGCCCGTTGCAACGCCGTGTAAAAGATGTAATTGACACAGACGCTCAAAAGGATGACGGGAAGATAGGAGAGATTGAAATACGCGTAGAACCACAGGCTCATAAAAAGCAAAAACACATGGGAGGCAGTATTGCTTTTCAGCCTGTTCAAAAGAAAATAACCCGTCAGGGTCAACGGAAGAAACAGCAGTACAAATATATAGGAATTGAACAGCATGTCGTTCTTTGACTCTTTCTTTTTTAGAAAAGTACGCTCATCCACCCCGCAAAACGCGGGGTGGATGGCTCCAAAACATTATATCAAAGGGCGTTGGTGCGGCCCACCAGAGCGGAAAGGTCCACATACTCCTCTGCCTCAGCGGCCTTCTCATCGTCGGTCTCCACGCCCACGTTCCGATACATCTCCAATCCGGAACCGGCGGGGATCAGCTTGCCGATAATGACGTTCTCCTTCAGTCCCACCAGATGGTCCACCTTACCCTTGATGGCGGCGTCGGTGAGGACCCGGGTGGTCTCCTGGAAGGAGGCCGCCGACAGGAAGCTCTCCGTGGCCAGGGACGCCTTGGTGATACCCATGAGGATCTGGGTGTAGGTAGCCGGCTGGAGGCCCTCCTCCCCGGCGTCGATGCGGGCCTGGACTTCCTCATTGACTCGCTTGATCTCGGTGATATCCACCACCGAGCCGGACAGGAGCGGCGTACTGCCGGACTCCTCTACCCGCACCTTGCGGAGCATCTGCCGGGCAATGACCTCGATGTGCTTGTTGTTGATGTCAACGCCCTGCTGGCGGTACACCTTCTGGACCTCCTGGACCAGATAGTTGCGCACACCCTGGCGTCCAAACTCGTCGTCGTCCACGCCGCGGACGCGAAGCACGTCGTGGGGGTTGAGGGCGCCCCGGGTCAGCTCCTGCCCCTTCTGCACCTGATCTCCCTCGGACACCAGTATACCGCTGGCATAGGGGATCTGATAGACAACGGTCTCCCCCGCCGCCTCGTTGGTGATGGTGAGGGCGCAGACCATGTTCTTCTTGGCGTCCTCCATGGTGACCGTGCCGGAGATATCGGCCAGCACCGCCATGCGCTTGGGCCGGCGGGCCTCGAACAGCTCCTCGACACGGGGCAGGCCCTGGGTGATATCCTCAACGTCGGAACCTGCGGCGCCGCCAGTGTGGAAGGTCCGCATGGTCAGCTGTGTGCCCGGCTCGCCGATGGACTGGGCGGCGATGACGCCCACGGCCTCGCCGGGATCGACCGGCTTGCCCACGGCCAGGTTCATGCCATAGCATTTGGCGCAAACGCCGCTGCGGGCCTCGCAGCACATGACGGAGCGGACCTTCACAGAGAATACGCCGTTGTCCTCCAGCACCCGCGCATCGATGGGCATGAGCATGTGGTCGGTATCAAACAGCACCTCGCCGGTAGCGGGGCTGGTCACAGGCACAGCCGGGAAGCGGCCGCGGATGCTCTCGCCAAAGGTCTGCACGGCGGCGGCGGCGTCCACCTCCTCCAGGCCGGCCTTCTCCAGCGCCTGGACATCGGCGGGGCTGAACGCCTTATACCGTGGCACGATGACCTCGCCGGTGGCGGGATCGGTGATATCCTGGGGCGCGAACTTGCCCTCCAGGGCAGGCTGATTGACGCGGGCGCGGACGACCTTGTCCAGGATGACCCGGGCATCGATGCCGGCAGTAGTGCCGCAATCGACCTCCCGGATGATGACATCCTGGCTCACGTCCACCAAACGGCGGGTCAGATAGCCGGAGTCGGCGGTACGCAGAGCTGTATCGGCCAGGCCCTTACGGGCGCCGCGGCTGGATACGAAGTACTCAAGGACTGTCAGGCCCTCGCGGTAGTTGGCCTTGATGGGTATCTCCAGAGTCTTACCGGCGGTGTTGGCCACCAGGCCTCGCATACCGGCCAGCTGGCGGATCTGGTTCATGGAGCCGCGGGCGCCGGAGTTGGCC
>CAZVRP010000116.1:0-4525 GCA_964630255.1 uncultured Oscillospiraceae bacterium | reverse complement strand
CTTGTGGTAGAGGACGCCGTCTCCGGCGCGGAAGCGGGGCACGCCGGCGGCTTCACCGTAGCCTGCGTAGGCGACGCTTCCCGTGCCGGCGCGGGCGATTATAATTTGAACAGCATCAAAGAGCTGGCGGATATCCTTAATACGACTTCTGGAAGCGCTGATCGAATCGACCCTCCCGCCCAGTCCGCCGGGATGAGATGATATAACAGAGGCAGCAAAGACCTATAACAGGCAAGGCGATAGCCTGCCGCGCGATTTGAGAAAGCGCGGTACGAACTTGCGCCCCTCTGTTACCGGCGTTCGGTCAGTGAAGGGCTCTTCTTCAGACAGGCCGGCCACTCACGCGGATCTTTTTTACATGATATCCCGCTCCTTCCACGGCGGCTCGCAGGTCCGCATCGGCGGCGGGTCCCGTTACCCGGGCGATGCCGGCCTTCCAGTCCACCTGGGCCGTCACCCCGGGCAGGGCGGTCAACGCCTCCGTCACATGCCGCCGGCAGTTATCGCACATCATGCCCTTGATATAGACGGTCCGGCTGCCGGACGGCTCCGCTGTCTCAGGCCGCTTTCCCGCGGGCTTGAAGAAGTTCAGACGCAGAGCGTTGGTGACCACGCAGAAGCTGGATAGGCTCATGGCCGCCGCCCCGATCATGGGGTTGAGCGTTATGCCCAGGGGGATGAACACCCCCGCCGCCAGGGGGATGCCCAGCACGTTATAGATGAACGCCCAAAACAGGTTTTCATGGATGTTTTTGATGACCTGCTTCGACAGGCGCACGGCCCCCACCACATCGGCAAGGCTGGATTTCATCAGCACCACGTCCGCCGCGTCCAGGGCCACGTCCGACCCCGCGCCGATGGCTATGCCTACGTCCGCCTGGGTCAGGGCCGGCGCGTCGTTGATGCCGTCGCCCACCATGGCCACGGACCCGCTCGCCGCCAGACGCTTCACCTCGTCCTGCTTGCCCTCGGGCAGTACGTCGGCCACCACCTCGTCCACGCCCACCTGAGCGGCGATGGCGTCCGCCGTGCGCCTGTTGTCGCCGGTGAGAAGCGCCACGCGCAGACCCAGCGCCTTGAGCTGAGCAATGGCGGCGGCGCTGTCGGCCTTCACCGTGTCCGCCACGGCCACGCAGCCCAGAGGACGGCCGCCGGCGGCAAAGTACAGCGGCGTCTTGCCCTGGGCGGCCAATGCCTGCCCGGCGGCCAGAAGGGCGGCGTCTTCCAGGCCCCGCTCCGTCATGAGCTGGGCGTTGCCCCCCAGGGCCTCCGCTCCGTCCACCATGGCTCGGACTCCATGGCCCGGCAGGGCGGAAAAGCCGTCCGCGGCGGGGACCTCCACACCCTTTGCCGCCGCGTATTCCGTCACAGCCCTGGCCAGGGGATGCTCGCTCTTGGCCTCCAGAGCCGCCGCAAGGCGCAGCAGCGCGTCCTGTCCGATGCCCTCCGCCGGGCATATATCCGTCACACGGGGTCTCCCTTCCGTGACGGTGCCGGTCTTATCCAACACCACGGTCTTGACCCGGCCCGCAGCCTCCAGGGCCGAAGCGGTCTTGAACAGGATGCCGTTTTTCGCGCCGACGCCGCTGCCCACCATGATGGCCACCGGCGTGGCCAGGCCCAACGCGCAGGGACAGCTGATGACCAGCACGCTGACGGCCCTTGTCAGGGCAAAGCCGACCCCCCGGCCGATGGCGAGCCACACGGCCAGGGTGACCAGGGCGATGGCGATGACCGCCGGAACGAATACCCCGGAGACCTTGTCGGCGATCTTGGCGATGGGGGCCTTCGAGGCCGCCGCGTCCTCCACCATGCGGATGATCTGCCGGATGGTGGTATCCTGGCCCACCCTTGTGGCCCGGCAGGTCAAAAAGCCGCTCTGGTTCAGTGTCCCGGCGGAGACGGCGCTGTCCACAGATTTATCGGCGGGCAGGCTCTCGCCGGTGAGAGCGGATTCATCCACGGCGCTGTCGCCCTCCGTGACCACGCCGTCCACGGGGATGCTCTCCCCGGGGCGCACCACGAAGATATCCCCCAGGGCCACCTGCTCCACCGGCACGACCGTCTCGACCCCGTCCCGGATCACTGCGGCCGTCTTGGGGGCAAGGTCCATAAGGGTCCGGATGGCGTCGGTAGTCCTGCCCTTGCTCCGTGCCTCCAGGGTCTTGCCCACGGTGATGAGGGTCAGGATGGTGGCGGCGCTCTCAAAATAATACTCGTCCATGTAGGCCATAGCCGCCCCGGCTCCGCCTTTCATCATAGCGGAGCTGGCCGCGAACAGGGCCCATAGGCTGTAGCAGAAGGAGGCCGTGGCCCCCAGGGCCACCAGGCTGTCCATATTGGGCGCCCGCCGCCACAGCGCCTGATAGCCGGAGACGAAAAATTTTTGGTTGATGACCATGATGAACGCCGTGAGCACCAGCTCATAAATACCCATGGACACATGGTTGCCCGCCAGAAAGCCGGGCAGGGGCCAGTCCCACAGCATGTGGCCCATGGACACATACATCAGAGGCAGCAGGATAATAATGCTCGCCGCCAGCCGCCGGACCAGCCTGGGCGTCTCCTTGTCCTCCAGAGCGGCGGAGGAGGGCGCGGCAGTCTGCCCGCCGCCGGCTGACCAGGGAGCGGCCCCATAGCCCGCCTTCGACACCGCCTGGCAAATGCTGTCCGCCGTGGCCGGCGCCTGAAATTCCACGTTCATGCTGTTGGTGAGAAGACTGACCTCCACCTTATGGACGCCCTCCAGGCTGGCGACCGCCTTTTCCACATGGGCGCTGCACGCCGCGCAGCTCATGCCCGTCACTGTGAATTTCTCCATACATGGCCTCTACTTCATCAATTTCTGCAGGGTCGCCACCAGCTCGTCGATGACCTCGTCCCGGCCCTCCCGGATGTCCCGGACCACGCAGCCTTTGATATGCCGGGCGATCAGGTCCCGGTTGAAGGCGTTCACCGCCGCGTTCACCGCCGCGGACTGGACCAGGATGTCGGTGCAGTAGGCGTCCTTCTCCACCATGCCCCGGATGCCCCGAATCTGGCCTTCGATGCGGTTGAGGCGGTGGATGAGCTTTTTCCGCTCGGCCTCTGTCCGCTCAGTGGTCTTGGCACAGCAGGGACAAACCGTCTTTTCTTCCATGACTTACTTCTTCTTGAAGCCGAACAGGCCCTTTTTCGACCGCTCGGCCGCCTCCCGGACATTGGAGGCGTCATAGCCCGTGTCTGCCACGGCCTTCAGCAGGGCCTCGTCCGTGACCTCCGGGCCGCATGTGACCCGGGCCTCCTTTTTGTTCCGGTCCGCCTTGGCGTTCTCCACGCCGGGCACCTTCCGCAGCGCATCGGCCACATGGGCCTCGCACATCCCGCACATCATGCCTTCCACTGTGATGACCTTTGTCATGGTATCTGTCCTCCCAAGATCTTCATTCACCCCGCCCATATACCCCGGCGGGGTATTTTAATTATACCCCCACTGGGTATTTTGTCAAGGGCGGCGCGAAAATATGCGGAAAGCTCTTGACAAACCCGCTGTATCGCGTTACGATGTGACCATGATATGTCGAGTGACGATATATCATCATACGACATAAGGACGGTGAGAACATGGGCAAGGGCGGCGAACCTCTGACAGAGAGCTACTTTTATATATTGCTGTGCCTGTATGACGGACCCAGCCACGGCTATGGCATCATGCAGCGGACCCTGGCCCTGTCGGATGGCCGCGTGCGCATCGGCTCGGGCACCATGTATGGAGCCACGTCCAACATGATGAAAAAGGGATGGATCGAGGAAACGACCGCCCCCGACGCCAACCGGCGGCGGCTGTACCGGCTGACGGAGGCGGGGCGGCAGGTATTGCTGGACGAGGCAGAGCGGCTGCGTCAGCTGGCCGGAGCTGCGGAGAGCATCATAGGAGGAGAGAAGCATGAGGACTAAGACGCGATTTGCCATGTATCCCGCCTGGGCTTACGAGCGGGAGATAGCGGACGACAACGAGCTGTCCCGCCAGGGCTGGCAGCTGACCCGCATGGGGCTTTTCTACGACAAGTATGCCTTTGACGGCAGTGTGGTATACCGCTACGCCCTGGACTTCGATCAGGACATCGACGACCCTGTCCGATATCGGGAGACTTTCCAGGAGCAGGGCTGGGAATATATCAATTCCACCTTCAACGGCTGGCATATATTCCGCAAAAAATATGACCCCGCCCTGCCGGATGAGGCGTATCAGATCTATACCGATGAGCAGTCCCGGCAGGCCATGCACGGCCGCTGGCGGCGGCTGCTGACCGTCCTGGGCATTATCGAGCTCGTCTGCGGGCTCGTCAATATGGCCCTAAATATCGGCGATTTCAGTCCGGGCAGCTTTCTCCTCGGCCTGGGGTCGGTCATTCTGGGGGCCGTCATACTTACAGGCGCCCGGAAAACAGGCCGGGAGAGCCGGTTCTGGAACTCCGGCTGGGCGCTGGCGATCGTGCTGATCGTGCTGGCTATATGGATCGCGGAGTTTCTCCAAGGGCCGTCT
>CAZVRP010000115.1:0-4570 GCA_964630255.1 uncultured Oscillospiraceae bacterium | reverse complement strand
TTAACGTCTGTTTTGCATGATATTTCTGACTTTTTTGCGCTTGCAGCGGATACTATATGGAATGTCCGGAGAAATCTCGAGATTGCTCAAGATTTCTCCGGACTCTATTATCTCATGCGCGTCCATCCACCGCCGTGTTTGATGCTTACGTTCTAAGGTTCGGCGGGCAGGGCGGAGGCGTCCGATCCGCTGCCGTCATCCGTGCCCTCATGCCCATCCGGCGTGCCGTCATTCCCCGGCGCGTGGTCCATGCTGACGGCGGTGTAGACTATGGTCAGCAGCAACGCCAGTAGCATAGCGGCTGCCCCGTAGCGCATGGGGAGGAGATACTGCATCTTTAAATAGGCATAGTATCCAAGCAGGGAGCCGAAATTGACGCCCAGGGCCACCGGGATCATCCTGTGGGATGACACGGCCATGACCAGGGTCAGAACATCGGCGATGAAGAAATACCGGTCGTGCATGTGAGGCAATAGAAAAGGTGTTCCGATGGCGAACAGCACCGCCGCGCCGAACAATGTCCGGTCGTTCATATCCTTATACCGTATAGTCAGCCACACATAGACGCCGCAGCAGAAGAAAAAGGTCAGCATGATGCCAATCCGGGCAGCGGCCTCGTTGGACAGGCTCCCGAAATCCAGCAGCGCGTACAGGGAGGAGGAATTGTAATTCAGTCCGTCGCCGATGGTGCTGGTATTGCGCAAATACAGCGTCAGCAGTTCCCCGAATCCCCGGCCGGCGAACACAGCGGGGAGGATGCTGAGGATATAGACGGCGGGGAAAACGAGAATGTGCCGAAGCTTAATCCGCCCTTTTATCAGAAAAATGAAGTACACCGGCAGCAGGAAGATGCCCTGGAGCTTGAAGGAGATCGACAGGGCGATGGACGCCACGCTCCAGCCGGGCCGCCCGTCCAGGGCCAGATAAACGGCCAGCACGGCGAAGGCGGCGTAGATGCTGTCGCACTGGCCCCAAAGGGAACCGTTGAGGACCACGGATGGCAGCCAGAGCGTCAGGACGAAAGCCGTGAGCTTCCTGGCGGGGCTGCCGCCGGTGAGCACGCCCGTAAGGCGCATGGCGGACCAGGCCAGCACGATGTCAAAAAAGATGCTCAGAAGCTTTACCAGCAAAAGATCGTATATCTCACTGTTGGAGAATACGGCCAGAAAGTACAGATAGGGGACATTATAGTTGCAGCTCCATATCTCCTGTCCCAGGCCACGCCAGGCGCCGTTTTCCCGGAGCGTGTTGATCCAGACCTTCAGCCAGTCCTGGTAATCCAGTGTCTCATAGGTGATGAAGCAGTAGCGCAGAACAAAGGCGAGGGGGACCAGAAGAACGATCATGACCCGCTGGGTGCGCGTGCGGAAAAAACCCTCCCGCCACAAAAGAAAGAGGGCGAACAGCAGTTCAAAATAGAGCAATATGGTGGCCCGGTAATCCAAGAATGACCCCCCTGTCCAGAAAAAAGCGGCGAGACCGACCCCGCCGCTGAAAATTCATGAAATTAGGCTTGACAAGCTGTTTTGGAAAATGATAAAATAACATGCTATGCTCAGAAAGATGGGTATGCATACCCATCCTCATTTATCGTCTCTATTCTACCACACTGAGGGGGAAAATCAAGACAGTCCGCCTTATTTGTGACAACTTACCCTGGCGTATCATTAGCCAAAGGAGTGATTCGTTTTCATGCCGAAGGAAGTCAGCTATGGCAAAACGCTCCGCAAGAGCTTTGCCCGCGTCAACGAGATCCAAGACATGCCCAATCTTCTGGAGATCCAGAAGAACTCTTACAAGTGGTTTCTGGAAGAGGGGCTTCGGGATGTGTTCCGGGACGTGGCCGCAGTCACGGACTATTCCGGCAATCTGGAGCTGTCGTTCGTGGACTATACCATGGACGAGAAGCCCAAATACTCCGTGCAGGAGTGCAAGAGCCGGGACGCCAACTACGCTGCGCCCTTGAAGGTCTCGGTCCGTCTGCGCAACAAGGAGACAGAGGAGATCAAGGAGCAGGAGATATTCATGGGGGACTTCCCCCTGATGACCGAGAGCGGCACGTTCATCATCAATGGCGCCGAGCGCGTCATCGTCTCTCAGATCGTCCGCTCCCCCGGCGTTTATTTCGACGTCCATCAGGACAAGGCACATATGGACGTCTATGGGGCGACCACCATCCCCTATCACGGGGCATGGCTGGAATATGAAACGGATGGGAACGACATCTTCTACGTCCGCATCGACAAAAACCGCAAGCTGCCGGTGACCTGGCTGCTCCGGGCTCTGGGCGCTTATGACGCCCAGAAGCCCTATACCTGGCTGACCTGCGTGTCCGACACGGAGGCCGGCGCTGTCACGGATGAGCAGCTTTTAGAGGTGTTCGGCCGGGATGCGCGCATCGTCAGCACCCTGGAGCGGGATACCTGCCACAGCAGGGAGGAGTCTCTGCTGGAGATATACCGAAAGCTGCGCCCCGGCGACCCCCCTACGGTGGAGACCAGCGAGGCCATGCTGGATGGCCTGTTTTTCGACCGCCGCCGGTATGAGCTGAGCAATGTGGGCCGGTATAAGATCAACAAAAAGCTGGCCGCCTGGAGCCGCATCATTGGGCAGAAGCTGGCGGCGCCCATCGCCGATCTGCAGACAGGGGAGATCGTGGCGGAGGCCGGCGAGCGCATCACCCGGGAGCGGGCCGAGCAGCTGGAGGCCGGAGGGCTTCTGGAGGCTACGGTGCTGGACGAGCACGGTCAGGCCGTCCGCGTCTTCGGCAACGGCATGGTGCCTATGGCCGCTTTCGTGTCCTTCGACCCGGCGGAGCTGGGGGTGAAGGAGAACGTCCGCTATCTGGTGCTGCGCCAGCTTTTGGAGCAGTTCGGCGACGACGAGGTCGCCCTGCGGGCCGCCATCGCGGAGAATATCGATGTACTCATTCCCAAGCACATCGTAGCGGACGATGTGTTCGCCTCGGTCAACTATCTGAACTGTCTGCCCCATGGCATCGGCCACGCCGATGATATCGATCATCTGGGCAATCGGCGTGTCCGGAGCGTGGGCGAGCTTCTGCAGAACCAATTCCGCATCGGCTTTGCCCGCATGGAGCGAGTCATCCGCGAGCGCATGACCCTCCAGGACCTGGATGTCATCACCCCCCAGAGCCTCATCAATATCCGGCCTGTGTCGGCCGCCATCAAGGAGTTTTTCGGCTCCTCGCCTCTGAGTCAGTTCATGGATCAGACCAACCCGCTGGCCGAGCTGACCCACAAGCGGCGTATGTCCGCCTTGGGACCCGGCGGCCTGAGCAGGGAGCGGGCCAACTTCGACGTGCGCGACGTGCACTACAGCCACTATGGCCGTCTGTGCCCCATCGAGACCCCCGAGGGCCCCAACATCGGCCTGATATCCTACCTGGCCAGCTTCGCCCGTGTGGATGAATACGGCTTTTTGGTGGCCCCCTATCGGAAGGTGGATAAGGCATCTGGTATCGTGACCGATCAGGTGGACTATCTTACTGCCGATGTTGAGGACCGGTTCTTTGTGGCCCAAGCGTCCGAGGTAAACGACGATGGTCGGTTTATCCATAACCGTGTCACCTGCCGCCACAGGGATGAGATCATCGCCGTGGACCCCGAGCAGGTGGACTATGTGGACGTGAGTCCCCGGATGATGGTCTCCATCGCCACGGCCATGATCCCCTTCCTGGAGAACGACGACGCCAACCGTGCCCTGATGGGCGCCAATATGCAGCGCCAGGCGGTACCCCTGCTCACCACCGAGGCCCCCATCGTGGCCACGGGCATCGAGCACAAGTGCGCGGTGGACTCCGGCGTGTGCATCCTGGCGGAGGACGACGGCGTGGTGCTGAGCGTGGACGCCGACCATGTGGCCGTACGGTATGCGGGCGGCGAGGTGAAGGAGTATCATCTCATCAAGTTTGCCCGCACCAACCAGTCCACGGCCTTCAACCAGCGGCCCATCGTCAGCGCCGGCGATCAGGTGAAAAAGGGCGATGTACTGGCGGACGGCCCCTCCACTAAGGACGGCGAGCTGAGCCTGGGCAAGAATATCCTGGTGGGCTTCATGACTTGGGAGGGCTACAACTACGAGGACGCCATCCTGCTTTCTGAGCGGGTGGTGATGGAAGACGTATATACATCCATCCACGTGGAGGAGCACGAGTGCGACAGCCGGGATACCAAGCTGGGACCCGAGGAGATCACCCGGGACATCCCCGGCGTTGGCGAAGACGCTTTGAAGTATCTGGACGAGCGAGGCATCATCACCATCGGCTCCGAGGTCCGCAGCGGGGATATCCTGGTGGGTAAGGTCACCCCCAAGGGCGAGACCGACCTGACGGCTGAGGAGCGGCTGCTCCGGGCCATCTTCGGTGAGAAGGCCCGGGAGGTCCGGGACACCAGCCTGAAGGTGCCCCACGGCGAGAGCGGTATCGTGGTGGATGTGAAGGTGTTCACCCGCAAGAACGGCGATGAGATGAGTCCCGGCGTCAACCAGGTGGTTCGGGTCTACATCGCCCAGAAGCGGAAGATCTCCGTGGGCGACAAGATGGCCGGCC
>CAZVRP010000114.1:0-4595 GCA_964630255.1 uncultured Oscillospiraceae bacterium | reverse complement strand
GCACCGAGAAGCACTCCACCAGCTTGAAGTGCTGGTGCACCATGCCGATGCCCAGGTCGTTGGCGTCGTTGGGGTCCTTGATCTGGACGACCTGCCCGTCCTTTTTGATGACGCCCTCCTCCGGCTGATACAGGCCGAAGAGCACGCTCATCAGGGTGGACTTTCCCGCTCCGTTCTCCCCCAGCAGGGCGTGTATCTCACCCTTTTTCAGCTGGAGGGTGATGTTGTCGTTTGCGATGATGCCTGGGAATTTCTTGGTGATGTTCAGCATCTCTATCGCATACTGCTGCTCCAAATCGGCGGCCTCCTTCTCTTTGTTTTTTCTCTCTGGCAAATAGAGACGAGGTGGATGGCCTCGTCTCTATTTACGCACGGTATTCAGCTGGTCACAGGGAGCCCTGATCGTTCACGGTGATGACCGTGGCGCAGTCGGAAGCGGTCACAGTGGTGTCGCTGCTGACGGTGATGACGCCGTTGAACATATCGGCCACCAGGGCGTTGTAGTCATCCTCGGTGAAGCCGTCGGCCCACTGGGTGGAGCCAAGCTGGACGTAGTTCTCCTCGGGGTTCTCGGAGACCAGGCCCAGGGTGTCGATCTTGCCGCCATAATCGGAGAAGGTGCCGTCGGCCACCACGGTCAGCATGGTGTTCACGGTAGCGGCCAGGCCCTTCATGGCGGAGGTGACGGTGATGCCCTCGCCATAGGAGCCGTCGATGATGCCCTTCTGGTCCACGTCCACGCCGATGATCTTGCCGCCGGCGCTTTGCGCGGCCTCAGCGGCGGAGATATAGATGCCGCCGCCGCAGGCAAAGACGACCTCGGTGCCGTTGGCGAACCAGGTGTCCATGGCGGCCTTGACGGCGGGGTCGGGGCCGAAGGTGTTGCCGTACAGGTAGTTGACCTCCACATCAGTCAGCTCCAGCTCCGCCGCGGCGGCGTCAGCGCCCTGAATGAAGCCGTAGCCATAGCGGACCACGGCGGGCACAGCCATGCCGCCCAGGAAGCCCAGCTTGGTGTAGCCCAGCTTCACGGCCGCGTAGCCGGCCATGTAGCCGCACAGCTCTTCCTGGTAGGTGGCGCAGTACAGGTTCGCGGGGACCTCGAAGTCCTCGCCCAGATCACCGGCGCCCACGTCCAGGGCGATGAAGGTGATGTCGTCATAATCACCGGAGCCGGCGGTCTCCTTGATGGCGTTGGCGAAGGCGTAGCCGGGCATCTCGATGACGTTATAGCCCTCGTCGATGGCCGTCTCGATCATGGTGACACGGTCGGCGTCGGAGTCGGAAGCGGGCTTGTAGTACTTGAAGCCGTCTTCCCCGAGGCCGTTGGTGTCGGCGTAGGCCTTGCAGGCCTCATAGGTGGTCTGGTTGAAGGACTGGTCGGTGATATCGCCATAGTCGGTAATCATGGCGATCTTCATCCCACTGGCCGCGGCCTCCTCGATGGCGTCCTCGATGGAACCGCCGTCATCCTCAGCGGCGGCGCTGCCGCCGGCATCCTCAGCGGCGGCGCTGCCGCTGTCATCCTCCGCGGCGGTGCTGCCGCCGCCGCAGGCGGTCAGGGCAAAAATCATCGCCACAGCCAAGAGAAGCGCAAGAATCTTTTTCATGGGTATCCTCCTTAATTTAATGTGGGTTCGCTGTCGTTAGTTTTTTCCCGTACGAAAAAATTATAACATGTCCGGCGGTTTCCTGCAAGCGAATGTGCAGGCGCGGAATGTTAAAAAATGTCACAATTCAGTTGCAAAAGATTCATTTTGTAACCTTTGAAAAGGATAGCGCCCATCTCCTTGCGGCAAAAGATAAAGTGTGATATAATTCTAAAAACATATAACAGCAAAGCGGGGTGGCCCAATGGGAAATGTGCTGACCATCGGCATCGCGGGGGGCACCGGCAGCGGCAAAACCACCATCACCCGCCGCCTCCAGCGCCGGTTTGAAAACAGCGTATCCACGCTGTATCACGACAACTATTACAAATCCCATGACGATCTCACCGTGGAGGAGCGGGCCAAGCTCAATTATGACTGTCCCGACGCCTTTGACACGGACCTGCTGATCAGGCAGCTTGCCGCCCTGCGCCGGGGAGAGACTGTAGACGAGCCCGTCTATGACTATACCGTCCACAACCGGTCCCCCCGCGTCCGGCGCACCGCCCCCGCGCCGGTGGTGCTGGTGGAGGGCATCCTGATTCTGGCGGACAGGGAGCTGTGCCGCCAGCTGGATATCAAGGTGTTCGTGGACGCGGACGCGGACGTGCGCATCCTGCGCCGGATCGTGCGGGACGTGCGGGACCGGGGCAGGAGCCTTGAGTCGGTGGTGAACCAGTATCTCACCACGGTCAAGCCCATGCATGAGCAGTATGTGGAGCCGTCCCGGCGGCGGGCGGACATCATCATCCCCGAGGGGGGACACAACGAGGTGGCCATGGAGCTGCTGATATGGCGCATCCAGGCCCATTTGGAGGAGGTCCGGACCAATGGCGAAACTGTATTTTAAGTATGGGGCCATGGGCTCGTCGAAGTCGGCCCAGGCGCTGATTGCGAAGTTCAATTACGAGGAGCAGGGCATGCGCTGCTGGCTCATCAAGCCCGCCACCGACACCCGGGACGGGGCGGATATCATCCGCTCCCGCATCGGCCTGGAGGCGAAGGGAGAGGTGGTGGCGCCGGAGGACAACATCGGCGACCTCTATCAGGCCGCAGGCTGGTGCGATGTGATCATCGCTGACGAGGCCCAGTTTTTCACACCCGCCCAGATCGACCAGCTCCGGGCCATCGTGGACCAGGCGGACGTGCCGGTGATGTGCTTCGGCCTGCGCACGGATTTCCTCACCCACCTGTTCCCCGGCGCCCGGCGGCTCATGGAGGTGGCCGACTCCATCACGGAGATCAAGACCATCTGCACCTGCGGCCGAAAGGCGGTGGTGAACGCCCGGCTGGATGAAAACGGCCGGATCGTCACCCAGGGCCGGCAGGTCATGCTGGGCGGCAACGACACCTACACCGCCATGTGCCATCGCTGCTGGAAAAAGAAGATCGCGGAGCAGGAGTCCGCGCACACATAAAGCAGGCCGTCTTCCCGACGCGCCGAAGACATCGGAGGTCATCTGATCCATGAACGAAAACGCACAAAAGGAAAAAGCCCTTGTCGTGGGCGGTACCAGCGGTATGGGGCTTTCCGCCGCCAAAGCGCTCCTGGACCGGGGCTATGACGTTACCATCGTCGGCCGCCGCGCCCCCGACGGAGCGCTGCTGCCCGCCGGCGAGGTCACGTTCATCCAAAGCAACCTCAGCTGCTATGACGAGCAGCTGTTTGACCGGCTCAGCCAGGACCCGGCGCTGCGCGTGCTGCTGCTGACGGCCGGGTCCGGCCGGGTCGCCGCCCTGGAGGCGCTCTCCTTGCCCGAAATAAAGAACCTTCTGGACGTGAACACATCGGCGTCCATCCGGATTATCCGGCAGTTTTATCCCCGGATCAAGCAATCCCGGCGGTTTTACTGCGGTATCATAAGCTCTATCGCCGGGCTGGTCAGTTCGCCCATGTTTTCCGTCTACGCCGCGTCCAAAGCCGCCCTCTGCCGGTTCACAGAGAGCGTCAATATCGAGCTGGAGGCCGGCGGAACGTCCAATCGCATCCTGAACATCGCGCCGGGCTCCGTCCCCGGGACCCGCTTCAACGGCGGCGAGAATGATCCGGCGCTCATATCGGCGCTGGGCGAGCAGATCGTGACCCGTCTTCTGGCCGGCGACACCCTGTTCATCCCGGACTACGACGCCGTATACAAACAGGTGCTGGACCGCTACCAGGAAGACGGCCACGCCTTCGGAATGGAGAGCTATCAATACAAAAAGCAATCCGGCCGGGCCTCCGACGCGCCGCGGCTCTGCGTGGGATATCTCTCCGGCACCTTCGATCTGTTCCACATCGGACACCTGAACATCCTCCGCCGCGCCCGGGAGCAGTGCGACTATTTGATCGCGGGCGTGCATGAGAGCGGCGCCTGGAAGGGCAAGGAAACTTTCATCCCCCTCCAGGAGCGAATGGCGATCGTGGGCGGCTGCCGGTATGTGGACAAGGTCATCGTCTCTCTGCCGGAGGACAGCGACGTCTGGGACCTGTATCATTACAACAAGCTGTTTGTCGGCAGCGATTACAAGGGCTCCGAGCGCTTCAACCGTTATGAAGCGCTGTTCCGCGACCGGGATGTGGAGATCGTCTACTTCCCTTATACCAAGGGCACCAGCAGCACCCAGCTCCGCGCCGCGCTCGCCGCAGTGCGCTGAGCGGCGGAAAATCCGCGCCGCGAAACAGATGCTCCCCTTATGAGAGACAGAGACATAGGAACTCTGTTCCTCGCAAGGGGAGCACCGTTATGTGCGAAGACCGGAAAAGAGAAGCCGGGGATATCTTTGCGCCGGTGAAAAGCGATGTCTTTTTACCGGCTCAAAGCGCCTGGGAGGCGGTGATGATGGCCATCTTATAGACCTCGTCGGCCACGCAGCCCCGGCTCAGGTCGTTGATAGGGGCGTTCAGGCCCAGCAGCAGGGGGCCGTAGGCCGCGAAGCCGCCGAAGCGCTGGGCGATCTTATAGC
>CAZVRP010000113.1:0-4605 GCA_964630255.1 uncultured Oscillospiraceae bacterium | reverse complement strand
GGGGTCGATGGAGATGATGCCGCCCCGGACGGATTCGGCCATGTAGGCACCGGTGTTGATGGACACCACCAGAAGCGCCGCGGCCCAGACGTTTTGGAAGGTCAGGGCGTTGTTGGAGAAGTAGGGCAGGCCATAGTAGATGAACACGGCCTGAAGCACCATGGGGGTACCCCGAAAGACCTCCACATACACCCGAACGACGACCCGGACGGCCCCCAGCAGGATGCGCTTGAAGATGTTGTCGGTCTTGGCATGGGGGATGGTCTGGAGCACGCCGCATAAAAACCCGATGACGCAGCCGATGGCCGTAGCGGCCAGAGCCAGCACCAAGGTGTTGCGGATACCGCTCAGGTACGCCCCGCCGTAACGCTGCAGCAGATCGCCGATATCGGTGATGAGCTCGGAAACAATACCCATGGAGGATTCCTTTCAAGCAGGGCGGAGAAAGGGCGCGGACCCTTGCTCCGCCGATGATTTTGGTGGGATATCAGCCCTCGCTCAGGGGCTGAATGGCGATAGCCTCATTCATGATGGTGTTGAAGTCGTCCGCGGTCATCTCGCCCAGGACGCTGTCGATGGCGTCCTTGAGCTCGGTGTTGCCCTTCTTGACGGACACGCCGATGTTGATATCGCCATCAGAGGCCTCAAAGTTGTCATCGGAGTCGGTGAAGTCCAGCAGGACCATGTCATCATAGGCGGCGCAGGCGCCCATTGCGGTGGGCATATCGGTGCATATGAAGTCCACGGCGCCGGTTTCCAGGGCCATGAGCATGGCGGGCGCGGTCTCGGCCGCGGTCTGGATGTCTGCGCCCTCGATCTGGGGCAGCATGGAATCATACCAGATGGTGGCGATCTGGGCGGTACAGGAGCCGTCGGCTAGGTCGCTGAGGCCCTGGGCGGAGGCATAGGGGCTGTCCTCGGTGGTCACGCAGACGATGGAGGCGTAGAAGTAGGGGCCCGCGAAGTCCACCTGCTGGGACCGCTCCTCGGTCATGGACTGGCCGGCGATGACCGCGTCATACAGGCCGGACTGGACGCCCGGGACCAGGGAATCCCAGTCAGTGCGGATGACCTCCAGCTCCCAGCCGTTGGCCTCGCAGATCTTCTTGGCAATCATGACGTCATAGCCGTTGGCGTACTCGCCGTTGGTGCCGGAGATGGCTACGGCGCCGTTGGAGTCGTCATACTGAGTCCAGTTGTAGGGGGCGTAAGCACACTCCATGGCGATGGTCAGCACACCGTCCTCCACGCCGGAGGACCCCTGGGAGCCGCCGCAGGCGGTCAGGGCGATGGCCAGGCACAGAGCCATTACAAGAGTCAGCATTCTTTTCATTTTCTGTACTTCCTTTCGAATATGTATTCAACAAAAAAGACCGCTTTGTCAAGCGGTCCTAAATTACCAGTCCTCGCCCGCACGGGCGTCCGACAAGCCATGACAGCGCTCCACAAATACTTGTGACAGTCCGGCAGGTATTCCCTGCCGACCCAGCGAATGCAGGGCGGACACCCTTCACTCACTTCGGCGGCGTTCCCTTTCCCTGTCCCCGGCTGTCCGGCCTTGGGGGCGGGTACTGATGAAAACCGCGCCTCTATCTCAGCGATCCAATTGTTGTTTGAAAGAATACCACCGAAACAACAGCTTGTCAACAGGCGGCGCTCAATTTTGTTGCAAAGTGATAAACCCGCCGCCGGTCAGCCGCTTTTGTTTGGTGATACTGATCTTCTTTGATGGGTGAGCGGTATCACGTAACTACAGTAAATACCGCACCGCCCACAGCAGACCCACGCCGGGGACGCCCAATGCCGCCGACACGGGCAGCGTCAGGCCATTGAGTCCCAAGCCCGCACCGAACAGGCCGCCCACCGTGTTGCTCATCAGCAGCGCTGCCAGCCCCATCACGGAATGGACGGCCGCCCGGGCTGCGGGATGGGCCGCCCGGCCCGTCAGCTCCCACAGCCGCCTCATGAGCAGCGCCCCCACGCCCACAAACAGAGCCTTCCACAGCGCCATGAGCATATCCGCTCCCCCCTTTTCCATAAATTGTATTTGTCATTCCGGCGGTTTAGACATATACTATCCTCAGAAAGAGAATCGCGCGATACCCACTTGACGCGGAGGGCCTCCCCTTCGTGCCTTTTTTATCCCCGGCGCCCGGCTTGCTTTTTCCCGGAATTATGATATACTCACATATAATAGGAAGATTATGTCCACCGGACAACATATTGAAGCGAGGGAACCATGGCCAAAACCACTGCAAAAGCGTACAGCAACGAATCCATCAGCCAGCTCAAGGGGGCGGACCGGGTCCGGAAGCGCCCCGGCGTCATTTTCGGCTCCGACGGGCTGGAAGGCTGCGAGCACTCGGTGTTCGAGATACTGTCCAACTCCATCGACGAGGCCCGGGCGGGCTTCGGCGAGCTCATCACCGTCACTCGGTATGAGGACAAGTCCATCCAGGTGGAGGACTTCGGCCGGGGCTGCCCGGTGGACTTCAATCCGACGGAAAACCGCTATAACTGGGAGCTGGTGTACTGCGAGCTCTATGCCGGTGGCAAGTACTCCAATGAGGAGGGGGAGAGCTACGAGTATTCCCTGGGTCTGAACGGTCTGGGGGCCTGCGCCACCCAGTATGCCTCCGAGTACATGGATGTGACCGTCTGGCGGGACGGCGCCCGGTATGACCTGCGCTTTGAGAAGGGCGAGATCGTGGGGAGCCTGCAAAAGTCCCCCATGGACCGCAAAAGGACCGGCACCACCCACCGATGGAAGCCGGACCTGGCCGTGTTCACCGACATCGATATCCCCGAGGAGTGGTTCCGCGAGACCCTGCGGCGGCAGGCGGTGGTGAACGCCGGCGTTACCTTCCGGCTGCGGGTCCAGCGGGGGAGCAGATTCGAGACAACGGACTACGTATATGAAAATGGCATACTGGACTACGTGACGGAGATCGCCGGGGAGGAGACGCTGACGACCCCCGCGTTCATGGAGACGGCCCGGCGGGGCCGGGACCGGGCGGACAAGGCGGAGTACAAGGTGAAGCTGTCGGCGGCCTTCTGCTTTTCCAATAAGGTCAACCTCATCGAGTACTACCACAACTCCTCCTGGCTGGAGCACGGGGGCGCCCCGGACAAGGCCGCCCGTTCGGGGTTCGTCTACGCGGTGGACGCCTACATCCGCAAGCTGGGCAAGTACCAGAAAAACGAATCGAAGATATCCTTCCAGGACGTGCAGGACTGTCTGGTGCTGGTAACCAACTGCTTCTCCACCCAGACCAGCTACGAGAACCAAACGAAGAAGGCCATCAACAACCGGTTCATTCAGGAGGCCATGACGGACTTCTTTAAAGAAAAGCTGGAGGTATGGTGCATCGAGCACAAGGCCGAGGCGGATAAGATGGCCGAGCAGGTGCTCATCAACAAAAGGAGCCGGGAGCAGGCAGAGCGAGCGCGGCTGAACATCAAAAAGAAGCTCACCGGCTCCATGGATATCGTCAGCCGTGTGGAGAAGTTCGTGGACTGCCGGAGCCGGGACGCATCCCGCCGGGAACTGTACATCGTGGAGGGGGACAGCGCCCTGGGCTCCTGCAAGATGGGCCGGGACGCGGAGTTCCAGGGCATCATGCCCGTCCGGGGCAAGATATTGAACTGCCTGAAGGCCGACTATACCCGCATATTCAAAAGCGACATCATCACGGACCTTTTGAAGGTGCTGGGCTGCGGCGTGGAGGTGGCACGGCGGGGCCGGGACCTGAACGACTTCGACCTGGGCAGCCTCCGCTGGAACAAGGTGGTCATCTGCACCGACGCGGACGTGGACGGCTTCCAGATACGGACGCTGATATTGACCATGCTCTGGCGGCTGACCCCCACCCTGATTCGGGAGGGATATGTGTATATCGCCGAGTCGCCGCTGTATGAGATCACCAGCCGGGACAAGACCTGGTACGCCTATTCCGACGGGGAGAAGAATAAGATCGTGGAGGAGCTGGACAAGGCGAAATTCACCGTCAGCCGCTCCAAGGGCCTGGGGGAGAACAGCGCGGAGATGATGTGGCTGACCACCATGAACCCGGAGACCCGGCGGCTGATCCGGGTGATGCCCGAGGACGCCGAGCGCACGGCCTACTACTTTGAATTGTTCGAGGGCAACGACCTGGAGGGCCGCAAGGCCCACATCGCCCAAGAGGGCTACAAATATCTGGAATTAGCCGATATATCATAAAGAGGTAAAATATGGCGCGAAAAAGCAAAGACGAACAGCCGAAAAAGAGGGGAGCGGACCCCAATGTGATGGGTCTGCGGGGGGAGACCATCGACCAGCCCATCACAGATATCCTGGAGCTGAACTTCATGCCCTACGCCATGAGCGTCATCGTCTCCCGGGCCATCCCGGAGATCGACGGATTCAAGCCCAGCCATCGGAAGCTGTTGTACTGCATGTACAAGATGGGCCTTCTGAACGGCCCCCGGACCAAATCGGCCAACATCGTGGGCCAGACCATGCACTACAACCCCCACGGGGACGCGGCCATCTATGAGACCATGGTCCGCCTGACCCGGGACAACGAGGCATTGAACGTGCCCTTTGTTGACAACAAGGGCAAC
>CAZVRP010000112.1:0-4659 GCA_964630255.1 uncultured Oscillospiraceae bacterium | reverse complement strand
CTTGATGGCCAGCTCGAACCGGACCTGGTCGTTGCCCTTGCCGGTGCAGCCGTGGACAATGGCGTCCGCGCCCTCCTTCAGGGCTACCTCCACCAGCCCCTTGGCGATGCAGGGGCGGGCATGACTGGTGCCCAGAAGATATTCCTCATACACCGCCCCCGCCTTCATGGTGGGGATGATGTAGTTGTCCACATAGTCGTCCGTCAGGTCCAGCACATAGAGCTTGGACGCGCCGGTCTTGATCGCTTTCTCCTCCAGACCCTCCAGCTCGTCGGCCTGTCCCACGTTGCCGGCTACGGCGATGACCTCGCAGTTATCATAGTTTTCCTTCAGCCAGGGGATGATGATGGATGTGTCCAGTCCGCCGGAATAGGCCAGGACTACCTTTTTTATGTCAGACATGTTGATTTCCTCCTGCGTCATGTTTTGCAATGAATGGATTGTAACCCCATAGGGGCCGAATATCAATAGGTTTATTCAGTTTTTTTGTGAATATTTTCAAAAAATTTTCCATGCGCCGCCCTGCGGTGCCTCTCCGGGACGTGTCCCGTGTTGACAGCAATATATCAAAGAATATATAATCATCTTGCCCCATCAGCGGGATGGGACGCCCGGAGGACTGTCGGGTAAGACGCCCCGCGCCGACGCATAACGGCGAAAGCGAGCAAGCTCCATGTACCAGAAATATATCAAACGAATCATCGATATCATCCTGTCCCTCGCCGGCCTGATCTGCCTGTCCTGGCTGTTTCTGATTCTGGCCGCCGTCATCCGGATCGACGATCCGGGTCCGGTCCTCTTCGTTCAGAAGCGGTGCGGCGCCCACAAGACATACTTCCGCCTCCACAAATTCCGGAGCATGAAGATGAGCACACCCCACGACGTGCCCACCCACATGCTGTCGGACCCGGATCGATACATCACCAGAGCGGGCAAGTTCCTGCGGCGGTACAGCCTGGACGAGCTGCCCCAGATATGGGACATACTGGTGGGGAATATGAGCGTCATCGGCCCCCGGCCCGCTCTTTGGAACCAGTACGATCTGATCGCAGAGCGGGACAAGTACGGCGCCAACGACGTAAGGCCCGGTCTCACCGGCTGGGCCCAGATCAACGGCCGGGACGAGCTGGAGGAGGACGTGAAGGCCCGGTATGACGGGGAGTATATACAGCGGATGAGCTTTCTTTTCGACTGCCGGTGCTTTTTCGGCACCATCGCAAAGGTCCTGCGCCGGGACGGCGTCGTGGAGGGCGGCACAGGCAGCATAGAAAAATCAAACCGCACAAAAGACTGAGCGGCAGAGCTTGTCTGCCGCCCTCCTGGCTCCGCAGGATCGCCGAAAGCGCTTTGCTCCCGGCGGTCCTATTTTTTCTCTCCCGTCCCCACTTTATCCGCCCGGCGTGGCATGGGTACCAGCCGGGACACGATGCTCCGGCTGCGGCGCTTGACATAGAAATATCCCAGCACGGAGAACACCGCCGCTCCGATAAAGTTCACGAACAGGTCTTCCATGGTATCTATAAGGCCGATGTCCAGGTATCCCCCCACCCCCAGGCTCTGGCCGTTCACCGCCACGTCCCGGATATCCGTGACCGCCACGGCGATGTTCTGCTTTGTGGGGTCCAGCAGTGTGGATGCAAAGCTGGATATCACCGTGTCCTTCTGCATATCCATAAGGAAAAGCCGGTCCATGCCGTACTCAAAAAACTCCCACAGCACCCCGATGGTCATGGAAAAGCAAAACGCCACCAGCGCCATGAAAAAGGGCGACAGCCGGAAAGTGAGCCGCTCGGACCGGTGAAGCAGATCCACCAGGGAAAAGCCGATCACGGCGCACAGAAAGCCGTTGAGGGTGTGCATGATCGTGTCCCAGTAGGCCACCCGGACATAGAACGCCCCTATCTCCCCCAGTATCTCCGTGGCGAAGATGAAAAGGAGCAGTATGATCTCCAGCAGAGACGGGAACTCCACCTTGAACGTAACCTGCAGTACACTGGGCACGATCATCAGCGCCAGGGTGGCGATCCCCAGGAACACGTTTTCATAGTTTCGGTTGAACGCCTGCAATATGATGGTGACGATTACCAGCAGCCGGAGCACGGAATAGACGATGAACGTCCTCCGGTTCTCCCGCAGCTCCAGCAACACCTCCTGCCAAAACTTTGAAGCGCTCCTCTTTCTTTTCATGCTCCCTCCTGTCTCATATCCGGCCCATCCGGTCCCGGAGGGCATCGGTGACGGCCGCCTCAAACACCTGGCAGGCGGCGGTGTGATAATCATCCAGCCTTTGACCCAGTCCCACAGGATTCAGCTCCGTCTGGCAGTAGGCGTCCACATCCAGGATGAACGCCCGCCGGCGGTTCGGCTTGGGATATTCGTTGTTGAAGATGCCATAGCGGATGGTCGCCCGGTCCGTCCCGTAGTTCAGCTCCGTGGTGCACATGTGCCGCGCCAAGGCCCCGTCGTTGGCGGCAAAGCGGAGGCCGCCCAAAAGAAGCGGGTTTACATAACGTTCCCAAAAAGCCGCCCCAAGACCCGGTCCCGCATCCGCCTCCGGCAGCTTGATCTCATTGATATAGCGCATCCCCAGCCGCCGGATGCGCACGGCGGGATATTCCCCGGCCATGGCCTCCATCAGCTCCAGAAATGCGTCCCGCAGCTCGGCATAGCCGGCGTAGCCCTGCCGGGCCAGGAAGATATACTCGCTGCTCACGGCGGCCCGCAGCCGCTTTCCCTCCGTCCAGAAGTTGTGCTCGATATAGTTGATGGTGCGGGTGTCCCTCACGGGACCCCGGGGCGTCTTCTGCACCCGGACCTCCGTCTTGGTGCGGTTGGCCCGGCTCCGCTCGGGAAAGTCCGCCAGCGCCGCCAGCACTCCCTCCCCCAGCTGTCCGGCCACAGGCGCGGTGCCTGATACAAAGTCCGCACGAAGCACCACCTGGGTTATGAAATCCGCCGCGTAACGGGGCATATTTTCCGCCTGCCTTTCCCTTTTCGCTGGGTATTATTATACCTCATCCGGTCCGGATTGTAAAGGCGGCGTGACAGAGGGATTGCCGGTCGAAGCTTCAATTGAAGTTTCAATTTACAAATCGAGCCATGCCCGGTATAATATCCATTACACCGAAAAACAGCACGGAAAATAAAGGAGAACGTTATGAGAAAGCTGATTGCATCGATCCTGTCCCTTTGCCTTCTGGCGGCTCTGACCAGCTGCGGCGGGCGCAAGACCGAAAACGACTCCCCGGCTGATGCCCTCCAGGAGAGCGCGGCCGAACCGCAGCAGGCGGCGGCCGCCCTGGGCTACGCGGCCTATGAGCCTGAGACCGCGGTGGCCACGGTGAACGGCTCCGCCGTCACCTGGGAAGAGTATTATTACTGGCTGAACACCTACGTCCAGTACATCCAAGCCCTGGCCGCCCAGAACGGGGTCACCCTGTCCGGCTGGGACGCTGCGGACCTCTCCGGGGAGAACACCAACGCCCAGGCGGTCATCTTGAGCGCCCAGTACGCCGTGGTCCAGTACCACGTCATGGAGACGAAGGCGGACGAGCTGGGCGTCACCCTGGATGATGCGGACACCGCCGCCATCCAGACCGTCTATGACCAGAGCGCCGACAGCGTGATGGGCGACGGGGACGGCACATGCACCCAGCAGGAGGCCGCCGATTTCGATGTATATCTGTCCCAGCAGAACGTCAGCCGGGAATTTTTTGACTACCTAAATCAGGTGAGCCTGCTCAATGAGAAAACCTTTTCGGCCCTGTACGGGGAGGCCGGCGAGCTGCTGTCTGACGAGGACATCCTCGCCTTCGTCCAGGACAACGGCATCATGGCCGCCAGGCATATCCTGCTGCTGGCCTCCGACCCAGAAACCGGTGAGGCCCTGACCGATGAGCAACTGGCGGAAAAGCGCTCGGTCATCGATGGGCTGTATGACCGGCTCTCCGCCACGGAGGGGGACCTGGACGAGCTGAACAGCCTTTTTGAGGAGCTCATGGCCCAGTACACGGAGGATCCGGACTATGATCTCTCCCCAGAGGGCTATACCTTTGTCCCCGGCGCCATAGACAGCGCCGTGGAGGACGCCGTTTCGTCCCTGGCGGAATATGAGCTGTCCCCGGTGATAGAGACGGACAGCGGCTACCTCATCCTCCAGCGCATCCCCGTTGGGGTGGACGACACTGTTATCGACACCACCGGCCAAACCGTCAACCTGCGGTACGGAGTGGCGAACCAGGCATTTTCAGAGAACATGACAGCCTGGATAGACGAGGCCGATACGGTCTGGAACGATGGGTTCGGTTCCCCCGATATGGCTGCCATATTCGGCGAACTCTCATGATCCGGCGAGAGCGGTCTTCGGCCCGGCGTACAGGCTGAAAAAAACAAATATTTACAATTTTTTACATTTTAGGGTTTTATGTTGCCTGCTTTTTACCAATATGTTACAATCAATGGAGTTTCGGCGATGATATTATGTATACAATATGTATACAAAAAGAAAGAAGAGGAACTTGGACTATGAAAAGACTTATCAGCCTCCTTCTGGTATTGCTGCTGGTTCTCTCCATGACCTGCGGCATGGGCGTCAGCGCTTTCGCTGACGGTGACGAAGAGGTGGAGAGCGGCCTTGTGCCAACCGCAGCGCCGACGGAC
>CAZVRP010000111.1:0-4778 GCA_964630255.1 uncultured Oscillospiraceae bacterium | reverse complement strand
CCGTCGATGCCGGGGAGGGGCGGGACAATGGGCGTAGAGCCCACCGCCAGAATCAGCGCGTCGGGCTTTTCTTGCTCCACATACTCCGGGGTGACGGCGGTATTCAAGCGGATCTCCACGCCCTCGGATTTGGCCTGCTTTTCCAGGGTCAGGCCCAGCTCGTACATCTCGTGTTTGAAGTCGATGGCCTGTTCGGATTTCAGGATACCGCCCACCGCGGCGGACCTTTCGCAGAGGACGACCTGATGGCCCCGCTGGGCCGCCGTGATGGCCGCTTTCAGACCGGCCACACCGCCGCCGGCCACCAGTACCTTTTTGGGCCGCAGGACAGGCGGGACCTCCATACCCTCGATCTCCCGGCCAATCAGCGGATTCACCGCGCAGCGGCGGGTCTGGGTCACGGGCCGCTCGGCCATGCAGGTGAAGCAGCGTAGGCATTTGACGATTTCATCCTCCTTGCCCGCCACAACCTTATTGGGCAGGAAGGGGTCGGCCAACAGCTCCCGGGCCATGTAGATGATGTCGGCCTTGCCGGATGCGAGGATTTCCTCCATCCTGGCCGGGTCGTTGATGGCGCCGATGGTGGCGACGGGCTTGGAGACGTGCTTCTTGATCTCCGCCGCCAGATAGACGTTGTTCCCGTGGGGCGCGAACATGGGCAGGTGCGTATGGAAAAAGCCGAACTGGTAGGAACCGGCCGATACATGAATCAAATCCACCAAGTCCTCCAGGGCGTGGGCAATCTTGCAGCCCTCCTCCAGATCGTAGCCGCCCTCGAACAGCTCGCTGCCGCTCATGCGTAGCTCGATGGGAAAGCCGCGACCTACATTTTCCCGAATCGCGGTCAAGATCCTCCGGGCAAAGCGTACCCGATTTTCGAGTGAGCCGCCGTACTCGTCCTGCCGCTTGTTAAACCAGGGGGACAGAAACTGATTGATGAGCCAGCCGTGGCCCGCGTGGACCATAATCATCTCATAGCCCGCCCGCTTGGCCAGGGCCGCGGTCTCGCCGTAGGCTTTCACAATGTCGTCAATTTGCGCCTTCGTCAGCCCCTTTACCGGCAGTCCGTCGGGGCGGACACCGTCGCTGGGGCCGTACTGGGTCAGGCCGCGCTTTTTGTCCTTATCGGTGAGATAGGTTCCGGCGTACTGGCCGGAGTGGGAGAACTCGATGCTGGGAACAGCCCCATGGCGGCGGATGGCGTCGGCCACATAGGTGTGGGCCGCCAGATTGCCGGGAGTGGTGAGGTTCAGATGGAGCATATGGCTGCCGTCCGTCTCCGGGTGGACCACCAGCTCGCTGACCGTCACCGCCGCCGCGCCGCCCTTGGCCCGCAGCTCGTAAAAGCCCAGGGTGCGGGGACCGGGGGTGCAGTCGGCGGTGATGTCCGTGGCGCCCATGGGGGCCGAGAACATCCGGTGGCGGAAGGTGACGCTGCCGATTTGAATCGGGGACGTGAGCAGGGGATATTTGGATTTCATGAGGGACCCTCCTTATACGAATCTCCGCTAACCCCCGAAAGCTTTTAGCTCCGGAGGCGCACCGGAAATCGAATGAGACAAGCTTTGCGCCGTTCGGCGCAAAACCGGCGGCACGCTTTGCGTGACACCGCTTCCATGAAAGGAAGCATTTTATGGAAAAACGACCAGAGCTGATCGATGGCCGCAAAGGCAGCCCGGATGCCCTGAGGAGCGTCCGGGCTGCCGGCATGGGATCAGCCGTTGTGGAACTCGTCAAAGAGTACCTGCACGTCGGCAAGTCGGTCGCTGTACTGGTCCACGCCGGTCTGACCCAGCTCCATGAAGTCCTCCAGACCGCAGCCGTTGAGCTGATCCAGGAATTCCTGCCAATCCGCGTCCAGGTCCTTGTCGCCCACAATGAACTTGACCACATACTCCTGGTATACGGTGGAGATGTCGGACTGGGCCACAAAGTAGGCATAGCTCTGATCGGTGGTCATGGTGGACAGCGCCGCCGCGCTACGGGTGGTGGTCCACAGCTCCGCGGCCTCCAGCTGCATATCGCTGTAGGAGGCCAGATAGCGGTCGCTGTTGTACCGGAAGGGGCCGTCCTTGAAGAAGTAGTAGGTCATCATCACGTTGGCACCGAGAGAATAGGGGTCGTTGGTGATGAGGTCGGTGAAGGAATAGCTGCCGTCATCCTCCACCACATAGGTTTCGCCCTCGATGCCCCAGTTGCAGAAGTTGTAGCCGTCTTCCGTGTAGAATTCGTTGAACACGGCGCACAGCAGCGGAATATCATCGCTGGCGGTGGTGATGGAGAAGCCGCCCTGGCCGTCCACGCCGCTGTTGTTGGGGGCCTTGCCGTACTCGTTCTTTTCGCCCTTGGTCAGAGATGGCCACGCGATGGGGGCGATGGTGCCGTTTTCCAGAAGGGTCTGCTCCGCCTCCAGATAGGACACATAGGTGAACCATACGCCGATCTTGTCGGCGGTAAACAGGGAGTTTTCGGGGTAGTCGTTGCCGCCTTGACTCAGGAAGTCGGGATAGATCAGGCCCTCGTCATACCACTGGTGCATCATCCTGAGGTAGTCTTTGAAGCTGTCCACCAGCGGCGCAAACCGGAACTCGCCGTCCTTGACCTCCGTGGGGAAACCGGCGCCACCGCAGTACTCCGGTACTCCGTAGCCGCCGGAGAAGTCGCCGGGTACGCCGCCATAGGAAGTGAGCCACAACGTGGCGTTATGGGCGTCCCGGAAGGCCACCAGCACGTCGTGGAGCTCATCATAGGTCTCCGGAGCACTGAGACCCAGCTCGTCCAGCCAGTCCTGGCGGATCACAGGGCCATACTCGGCCTTGGCGTCCGGGTCGTTGATACCGTAGAAAGCGGTCAGGTTGAAGTCTGTGGAGTAGGCTGCCGCCACGTCGTTGATGTCCTCAAACAGGACATTCATGTAGTCGGGCATATACTCGGCGTACTCGGCAATATTGGTGAGGATGTCCTCCTCCACCGCGCCATCCACGCCGCCGGAATAGTTGAGGCTGCCCACGATCACATCGGTGTAGTCGCCGGAGGCGATCATCAGGTTCTGCTTGTCGTTGGAATCCAGGAAGGAGTACAGATCCACCTGGATGTCCGCGCCGGTGCGCTCCCGGAGCCACTTGGCCCAGCCCAGTTCCGCGCCGTCATCGCCGATGAGCGCCGAGCCGGTGAGACTGGGGGTGGTGGACATACTGACGGAGATGGAAAATTCCTCTTCGATGGGGAAGTCGATGAGATGCACGACCTCCTTGGGAATCTCTGCGATTTCCTCTTCCACCGTGGAAATTTCCTCTGCCACAGACGTCTCCGGGGCGGAAGCGGGCGCTTCTGTCGGAGTCTCGTCTGCTGCAGGCTCTGCTTCAGAGACGGAGACGGGAGTGGATGGAGCTTCCTCCGCCGTGGACGCACTGCCGCCGCAGGCAGCAAACAGCCCCAGCAGCAGACTGAGGACCAGCAGGATTGCCCAAACATTCTTTTTCATAGGTGTTCCTCCTTATTATGTTACTGGCTAAGATATTGCAAAAAACGTGCCAAAGTTGCCGCGGAGGTTCCAAAAAGCGACCGCAGCAGATTTCCCGCCGGATGGATACGCCCCGGCAAGAAAAAACAGGGAGGAACATCTAAAATTTAGACTGCATGATAAATTGTAGATCGAGAATTACGGCCGCAGAGGAAGTCGGCCCTCCATACAGCGAAAAACAAAAAATGGCACGAAAATTGCATATTATACATATAAATCAACGACAGGAAGGATGAAACATATGACAGCATTGGAACTGACAAAAGCACTTCAGGCTTATGACGTAAAAAAACGGGAGTTGGCTCCGGCCCGCTATGAGGCTCTGGCGGATTTCCGGGATTTTCTGCCGGATGCCTATCCGGAGATGGGCCCGCCGCCCATGGACGAAAAAGGAAACATTAAGAAGGACGGCCCCGGCGGCGGCCCCGGCGGACCTCCCGGCATGAATGTCCGGCTCAGTAAGATTCTGACCGCGCTGCTCTCCGGTGAAAAAGTGGAGAATGAGGCCATGGTACAGGAGCTTGGCTTCTCCTATGACGAGCTCCAACAGGTTTTGAAGGACAACGACCCGGTGAAGAAGCCCATTCCTCGCGGCCTGGTGCTGATGACCTTTGACGATTCCACCATTGACCACTACACGGTAGCCTGCCCGGTGCTGGAAAAGTACGGCGGCAAGGCGGTGCTGTTCACCACCGAAATGGCTCACCCCATGGGCGGCGGTCCGGGCTTTGAGGACAAGACGAAGTTCATGACCTGGGAGCAGATCAAGGAGCTCTCCGACCGGGGCCACGAGATCGCCAACCACTCCTGGCACCACCCCGTGAACCTCTATTCCCAGTCTGATGAGGCCATTCTGGAGGAGGTCCGGGGCATCGACCGGCGCTGCGCCGAGTATGGCATTCCCAAGCCCATCACCTTCGGCTATCCCGGCGGCGGATGTACCCGGCATATGGAGGAGCTGATTCGGGCTGAGGGCTACCGCTGGGGCCGGGGCGAGTTGACCGGAGCAGAGAAGCGTCTGAAGGGCTCCGCCCCCTATGACCCCTATCTGGACACGCCCATGATCGTGCCCAATGTGGCGGCCATGGATGAGCAGGGCATTCGCGAGCTGCTGGACGCCACCGAGGGCGGCAAGGTGCTGCTGATGGTCAAGCATCAGGTGGACGGCTCCGGCATGATGGCCGAACCCATGCCCTTTGAGGACCAGATCAAAGCCATCTATGAGGGTGGCGGCAGGTGCATCACCTTCCGGGAC
>CAZVRP010000110.1:0-4826 GCA_964630255.1 uncultured Oscillospiraceae bacterium | reverse complement strand
TCCTTCCAGACCCAGGGCACGGAGTAGAGATATTCCGCGATCCGGTGGTCGCAGAAGGGTACCCGCACTTCCAGGGCGCTGTACATACTCATCCGGTCCTTCCGGTCCAGCAGCGTCTGCATGAACCAGTCGGTGTTCAGGCGCATCATCTCCCGCATACGCCGGTCTACGGGGCCATCGGAGGGAAGGGTGTCGGCATCGCGGACGGTCATGTAATATTTATCCATGACATAGCTTTGCGGGTCAAGGCCTTGAGCGTACTCCTCCCGGAGAAAGCCGGCCCGGTACTGGATGGACTGAGCCCATGGGAATCCCTCGGTCATGCGGATGGTCTCGTCCCGATACCAGGGATAACCGCCGAAGATTTCATCGGCACACTCCCCGGACAGGGCCACGGTCACATGTTCCTTGATGCGCTTGCAGAAGGCCAGTAGGGAGGAGTCCACATCACTCATCCCCGGCAGGTCCCGGGCCTCCACGGCCTCATACAGCGCGTCTGCCAGCTCCACGGTGTCCAGGACCGTCATGTAGTTTTCGCACCCCAGCCAGTCTCGCAGCTTGGGGATGAAGACCGTGTCTGTGTTGGGCTGGAATTTGGTGGTGTGGAAGTATTTCAGATTGTCCTTGTAGTCCACGGAGAAGGTCATCAGGCGTTGACCTCGGGCCGCCATATAGCGGTTGGCCACGGAGCTGATGATGCCGGAGTCCAGTCCGCCGGAGAGAAAGGCGCCAATGGGTACGTCGCTGACCAGCTGGCGCTGGATGGCGTCGGTGACCAGGTATCGCACGGTATCGATGGTGGTCGGGAGGCTGTCCCGGTGCTCATGGGCCCGGAGAGACCAGTATTTTTCCGTTTTCAGCCCCTCGGGACCGAAATAGCCTCTCCATCCCGGCCGCAGTTCCTCGATGCCCTTGAATACACCGCATCCCGGCGTGCGTCCGGGGCCGGTGAGAATGACCTCCCAGACGGATTCCCGATCTGCCTCCGGCTCCACGGCCGGGTGGGCCAATATGCCCTTGATCTCCGAGGCAAAGATAAAGGCCCCGTCCCGGATGGTATAGAAGAAGGGTTTGACGCCCATCCGATCCCGGGCGATGAACAGCCGCTTTTCCGCCTCGTCCCAGACGGCGAAGGCGAAGATGCCGTTGAGCCGGCCGACGCAGGACGCGCCCCACTGGATATAGGATTTTAAGACGACCTCCGTGTCGGAGTGGCTGGAAAAGCTGTGCCCGGCCTCCAGGAGAGTGCCGCGCACCTCGTTGGTGTTGTATATCTCCCCGTTGTAGACGATAGTATACGTCCTGCCGTCCATACGGGCTGTCATGGGCTGTCGGCCGTTTTCAATGTCGATGACGCACAGCCTGTTGTGGAACAGCGCCGCGTTTTCCGTTATGTAAGAGTCCTTCTGATCCGGCCCCCGAGCGGCCATGCTGCCGGCCATGGGGGCCAGCGCGGCGGCCTGGGCGCGGAGGTCGGAAGTGAGATCGATCACGCCTGCTATGGAACACATCATATCACCTCATATACCTTGATGAAAAAGAAACATGCGCGGACATACGCATGTTTCTTTCGTTCGATCCAGTATATGATGTTTCCCGTGATTGGTGCTTATGCCGGCATCAGGCACAGAACCCCGTCCCGGACCGTCTGGATGTGGGTGCCGTCATCCACCATGCACTCCAGATAGGGCCGCAGAAAGCGTTCTATAGCCAGCGCCTTGTCCGGCGTTTTCACAGAGATGCCCATGGCCTGCCGGACGGCGGTATATATCTCCTCGGTGGACATCTCGTGGTCTACCACGCCTCGCACCAGCGCCAGCCGGTCCTCCATGGCGGTGCGGTTTTCGTCCACCACGGCGTCGAAGGGCGCGGCAATCACGCCATCGTGGGCCAGTAGCAAGTAACTGCATCCGGTGGAGCGGAACAGATCAAAGGATTCCAGGCTCTGACGGAAATTATAGGCGTAGGGCAATTTGGCCAGGGTCAGGTTTGGCCCGCACATGAGTGCGTCGCCGCCGTAGCAGACGCCGTCCGGAGTGATGACACTGATGTGGTCGGGGGAATGTCCCGGCGTGTGGAGGATTCTAAAGCGGACGCCGCAGAAGAGAAAATCAGACTGTTCGGGCATGATGATCCGGTCCACGGTGCAGGGCAGGCCCCGCAGCTCCGGGTCGGACATGATCTGCCCGGCGGTGTAGGCGTATAGATGGCTTTTTATTGCAGGCCACGTGCGGCACAGCTCCGCCTCTCCAAAGGGGAGAGCGATGGGAATGGTGTATTTCGTCTGAAAGTAGGCGGCGTTGCCGAAGTGGTCGAAATGGGTGTGGGTGCACAGGACGCCCACAGGCGTTAAGTCAGCTTCCGCTAGGGCCCCTTCGATCGGGTCCCGCAGACTGGCGGGGCCGCAGTCCAGCAAAACGCAGTGAGCGGAATCGGTGAGATACAGGCCGATGAGCTGGTGGCCGTCCAGGTATCCTGTGTTCCCGGCGAGCATTTTGACCCGCATGTCACGTCCTCCTGTGCTCATGAGTAGTATTCAAACTCCAGCTCAGCGATGCTGATGGTGTCCCCGTCGGCCAGGCCCATGGCCTCCATCCGGTCATATACGCCGCCCTCCCGGAGCTTGCGGTCCAGATACATCCGGGACTCATAGTCGGCAAAGTTCACGCGGGCCACCAGCCGGTCCAGCCAGTCCCCCTGGATGAGCCATACATCGTCCTGCTTTCGGATGGTCAGATCGTCCGCCGTGCCGAGCTTCACCTCCGGGGCCACATAGTCCGGCTCATACACTGTTACCGGCGGCAGCTGCTGAAGCCGTGCCGCAGCGGCGTAGATGAGCTCCTGCAGGCCCAGGTGGGCTGCGGCGGATATCTCAAAGACGGGATAGCCCTTGGCTTGCGCATAGGCTTTGAAATCTGTCAGGGCTGTGCTGTCGGGCGGGAGCAGGTCGCACTTGTTGGCAGCCACAAGCTGGGGTCGGGCGGCCAGATCAGCGTCGTACTCCGCCAGCTCCGCGTTGATGGCCTCAAAGTCCGCGATGGGGTCCCGGCCTGAAAAGCCGGACACATCCACCACATGGACCAGGAGCCTGCACCGGTCGATGTGGCGCAGAAAGTCATGGCCCAGGCCTGCGCCCTCGCTGGCCCCTTCAATGATGCCGGGGATATCCGCCATGACGAAGGAGTCGTGGACGCCGGCGTATACGACGCCCAGGTTGGGATAGAGGGTGGTGAAGGGGTAGTCCGCGATCTTTGGGTGAGCCCGGCTCACCACTGACAGGAGGGTGGATTTGCCTACGTTGGGAAAGCCTACGAGGCCCACGTCCGCCAGCAGCTTTAGCTCCAGCACGACCTCTTTGAACTCCCCGGGCAGGCCAGGCTTGGCAAAGCGGGGCGTCTGCCGGGTGGGGGTGGCGAAGTGCTTGTTGCCCCATCCGCCCCGGCCGCCCTTGGCCAGCACAAAGCTGTCCTGGGCGGACATGTCCTGAATGATGCGGCCAGTCTCCCTGTCCCGGATCAGAGTGCCTTTGGGGACGCGCAGGATCACGTCTTGACCGTCCTTGCCGGAGCAGCGCTTGCCCTGGCCTGGCATGCCGTTGGTGGCGGTGAACTTTCGCTTGTAACGAAAGTCCATCAGCGTGGACATGGAGGGGTCTGTCTTGACAATGATGTCCCCGCCCCTGCCGCCGTCGCCGCCGTCCGGGCCGCCGGAGGCCACATACTTTTCCCGATGGAAGGCGATGGCGCCGTTCCCTCCGTCGCCAGCCTTCACCGTGATGGATACTTTATCAACAAAATTCATCTGCGTTCACCTATGGAGAGTATGCCCCAAAGCATAAAAATGGGGCGGTAAAAACCGCCCCATCGGTTTGCTTACTGCTGGACCTCGTAAACAGAAACCTTTTTTCGGTCGGCGCCGTAGCGCTCGAACTTCACGATGCCGTCCGCCTTGGCGTACAGCGTGTCGTCGCCGCCGATGCCCACGTTGGTGCCGGGGTGGATCTTGGTGCCGCGCTGGCGAACAAGGATGTTGCCGGCCAGGACGAACTGACCGTCAGCCCGCTTGGCGCCCAGGCGCTTGGAATTACTGTCTCGACCGTTTTTGGTGGAGCCGCCGCCCTTTTTATGTGCCATTTGTCATTCCCTCCTTGCTCAGCCGATGGAACCGATCTCAACCTTGGTATAAGGCTGACGATGGCCCTGGGTCCTGCGATAGCCCTTCTTGGGCTTCATCTTGTAGACGCGAATCTTCTTGTTCTTGCCCTGCTTTACAACAGTGCCGGTCACGGAAACGCCTTCCACATAGGGAGCGCCAAAGGTGCTTTCCCCGTCGCCGGTGACGGCCAGCACCTTGTCGAAGGTGATGGAAGCACCCGCCTCGGCGTCCAGCTTTTCCACGAAGATCACATCGCCTTCGGTCACGCGGTACTGCTTACCGCCGGTCTCAATGATCGCGTATTTCATGCTCTGATTTTCCTTCCTTTCGGGCTCGCTGTCCCGGGCGCGGATCGCTCCGACTTGATGGGCCCTTTCAAAGCGGCTAAAATATATTATCACCAAATGAGGGGCTTGTCAACGCTTTTTGCCTTGAACCCATGTAATTTGCCCCGGTCCGTAAGGGCCGGGGCAAACCAAGTCTCTGCGTCGATTATTTGACCCAGGCGCCGGTATCGTCTACGGTATAGCTGTTGTTTCCGTCCACGATGGTGGTGTTTCGGGCCATCAGGCCTTCTTCATTCATGTAATACCACTTGGAGCCGGATTTCACCCACGCGGATTTCACCAACGCGCCGGAGCTGTCGGCGTAGTAGTAATCGCCGCCGCCCA
>CAZVRP010000109.1:0-4923 GCA_964630255.1 uncultured Oscillospiraceae bacterium | reverse complement strand
CTAGTATTAAGAATAACATCGGGTGAGATGCTTGTCAATTACTTTAATATTGTAATCACGCTCTTGTTAAAACGGGCAAAGGACAATATAATATAGAGAAAAAGGAGGTGCAAAACCGGTGCAAGCATTTTCAAAGGTACTTGTGGCGAACAGAGGCGAGATCGCCATTCGGGTATTCCGTGCCTGTCATGACCTTGGTCTGCGCACGGTTGCCATTTACAGCAAAGAGGACACATACAGCATATTCCGAACCAGGGCGGATGAGGCATATCTGATCGGGGAGAACGACAGCCCCCTGGGGGCCTATCTGAATATCCATGCCATCATCGCCCTGGCGAAAAAGCGGGGCGTGGACGCTATCCATCCCGGCTACGGCTTCCTGTCGGAGAATGCGGAATTTGCCCGCGCCTGCGAGGAGGCGGGCATCAAATTCATCGGCCCCGGCTCGGATATCCTGGCCCGGATGGGCGATAAGCTCTCCGCCAAAGAGATGGCCATCGCCTGCGGCGTGCCCATCATCCCCGGCTCCAGAAAGCCCCTGGCCGACGGAGCGGAGGCCCTGGCCAAGGCCAAGGAGTACGGCTTCCCCGTCATTCTGAAGGCGGCTGCCGGCGGCGGCGGACGGGGCATGCGCCGTTGCGACAGCGAGGCCGAGGTCCTGGACGCCTTCGAACTGGTTCGATCTGAGGCGGAGAAGGCCTTTGGCAGCGGCGATATCTTCATCGAAAAATACCTGGTGGAGCCCAAGCACATCGAGGTCCAGGTCCTGGGCGACGAGCATGGGAACCTGTACCACCTGGGAGAGCGGGACTGCTCTTTGCAGCGCCGGTACCAGAAGGTGGTGGAATTCGCCCCCGCCTGGAGTGTGCCGGAGACCGTTCGGGAGAAGATCCGCGCCGACGCGGTGAAGATCGCCAAGAGCGTGGGCTATACCAACGCCGGGACGCTTGAGTTCCTGGTGGATAAAAACGGCGGGTACTACTTCATTGAGATGAACCCCCGCATTCAGGTGGAGCACACCGTGACGGAGATGGTCACGGGCATTGATTTGGTCCGGGCCCAGATCCTGGTGGCGGAGGGATACCCCCTGTCCTGCCCGGACATCGGGCTTACCAAGCAGAGCGACCTGCGTGTCAACGGCTATGCCATCCAGTGCCGGGTCACCACCGAGGACCCTAAGAACAGCTTTGCCCCTGACACCGGCAAGATCACCGCCTACCGTTCCAGCGGCGGCTTCGGCGTCCGCCTGGACGGCGGCAACGCCAGCACCGGAACGGTCATCAGCCCCTACTATGACAGCTTATTGGTGAAGGTGACATGCTGGGACAACACCTTCGAGGGCGTATGCCGCAAGGCCACACGGGCCGTGAACGAGACCCATGTCCGCGGGGTGAAGACCAACATCCCCTTCGTGACGAGCATACTGTCCAACGAGACATTCCGGAAGGGTGGCTGCCATACCAAGTTCATCGACGAGACACCCGAGCTGTTCGAGTTCGACGCCAACGGCGGCGACCGGGCCACCCGTGTGCTGAAGTATATCGCCAATATCCAGGTGGCCAACCCCGACGCGGAACGCCACCAGTATTACGCACCCCGGTTCCCCCAGGCCAGGAACGGCCCGGCGAAATACGAAGGCAGCCTCAAGGAGATGCTGGACAAAAAGGGTCCCAAGGCGGTGCAGCGGTGGGTGCTGGACCAGAAAAAACTTCTGATCTGCGATACCACCATGCGGGACGCCCATCAGAGTCTGCTGTCTACACGGATGCGCACCCGGGACATGGTCCTGGGCGCCCCCGGCACGGCGGAGATTCTGGACGGGGCCTTCTCTTTGGAGATGTGGGGCGGCGCCACCTTCGACACTGCCTACCGCTTCCTCCACGAGAGCCCCTGGGAACGGCTGGAGATGCTCCGTGAGCGAATCCCCAATATCCCCTTCCAGATGCTGCTGCGGGGTTCCAATCTGGTTGGCTACGCCTCCTATCCCGACAACCTGGTCCGGGCCTTCGTGAGGACCGCCGCCAGGGAGGGCATCGATGTGTTCCGGGTTTTCGACAGCCTCAACTGGCTGCCTTCCATGCAGACCGCCATGGAGGAGGTGCTGGAGCAGGATAAGCTGCTGGAGGCCACTATCTGCTATACCGGCGATATCCTTCAGCCCCACAGCGATAAGTACACGCTTGAATATTATGTAAACTTCGCAAAGGAGCTGGAGAGGTTCGGCGCTCATACCCTGGCCATCAAGGATATGTCCGGCCTTTTGAAGCCATACAGCGCCAAGCGGCTGGTGGAGGTGCTCAAGCAGGAGGTGGGTCTGCCCATCCATCTGCACACCCACAACACCACCGGCAACCAGATCGCCTCCTATCTGCTGGCGGCGGAGGCTGGGGTGGACATCGTGGACACCGCCATCCAGCCACTGTCAAGCCTGACGAGCCAGCCGTCCATGAACGCGCTGGTGGAGGCTTTGAAGGGCCAGGAGCGGGATACCGGCTTCGACACCGTCCGGCTCCAGGAGCTGGCAGACTACTGGGCGGACGTGCGGCTGCGCTATGAGAGCTTCGACAAGGGCCTGACCGGCCCCGTGACGGATATCTACCGCTATGAGATCCCCGGCGGCCAGTATACCAACCTCCAGCCTCAGGTGGAGGCCCTGGGCCTGGGCAGCCGCTTCAGCGAGGTCAAGGAGATGTATAAGTCCGTCAACGATATGCTGGGCGACATCATCAAGGTCACGCCCTCGTCCAAGATGGTGGGCGATCTGGCCATTTTCATGGTGCAAAACGGCCTCACGCCGGAGAATATCCGGACCAAGGGCGCGGCGCTGGCCTTCCCGGACAGCGTGGTCAGCTTCTGCAAGGGCCTCATGGGACAGCCGGTGGGCGGCATCCCCAAGTGGCTCCAGGACATCGTTCTCAAGGGAGAGAAGCCCATAGCGGGCCGGCCCGGCGCCATGCTCCCGCCGGTGGACTGGGATAAGATCAAGGAGGAGGTCCACACCTTCTATCCCGAGGCGGAGGAGGATAAGGTTTTCATCTCCTATGCCATGTATCCCAAGGTATACGAGGAGTATATCCGCCACCGTAAGGAGTACGGCTATATAGCCCGGATGGGCAGTCATGTGTTCTTCAACGGCATGGCCGTGGGCGAGGTCAACCAGATCAATATCGAGGACGGAAAGACCCTGGTCATCAAGTATCTGGGCCTGGGGGACATGAACGAGGACGGCACCCGCAACGTCCACTTTGAACTCAACGGCATGCGCCGGGAGGTGGCGGTGGTGGATCCCGGCGCCAAGGACGCCGGCGCCTCCACCGTCATGGCCGACCCGGACGACGCGACCCAAGTGGGCGCGTCCATCCCCGGCATGATCTCCAAGGTGCACGTGCAGCCCGGCGATGAGGTGGAGGTCAATCAGGTCCTGGCCGTGGTGGAGGCCATGAAGATGGAGACCAGCATCGTGGCCCGAAAGGCCGGCGTCATCGACCAGGTCCTGGTGAAGAAGGGTGATAGCGTCAAGGCCGGCGAGCTGCTGATAACCCTGAAATAATATGTCGGAACATATCACATTGCCCGATGGGATGGGCCTTGTTTCTGTGCCGGCGGAGGAGGACCCGTCGGCCCGGGCCCTGGCTATGGGCCCCGGATGGATCGTCATGGGCCCGGAGACGCCGGAGGGCGTCATGGCCGCGGTGTCCTTACATCTGTCCGTGCCGGCGGGGGAGGCCCGGTGCTTTCCCCATCTGGCGGCGCTGTGCGTCTGCCAAGCGCTGGGAGTGGATGCGTCCATCCACTGGCCGTGTAATATTATGTTAACTGAAAAGCCTGTTTGCGGCGTTCGCTGCAGGGTGGGGGAGGGCGTGATCGCGGCACTGTTGACATGGCGGTGCGGAACCGGCTTGGACATCCCCGCCTTGACGGCGGCATCCGCCGGCCGGCTGAGGGCCATGGCGGCGGATTTCCCGGACGGCCGGGAGAATATGCTCCAGGACTACTGCAACCGGTGCGTCACGCTGAAAAAGGGTATCGATTTTTTGTACCGGGGGGTGAGCATGAACGGCTATGCCTTTGCGGTGGACCGGGACGCGTCTCTCATGGTGCTGACCGAGAGCAGAACGGTGCTCACCCTTCGGACCGGCCCCGTGAAGCTGGCCGGGTCCAAGGACGCCCAGCCGCCGGATATGCCCAACCCCTGCCGAATATGAGCGGCACAGCGCGGAGCGGGACGCAAGAATGAACTTTATGTTAACCAATTTTCTCCGCTAGAGCGTTCCACCACTCCACTAGCCTGAAGCGGATGATATAGCCGTCGCCCTCCTGGGTGATGAGGTCCGTCTGCTCCCGGGTCAGGGACCGGAACGCATCCTCCGCCGGTTCCGCCAGCGCCTCGGTACACAGGGGAGGAAACACCACACACCACCAGTTTTGACCCTGTCCGGCTCCCAGTGTCACCCGCAGAGAGGTGTACTCTCCGGCGGGGAGGGAGAAGCTGCCGTAGACCCGGGTGGGATAATACTCCGTCCCCAGGGCTACAGACACGTCTCCAAGGTCCTCCAGTTCGGATATATGACTAAGTATTATGTCAATCGCATCCTCCCGGCTCCCGCATCCTGCCAGCATGGGGGACAGCAGCGCCAGGACCCTGTCGCGCATTTGCAGTTTCTCCGCCTGGTCGGCGGGGCTGTCGGAATTGGCCACCACATGCAGCCGAATCAGGCTGTCCGCCAGGGCGTCCTGAGTCCGTTCTGCCCACATCCCCGCGCAGAAGAACACGCACAGGGCGATGAGCATGGAGATCTCCCAGGCCCTTAGTTTTTGATCTTGCATAAAAATATCACCGTCCGGATTATGGGCGGTGATATTATCTTTTAAACCTCGATCAGAAGGTCTCCGGCCCGGCGGGGCGGGTGAGGAAGCACTCCT
>CAZVRP010000108.1:0-5052 GCA_964630255.1 uncultured Oscillospiraceae bacterium | reverse complement strand
GTTTTGGCACGGCATGAGGGATTCGAACCCCCGGCCTTCTGGTCCGTAGCCAGACGCTCTATCCAGCTGAGCTAATGCCGCTTGCGCCCGAATATCATAGCACAAGCGCGGACAGATTGCAAGGGGATTTTTACAAAATTTCCCCGCCTCTCAGAGGCCGATGGTGCTGGCCACGCTGTCCACCGCGTCGCCCATGGACTTGAGGGCCTTGCCGATGTTGAACTTCTTCTTCCTCGGCGCGGCTATCATGCCTACCATGGAACCGACCATCAGGCCGATCCCCATTCCCTTGACAAACGACATATTATTCATGTTTTACCCCTCTTTCACCGCTAGTATTTCCCGTCAGTTTATGATATATTTAGCGTAAGCGTATTTTTTTAAGGAGAATGTCATGACGATCAGCATACTGGCCGTGGGAGACGTGTGCGGCCCGCCGGGCCTGGCCTTCCTGGAGAAGCGTTTGAAGACCATCCGCCGGGAGCGGGGAATATCCTTTGTGGTGGTGAACGGGGAAAACGCCAATGTGGTAGGTGTGACGCCCCAGCAGTGCGACCGGATATTCAACGCCGGCGCGGACGTGATCACCCTGGGCAACCATACCTGGGTCCGCTGGGAGCTGCAGCCCTATCTGGCCGATAACGTGCGGGTGCTGCGGCCCATCAACTACGCCCCACAGTGCCCCGGCCGGGGCTTCGGGGCCTATCGCACCCCTTTTGGCGACATCTGCGTCGTCAACGCCCTGGGCCGGTTCACTCTGGACAACAATACGGACAACCCCTTCGTGGAGGTGGACGTCCTGCTGCGGGAGATGGACCCCAGGCCGCAGATCATCCTGGTGGATATGCACGCCGAAGCCACCAGCGAGCGGCTGGCCATGGGCTATTTTCTGGACGGCCGGGTCAGCGCCGTGTGGGGCACCCATACCCATGTCCAGACCTCTGACGCCTGCATCCTGCCCGGAGGCACGGGCTATATCAGCGACCTGGGCATGACCGGCGCCTCCCACAGCGTGCTGGGCATCGATGTGGACCAGTCCATCAATAAATTCCTGGGGGACCCGCCCCGGCGGTATAAGCCCGGCGACGGGGACGGCAAGATGGAGTGCTGCCTCTTTGATATCGACACGGAGACCGGCCGCTGCGTGGGGGTAGAGGCCCTTCGGATCACATGATACGGATACTGCACGCCGCCGACCTGCATTTGGATTCCCCCTTCCAGGCTATGGGTCGGGATCGGGCGGCCATGCGCCGGACCGAGCAGCGGGCCCTGCTGACGGCTATGGCGGATCTGGCAAGGGAACGGAAGGCGGATATCGCCCTGTTCGCCGGGGACCTGTTCGACGCCGACAGCGCCTACTCCGAGACGCTGCGGCTGCTGGAACAGGTGCTGCCGGATATGGGTATCCCCGTGTTTATCGCCCCGGGTAACCATGACTGGTACGGCGAGCGATCCCCCTGGGCCCGGCTGCGTCTGGGGGAGAACGTCCACGTGTTCGACAGCGAGACGATCCAATGCGTGCCCCTGCCGGCTCTGAACGCCCGGGTGTGGGGCGCCGCCTTCACAGCAAAGCACCGCTCTCCGCCCCTGGCCGGCTTTGAGGCCGCCAAGGATGGGGATACGGCGGATATCATGGTCCTCCACGGGGAGGTGGGCGACCCCGCGTCCCCTTACGGAGCCATATCCGAGGAGGATATCGCCCGCAGCGGCATGGATTATATCGCCCTGGGCCATGTCCACACCTGCGGCGGCCTGCGCCGTGCGGGGGATACCTTCTACGCCTGGCCCGGCTGCCCGGAGGGCCGGGGCTTCGACGAGACCGGGGAGAAGGGCGTGCTTCTGGTGGAAGTGTCGCCCGGGACCTGCCGGTCGGAGCTGCGGCCCATGGGCGGGCGGCGGTATGAGATCCTCCGGGTGGACGTCACCGACAGCCGCGACCATGTATCGGCGGTGCTGGCGGCCCTGGACCGGGATGCCGCCCGGGACATTTACCGCGTTGTCCTGACGGGGCGGCCGGAGATGGCCCCGGACCTGCCCGCCATGATGCGGGCCCTGGAGGACCGGTTCTTTGCCTTGGAACTCAGGGATGAGACGGTCATCCCCCGGGACCTGTGGGAGGACCGGGACCAGGACAGTCTCCGGGGGCTGTATCTGGCCCGGCTGTGGCGGATGTATGAGACGGCGGAGGAGCCGGACCGGGACCGGATCGTCCGGGCCGCCAGATATGGATTAAGAGCGCTGGATAACGGAGAAGACCTGCCGCTCATGTAAACGACGATTCTATGCGAGGCTTTCGAGATACATGATCGTAAAAAAGATGACCGCCCATTTTGGGGCGCTGGATGGGCAGACTCTGGAGCTGGCTCCGGGGCTGAACGTGGTCTATGCGCCCAACGAGAGCGGAAAATCCACCTGGTGCGCCTTTTTGCGGGCCATGCTCTATGGAATAAGCACCTCGGAGCGGGCCCGGCAGGGTCAGCGGCCGGACAAGGTGAAGTACCGGCCCTGGAGCGGCGCGCCCATGTCCGGCAGCCTGGAGCTGGATACGCCGGACGGCCCGGTGACCATCCGGCGCTGGACGGAGCGGGCCAATCAGCCTATGCAGGCATTTGCCGCCACCGTCACCGGCACGGATACCCCGGCGGCGGGCCTGACCGGGGACAACGCGGGCTATCGCCTGACGGGAGTGCCCCGGGAGGTGTTCGAGCGCAGCGCCTTCATCCGCCAGTCCGGCCTGGGCGTGACCGGGGACCCGGAGCTGGAAAAGCGGCTGGCCGCCATCGTGTCGGCGGGGGACGAGGAACAGTCCTACCAGGAGACGGACAAGCGCCTGCGGACCTGGCTGCGCCGCCGGAGGAACGGCCGGCGGGGGGCCATCCCAGAGCTGGAGGAGGACATGGCGCGGACAGAGGAGGAGCTGGACCGGCTGACCGACGCCGCCCGGGATGGAGAGCGGCTGGATGAGGAGCTGGCCGCCGCCCAGGAGCGGTATGCCCGGGCGGTGAAGCGCATGGAACAGGCCCGCCAGGCCCAGCGCAAGGCGGCCTGGGCGGACATGACCGGGGCGAGAGAGGCCCTGGCCGCCAAGGAGGACGAGTACCGCCGGGCGGAGGCGGAGCGGGACCGGGTCCGGGAGGCCCGGGACAGGACGCCCTTTGGGGACATGGGACCCGAGGAGGCCCGCCGCCGGTCGGATATCGACATGAAAAACGCCCGGGAGCTGACCCGGCTGGCCGCCAAGCTGCCCCCGGTATGGATCGCGTTCATCCCCCTGGGGCTGGGAGTGCTGGCTTTCCTGCTGGCTTTGGCGCTGCCATGGACCGCTGAGCTGGTGACGGCCGGGGGCGTGGGGGTGCTGCTGTTCGTGGTGATGTACCTTAGGCTGCTGTCCATCCGCCGGACAAAGGAGGATACCCTGGCGGACCGGCGGCGCATCCTGGACGCCTACGGCGCGGAGGAGCCGGAGGATATCGAGGCCATGCTGGATCAATATCGGGCGCTGTGGGAGGACAGCCGCCGGGCGGACTGGCGGCTGGAGGAGGCCGCCAAGGCCCTGGAGGAGGCCCGCCGCGCCCATGAGGAGGCGGAGGAGCGGGCCCGCAGCGGCTTTGACGTGGTGAGCGGCGACACGGAGGCCGCCCGGGCCGGAGACGACGCTGCCCAGGCCCGGGCTGAGGTGGATCGGCTCAAGGAGAGCCGGGCCCAGGCCCAGGGACGGAGCAATATGATGGGCGACCCGCTGGTGCTGCGCTCGGACCTGGCCGAGCAGAGCCGCCGCCGGTCGGAGCTCCTGGCCCAGGAGGCGGCTTTGGAGCTGGCCATCCAGACCATGGAGGAGGCGGACCGCCAGCTCCAGGAGCGGTTTTCGCCCCGGCTGGCCCGGCTTGCGGCGGAGATATTTTCCGAGCTGACCGATGGCCGGTATGACGAGATCACCCTGGCCCGGGACCTGACCGCCAAGGCGAGGCTCGCCGGCGACGCGGTGGGCTGGGAGACGGATTATTTATCCGAGGGCGCCCGGGATCAGCTGTATCTGGCGCTGCGGCTGGCCATGTGCCGGCTGGTCCTGCCGGAGGAGCAGGGGTGCCCCATCGTGCTGGACGACGCCCTGGTCACCTTCGACCAGGCGCGGATGGAGCGGGCCCTGGAGCTTTTGAAGACCATCGCCGAAAGGCGGCAGGTGATCCTGTTCACCTGTCATGAGAGAGAGTATGCGCATTTTGCGTCCGATCCGGCCGTGCACAGGCTGCGGCTGGGGGAATAGAGAGAAAGGGGAGCGAGGAATATGAACCGGTTTTTTGAAGTGCGCCGGAACCGGGCGCTGATCCGGGCCCTGTGCGCGGCGCTGGCCGCCCTGGTCCTGCTGGCCGTTACCGGCTTCGCGTTTGTGGACATCCTGGCCGGCGGCCGGACCGTCACCAGCAGCGAACAGATGGGCGAGGGGGATTATGTGCAGGCGGACGTGAAGTATGTCATGAGCGTCTTTGCCACCGAACGGCGCCAGTCCACCGGACAGATCGTGGCCTATTACGCCGTAGCGCCTCTGGGCGAACAGTTCGTGGCCATACGCTTTCCCGCAGAGCGGTATGACGATCTGCTGACCATGGAGGAGGAGACGGAGGGGTTCATCCAGGGGCAGGTGGAGGCCGTGAGCGTCCAGCTGTCGGCGCTGGGCCGGGTGACGGAGCTGGGAGAGACCGCCCGGCGTCTGCTCAGCCAGTGGATGGATGAAAACAGCGCCTGGCTATGCCACGCAGGTATCATCGATGAGACGGAGGACGCCAACCAGTACCTGTGCAGTCTGATGATACAGGTGGGCCGGGTGGGAACCCTGCCCTATAAGTGGTCCGTGGGGGTGTCCATCGGCGCCGCGGCGGTGCTGGCCTATGCCCTGCTGGAGGTGATCCTTGTGCTGGCGGGGGCATATAAAAAGCCGGTCCGCACCAAGGAGGAGAAAGCCGCCAGGCGGGCGGAGGCAAAGGCTGTCCGGGCCGCCAAAAAGGCGGAGAGAGAGGCGGCAAAAGCGCCCGCCGCCGTGACGGAGGAAGCGCC
>CAZVRP010000107.1:0-5063 GCA_964630255.1 uncultured Oscillospiraceae bacterium | reverse complement strand
GCACAATAAAAGGCCAGAGCGGAGCAGGGTCTGCATCGCGGGGGCGGAAAGTCTCTTTACAAATGCACAGATTTATAATATTATAAAAAAGTAATTTTGTTTGTGGATCGTGCCGCAAAAGTGCAAATGATTGGAAAGGAAAGGTATTTACATGAAGAAGACCGCAAGAATCCTGGCTCTGCTGATGGCGGCATGCATGGCGCTCTCCTTGAGCGTCTATGCCAGCGGCGAGCCCGGCGGCGCGGGCGATTTTGCCCAGGTGGACGCCACCCACTGGGCGGGCTCCGCGCTGACCATCCAGGCCGTGGAATACGGCGAGGAATTCACCGATCAGGGATATGTGGACTCCACCTTGTTCACCAGCGTCGCCAAGATCGTCTATGAGGGCGGCCAGATCGATGTGGACTATGCCACCCAGACCCCGATCCTGACCGTTGACGGCGTACAGTACGATCTGTATAATGCCGCCGGCCAGAGCTTTGCCGGAGATGTGGAGATCACGCTGGTAGAAAAAGGCGGCTCCAGCAACAACCAGGGCGCTCCCTTCGGCGCCGATAAGCCTCAGTCCTCCATCGGCCCGTTCTATTACACTGCGGCCGTCTATGTGGACGGCGGCGCCTATGACGGGGACAAGTCCGCCGAGGCCGCCCGGATCGAGGGCACCGTCACCGATGCCGAGGCCAATGGCGTGGTGGTGGACTCCCAGGGCGATTATTTCTCCGCCTTTTATATCAATAACTCCGACTACGCCATCAACGACGCCACCGTGAATCTGGAAGGTGCCTGCGGCGATGACTTCAATGGCTGGGGCGCGGGCATCGTGGTGCTGGGCGCCTCCAATGTGAGCGTCAACCGCTCCGTGATCTTCGGCCACGGCGTGCTCCGCAGCGGCCTTTTCACCTCCGGCACCTCACAGACCACGGTGACTGACTCCGTCATCATCACCTGCAACGATGAGGACGCCATCCCCTACGACACTGAAGATAACTATGCCGTGCCCATGATGCAGCAGTGCCCCTTCGGCCTGGGCATTCAGGGCAACATCCGCGCAAGCCTTGCCTGCGGTGCGGGTACCAATAACGTGACCAGCTCTCTTGTGGTATCCAACGGCTGGGCCGTGCTGTCCACCGACTCCGGCCAGGCCGGCACCACCGCTTTGGTGGCCAACGCCATGGTGGCCGTGGTGGGCGAGGCCTCCCGGGACGAGCTGCCCGGGACCGACTTCACCTATGAGGTCAACGGCGTGGCATGGAACGTCAAGGTAGGCGATTATGGCGCCGACTCCGGCTACATCGCCTATGCTGATGCGGGCGTGCTGGACTATGCCTATGGCAGCGCCTGGTATTCCCCCGACTATCTGGGCATCATCACCACCGGCGCCATCACTATGGCCGACGGCTGCTACGGCTACTCCGAGCGCATTGGCTTCATGAGCCACTCCGGCGGCGGCACCTCCGGCCACGGCACCCTGACCGTGTCCGACTCCAGCTTTGACGTCCAGAATATCTTCGCCGTCACCCAGACCAGTGGCACCTACACCACCTCCACCACTCTAGACAATGTGGACATCTCCCTGGCGGGCAACGGCTCCGATATCCTCTTCCTCCAGGTCAACTCTGACGACAACGCCGGCGGCCCGGGCAGCACCTCCAACACTTTGACCGATTTGACCTATGAGGAGTATCTGGTCTGCGAGGCGGCCGCCGGTGATCCTGACGCCGACTTCAGCGATCTGAACATCTCCAATTCCGTCATCCAGGGAAACATCTACAACGCCGCTTCCGATGACGGCGTGGGCCTTGCGGTGACCCTGGACGCCGCCGAGATCGATGGTGAGATATCCTCCGCCTGGAGCCGTCACGTGGACGCCGGGGGCAACGATCTGCCCTCCACCACCATCCAGCAGGATTACTACACCGGCACGGCGGACGGTTCCTCCGGCGCCTATGACTATACCATGTATCTGCGGGTGAAGGTCCAGTCCGCTCCCACGGTCAATAACCCGGTGAGCCTGACCATGACCAACGGCTCCAAGTGGATGGTTACCGGCACCAACTATCTTTCCAGTCTGACCATCGACGAGACCTCCAGTGTGATGGGCATGGATCTGCTCATGACCGTGGACGGCGTTGAGACCCCGTTGGTACCCGGCGCCTACGCCGGTGAGATCGTCATCAGCGCCGGCGACGCCCCGGCCCGTGAGGAGGGCGATGCGGAGCTGAAGGCCCCTGTCATCGGCGAGGCCGCATCCGTGGAGATGGAGCAGGTGGCTGCTTTCGAGGCGGACTACACCTTCGAGCCCTTTGACGTGGCTGTGGACGGCGACATGGTCCTGCCTTTCTCCAGCGTGCAGATCGCCGAGGGCGACGGCGCTGTCAGCATATACATCCCGGACACCGCCAAGCAGATCGACTGCCAGATCGTGGACGGTGCCTGGGTGATGGAGGGCTCCGACTTCGTGGACGACGCCATCATCGCGGCTGCCAAGGCCCTCTATGACGCCGAGGCCGGCGGCGCTGCGGCGTCCCTTGCCTCCGACGAACCCGCCGGCGAGACGCCCCCTGAGCGCCCCGCTGACCTGGCCCCTGGCGAGGAGCCTCCTGGAGGCTTCGGCGGCATCGACTGAGCCGGATATACCGATAGTGGAAGGACGGACCGCCGGGTCCGTCCTTTGCTGTTATCATAGCCTGTCCGTCAAAAGCCGGCGCAGATAGCCGATGTAGTGCAGTGAGCCGAAGGCGCAGACCGGCTCCGGATGGAGGTCGATCATGGAAAGTGCCGCCTGTATACTCCCGGCGGCCTGGGCGGGGATAGGAGCGGCGGCCTCCGTCAGGACCTGGGGGGACAGGCCCCGGCCAGTCTCCGGATCGATGAAGATGAACCGCTCAGCTAAGGGGGCGACGCTGTCCAGCATGGCGCGCCAGTCCTTGTCAGCCATGACGCCCATGATCACAGTGAATTTTTGGCCTGGAAAGTACTCCCGCAGCCCTGCCGCCAGCGCCCCTGCGCCATGGGGGTTGTGGGCCCCGTCCAAGACGAACAGACGGCCCTTGCGCCGTATGATCTCGAACCGGCATGGCCATACGGCGTTCAGCAGCCCCGCCCGGATGGCGGCATCTTCCAGGCCCAGAGTCCAACCTGCCTCTATGGCTGTGCATGCGTTGCCGATCTGATGCCTACCCAGAAGGGACAGGGTGATATCTCGGTCCTCTCCGTAATCGAACCATTGGCCGAAAATAGAGCGGCCCCGGGGATGGATTTTCGTTATGTCAACTATCTGAAGGGGGGCGCTCAGGGCGGCGCACCGCTCCCGTATCACGGCGGCGGCCTCAGGCTCCTGCCGGGCGCATATTACGGGGCGGCAGAGCTTGACAATGCCAGCCTTCTCCCGGGCGATGTCCGCCAGGGTATGGCCGAGCTGGGCGGTGTGGTCCAGTCCGATGGGCGTGATGACCGCGCATTCCGGAACGCTGATGATGTTGGTGGCATCCAGCCGTCCGCCCAGGCCGGCCTCCAGAACCACATAGTCGCATCGGCGTTGGGCGAAATACAAAAACGCCGCAGCGGTCATTTTTTCAAAATAGCTCGGCTCCTCAAGCCCCTGGCAGGCCGTTTTGACCAGGGCGGTGACGGCGGCGAAGTCATCAAGAGTTATGTCGGCTCCATTGATCCTGATGCGCTCCCAGGGACCGGTCAGGTCCGGAGAGGTATACAGTCCCGTCCGATATCCGGCGGCCCGAAGCATGGCGTCCAGCATGGCGGCGCAGGAGCCCTTGCCATTGGTCCCGGCAATGTGGACGCACCGCAGCTTGTCCTGGGGGTTGCCCAGCCGAGACATCAGCCGGCGCATCACGTACAGGCCGGGGACATGGGTGTATTTTGGCGTGTCGCTGTAGAATTTTAAAAACGTCATGTCCATACCCGAGAGTATACCACATTTTTTCTGCCGGAGGAACCGCAATATTTCCGACGGCGTTAAAGAACTAACGGTTGCAATTGGGGCCTGTTCATGGTACAATCAAAATGACCAAGAGTTAGCCAGCTAACTTGTGTATATTTGTCACTTGTGCAAACGGCTTTTGTCTGTTATTATATACTTATAGGCTTCAAATTTTGAAATACGATGCGAAAGGAAGATACATAATCATGCAGATTCCCAGCTTTGATCTGACCGGTAAGATCGCCGTCATCACCGGTTCCACCCGGGGCATCGGCCGCGCCATCGCCTTTACCATGGGTAAGATGGGGGCCTCTGTGGTCATCACAGGCCGGAAGCAGGACGCCTGCGACAAGGCTGCCGAGGAGCTGGCGGCGGAGGGCATCATCGCGCTGGGCGTTGCCTGCGAGGTGACGAAGGCAGAGGATCGGGAAAAGCTCATTGCCAAGACCGTGGAGCGCTTCGGCCGCATCGACATCCTGGTGAACAACGCCGGCCTGGGCGGTCAGCCCAAGAAGATGATCGACATGGACGAGCAGTACTTTGATAACTACGTTGATGCCGACTTGAAGGGCCTGTACTTCATGAGCCAGCTGGCCGCCCGTCAAATGAAGGAGCAGGGCCGGGAGGGTGCGGAGAATCCATACCGCATCATCAACATGGCCTCCGCCGCCGGCATCAAGGCCCCTATCGGCGACACGGTATACGGCTCCTGCAAGGCCGCCGTGGCCCATCTGACGAAGATCATGGCCAACGAGCTGGCCCGCTTTGGCATCCTGTGCACCTCCGTGGCCCCTGGCTATGTGCTCACCGATATGACTAAGGATGTGATGGCTGACGAGAAGAACGTGGCCGCCGTCACCCGCATGATCTCTGTGCGCCGGTATGCTCAGCCGGAGGAGATCGCCTCCGTCATCGCGTTTCTGGCATCTCCCGCCGCCGGATACATCACGGGTGTGCTCATTCCTGTGGACGGCGGTATGACTATCAACTGACAGGTCCCGCCGGCTGACGGTAAAAACGATTTTCTGAGTTGATTAAGGAGGAACAGTCCCATGCCTGAGAAATATGTCGGTACATACGAGCAGTACAAGGCCCGTCTGCTGGCCATGAAGCCCAATGTGTA
>CAZVRP010000106.1:0-5203 GCA_964630255.1 uncultured Oscillospiraceae bacterium | reverse complement strand
ACCTGACGCTGGCGGCAAAATTTCCCTTCATTGAGCTTTTCTCCAAGCTCCTGCCCGGCGCGTTTAACTACGATGAGATCATGCCTGTAGGCATGCCCAATATCTTCTGTGGCAGCGTGACCGTATCGCTGGCCGTGCTGTATTTCGCCAACAGCGCGGTGCCCCGCCGCCGGCGGATACTGACCGGATGCCTGCTGGGGACGCTGGCCCTGTCCTTCTGGGTGTCGGCCCTGGATCTGATCTGGCACGGGATGAACGTCCCCAGCTGGTACAATTACCGCTACAGCTTCCTGTTCAGCTTCCTGCTCATCGCCGCAGCGGACAGGGCCCTGTCCCTTCTCCGGGATGGCAGCCGCCCCTGGCACCTGCTCCTGCCCGCCGCCGTGGCCGCCGCGCTCTCTGCGGCCGTCTTCGCGGGGCGGACCTATTCCTACGTGACATGGCCCTCCGCCCTGGCCGCCGTCGTCATAGCGGGGGCGACGGGCGCGGGGCTGTATATCGCCCTCCGGCCGGGGACAGCCCCACGTCTGATATCCTGCCTGGCGGCCGTCCTGCTGCTGGTCCACATGGCCGAGCTGGGGATCAACGCCAAAATATCCCTCACCGACCTGACCGGCCAGTCCTCCAGCCCGTCCAAATGGGCAGAATATGTGTCAGCCAAGAGCGCGGCCTTCGACCTGATCGACACCGGCGGCCTGCTCGTCCGGGCGGAGAGTCCCACCGCCTTCGATATGAACCGGTGCGAGCCTATGCTCTTCGGCTATGACGGCATCTCCCACTACGGCTCCACCATCTCCCAGAAGAACCTGGATTTCCTGGACGCCCTGGGCCTGGACCGCTATACCGACCTGTACGCCCTGTACGGCGCGGGGGTGACCGCCGGCGCGGACAGCTTTTTGGGGGTGCGGTACCTGGTGGACACCCAGCTTCGGAAGCCATATACCATGATCGCCTCCACGGGGACATACGCCGTCTATGAAAATCCCTATGCCCTGCCCATAGCCTTTACCGTTGCCCCGGCCTTTGCCGCCGATGGCGAGATTTCCACCGCCGCAAGCTGCTTTGACAACATCCAGGCCTTGTATGACGCCGCAGCGCCGGAGGTTGGCGCGGCCATCTATACAGCTCCGGAGGTGACGGATGTGACAACGGCGGATCTTGTCGGCAGCGGCGGCGGCCGTTACAGTCTGGCGGAGGGCGCCGCTTTCGGCTCCGTCACTTACACCCTGACCGTCCGGACGGACGGCCCCCTGTACGGCGTGGTGGAGACGGCGGACTTCCCCGGGCTGATGATATTCGTAAACGAGCAGTTCAGCGCCTACTACGCCACCGCCCAGACCAACGGCACTCTCTATCTGGGGGACTACGCCGCCGGCGACACAGTCACCTTCCAGATCCGAGCGTTCACCGATATGACCCTTGAGAACGTCTTTTTTGCCACGGAGGACCAGTCGGCTCTGGCCCAGTACCGGGACGCTATCGTCCCCGGCGGCTGCTCCCTCACCAAGCTCAGCGCCGACCACTATACCGGCTCTTTTACCACGGGCGAGGGCGATACGCTGCTGGCGCTGACCATCCCCTATGATCCCTCCTGGCACATCACTCTGGACGGCCAGGCCGTGGAGGCGCTGGAGGTCCAGAACTGCCTGATGGCCCTTCCCGTCGCCGCCGGGACCCACACCCTGGAGATGCGCTATATCCCCGCGGGCCTCATCCCGGGCGGGTGCGTCACCGTTCTGGCCGGAGCAGTATGCCTAGCCGTGTGCATCCGCCGCCGGAGAAAATGCTCCGCGCAATATAGAGGGAAACTATAAAATCAGAGCCGTTTTCTGTTTATGAAAACGGCTCTGATTGCAACGCAGACGTAAGCGGGACCAGATACGGCCTCAGTTCAGTATGCGCTTTTCAAATATTGCCTTCACCCGGCCGGGATAGCTGAGCAGCACGCCGGCCACGGCGCCCACCGCTGCTTGCAGTATCTCATAGGGCAGCTTGATGACGGCATATTCCGGCGTGGCGTACACATAGGCCCGGCCCAGGCTGTAGCCCACCACCATGATGACCGCCCCGATGCTCACCCCAAGGATGGCACCCCATACAGGCCGCTTGTCCTGGAACAGCCGGTGGGCGCACAGGCTTATCACCACCGCCTGAAGCCCGTGGGTCACCAAGGACACGAACATGGGCGCGGGGTAGAACAGAGCGTCCCCCAAAAAGGAGCCCACGCCCCCCACCACAAAGGCCGCCACCGGGTCCAGCAGTATCGCCGCCAGGCAGATGACCACGTCGCAGAGATAAAAATGTCCTCCCGGCACGGGGATGCTGAACACGCTCATGCTCAGCACAATGTTCATTGCCATGAACAGCGCCGTGACCGTCAGCCACAGAGGGCTGTATCTTGCAAATCGTTTTGTAGTATTCATGGAGCCTCTTATCGTCCTTTACTCTTGATGATGAGTATAGTATAATCGTATTTGGCATTAAATAAATAACCAGAAAAGGAGTTTTTTATAGTACCAGATGCTGACCTATGATCTCGACAGCCGGGGCAGAGAGCGGAAATACTACGCCCTGTACCAACTCATCAAGGAGGATATCCTCAGCGGCGTCATTGCCCCGGGGGACAAACTGCCCTCCAAGCGGGCGTTGGCGGAGCATCTGGGGGTGAGCGCCATCACAGTGGAGTACGCCTACCGCCAGCTCATAGACGAGGGGTATGTATACGCCCGGGAGCGGAGCGGCTATTTTATCCAGGCCATCCCCGGTCTCAGTCCCGGCGCGCCCCGGGGCGGAGAGCCGCTGCGGCTGCTGCCGGAGGAGGACGCCGCCGTCCCGCCCGGCTCCGCCTTCCCCTACTCCCTGTGGTTCAAGACCCTGCGCCATGTGATCAGCGAGCACGGCCAGCGGCTGGTGGCCCGTTCCCCGAACAAGGGCTGCGCCGTGCTGCGCAACGCCATCGCCCAGTATCTGCGCCGTTACCGGGGGATGTACGCCCAGCCGGAGCAAATCGTGGTGGGCTCCGGCTCGGAGCAGCTGTATGAAGCGGTGGTGCGGATGCTGGGCAGCGGCCTGATATACGGCATCGAGTGGCCCTCCTACAGCCAGATCGAGGCGGTATATCGGGGCGCCGGGGCCCGGGTAGAGCGGCTGCCGCTGGGTCCGGACGGTATTGAGAGCGAGGCCCTGGCCGCCGCCGGTGCGGTGGACGTGCTCCATGTCACCCCTTTCCACAGCTGGCCCACCGGCGCCACGGCCCCCGCCGCCAAGCGATATGAATACCTCCGCTGGGCCGCCCGGCCGGGGCGTTATATCGTGGAGGACGACTTTGACAGCGAGTTTTTCATGCCCGGCCAGCCCCTGGAATCCCTGTACTCCATGGATGAGCGCGGCGCGGTCATCTATATCAACACCTTCTCCAAAAGCCTGGCGCCCTCCATGCGCATGGGCTATATGATCCTGCCCGCCGCTCTGCTGGGACTCTATGATGAGCGGGTGGGGATGTATTCCTGCTCCGTGCCGGTGCTGGAGCAGTATGCCCTGGCGGAGTTCATCGCTCTGGGACACTTTGAGCGGCATCTGAACCGCACCCGCCGCCGGATGAAGGAGGGCGGCTGACAGGCGTATCCGTTTCCGTTTTGGCAAAAGTCATCCTTCTCCTGCGGAAAACCTTCCGGGGAGCCCAGCGATGCAAACGTCGAAAAATGTCATCGACAGTGGAATTATGTCGACAAAAAAATCGGGCAATCATCTGGTTTTCTGTTGCAAATAAGCGTGTATTATGGTAAATTGTAAAAGCTGATAAAGGGGAGTTGCGCCAAAGAGAGATATAACGCTGCGTCGTCCCGAAATTTGTTACAGGGAGGATACATTCATGGAAACTACATTGCGCATTCTTATCGCCGATCCCAGTGAGGATTTTCGCAATACGCTGACGGAGATCATAGCGGCGGAGGGCGATATGGAAGTTGTGGGAATGGCCGGAGACGGTCAGGAGGCGCTGGTCATGGCCGACAGCCTTCGTCCTGACATCCTGCTCACCGACCTTGTTCTGACCCGGTTGGACGGGCTGGGTCTTCTGAGCGCTCTTTCCGGGCGGGAGGACGCCCCTGCGGCCATCGTACTGTCCGGCTTTTTCAACGACCGTGTGGTGACGGCCTGCGCCGAGCTGGGCGTGTACTACTTCATGCCCAAGCCCTGTGACATTCCCGCCCTTCTGACCCGTATTCGCCAGGTGGCGGCCGATCATCGCCGTGCGGCAACGCCAGGCTCCCAGGGCGTTGCCATCGCCCAGCCGCCCCGTGAACCCAGTCTGGAGGCCGTGGTCACCGACATCATCCATGAGATCGGCGTGCCCGCCCATATCAAGGGCTATCAATATCTGCGGGAGGCCATCATTCTCACCGTCAACGACATGGACGCCATCAACGCCGTGACGAAGGTGCTCTATCCCGCCGTGGCCAAGAAGTTCGCCACCACTCCCAGCCGAGTGGAGCGCGCCATCCGCCACGCCATTGAGGTTGCCTGGGACCGGGGCGACCTGGAGACCCTGCAAAAGTTCTTTGGTTACACCGTGTCCAACATCAAGGGAAAACCTACCAATTCGGAATTTATCGCCATGATAGCGGACTCTCTCACCCTGCGGCGGAAGGACCGCATGGCGTAAGTAAAAATCAAGTAGGAGGGGCTAATAGTCCGACCTTTCACATCACCGTGCGTACCGTTCGGTACACGGCGGTTCAACCGCATAAGTGCAGAGACTCGTATCGGTCAAGGATACTAAAGTATCCCGCCTGTGCGAGTCTTTCTTTTGATATGGCCCGGTTGAGAGTTGGCGTTCCAGACAACCGCCAATAGCCCAACGGGCCTTGGGTTCACCAACAAGGGCGAGCAGGATGGCCGAGAAGGGATTTACGCCCTGCTTTCTGGCCGTGCCGATATAGGACATGATCTTTAGGAAATCCTCCGCACCGCGTTCCGTGCGGAAGCATCCGGAGACCCTGGTCTTGACCTTAACCATGCGCAGATCGCGCTCCGCCTGATTGCTGTCAAACGGAACGGCAAAGTTCAAGGATACCGTTTTCCCGGAATCGCGGTATCGCCATTTCTGGAACGGCGGTATCCTACGTCCGGAATGGCGGTTCAAAAAGTTCCGGAATGCTCACAGAGTAAGTGGAATTATTCAGAGGTTCCCTAAAGGTCTTTG
>CAZVRP010000105.1:0-5322 GCA_964630255.1 uncultured Oscillospiraceae bacterium | reverse complement strand
GCCTTGGTGTAGATACCGCCGCCCACACGAGCGAACAGGGCCATAAAGGAGGCGCCCATGCCGTTCATAACCATGATATTGGCCAGTTTGACATCATCCATGTGGCCCAGATATTTCAGACCAAAGAACCAAAGGGTGATGTCCAGCATGCCCAAGCCCACCACGGTGAAGCCCATGACGGAGCCGGAGGAGAAGGCCACTTTTAGGCCCCGTTTCAGACTCTCATGAGCGGCGTTGGCGGTCCGGGCATTGGAGTTGGTGGCTATCTTCATGCCGATGAAACCCGCCAGCATAGACCAAATGCCGCCGGTCAGGAAAGCAAAAGGCGTTACCCGAGAGAGCATCTGGCCCTTGGAAGCAAAGGCGATGATCAGCAGGATGACGAACACGACGGCGAACACCTTGGCCACAGTGGTGTACTGAGCCTTCAGATAGGCGTTGGCACCCTCGCGGATGGCGGAGGCGATCTTCACCATTTTTTCGTCGCCCTCGGAGGCTTTCATGACCTTATTCTTCTGTAGCCATGCGAAAATGAGCGCGACTACTGCGCCCACAAAGCCGATCCAGAACAGGTTCTCAACCATTAGTTTGACTCACTCCTAACAAATTTTGTTTTGGTTCTATCTAAATATAATATACTGGATGTGTGGAATTTTCAAATAAAAGTTTTGATTTTTGATGTTTTTTATACTTTTTGTAGGATATAGCAATTCTGGCAGGAATAGTTTTTGACATATTGACAAATCTGACAAAGGGATAGACAAAAAATAAACGGAAACAGGCAAAAATCCACAAAAACGGCTCAAATCGGACAGAAGGATCACCGATGATGCGTGTCCTCGAAAGTGAGCTGCGGCGGCGTCCGGCCAGGATCGTTCCCGATGCGGATATTTCCTGACGGGGAAATATTCCGGCTTGACAAATCCAAAGGGATACATTATTATGAAGAAAATTTATATAAATTTATAAAGATAAAGGAAAGCGGCGGAAACGGCGATGGCGGAGCTGTCGAAAAAAGAGAATATTTTTCAGGCGATAAAGTTCACGCTGTTTTCCATCTCTGCCGGCGTCATCCAGGCGGTCAGCTTCGCGTTGCTCCATGAGCTGACGGAGGTGCCGTACTGGCCGGCCTATCTGACTGCGCTGGTGCTGTCCGTGCTGTGGAACTTCACGCTCAACCGCAGCTTTACTTTCAAATCGGCGGCGAATGTGCCCATTGCCATGCTGAAGGTCTTCGGCTATTACTGTGTGTTCACGCCGTTGTCCACCTGGTGGGGGAACGCTCTCACCGAGCGGGCTGGGTGGCCGGATTATCTGGTGCTGGCCGGAACGATGCTCATAAATTTTGCAACGGAGTTTCTTTTCTGCCGGTTCGTTGTTTACAGGAATTCTATCAATACTAACGCGAGGGCCCGAACACAGGGGAAATAGAGGGCGGCAAAGACGGCGCGCAGGGGATTTTTCCCTGTGCGCCGTTTGTTTATATTGAAAATCGGAACTGGATATATTATAATAAACTGATTGAAAATATCCATATTGGCAGAAACTGTCAGAAAAGGGGGCCGTACCGGTGGAAGATGCCATAAAGACCCTGCGGGAATGGGTGGCCGGCAGTGATAATATCGTTTTCTTTGGCGGCGCCGGCGTGTCCACGGAAAGCGGCATTCCTGATTTTCGCAGCGTGGACGGTCTTTACAACCAAAAGTGGGCCTATCCGCCGGAGACCATACTGTCCCATTCCTTTTTTGAGCGGGACCCGGAGGAGTTTTACCGATTTTACCATGAAAAACTGGTCATCCACGGCGCGAAGCCCAACGCCGCCCACATCCGTCTGGCGGAGCTGGAGCGGGAGGGAAAGCTGAAGGCCGTTCTGACACAGAATATCGACGGCCTGCACCAGGCCGCCGGCAGCGAGAACGTCCTGGAGCTGCACGGCTCCACCCACCGGTGCTACTGCGCCCGGTGCCGGAGAACATATCCGCCTGCCTATATCAACGACTGCAAGGGCGTGCCCCGGTGCGATTGCGGAGGCGTGGTCCGGCCGGATGTGGTGCTGTATGAGGAGCCGCTGGATGAGGACGTCCTGCAGCGGAGCGTGATGTATATCAGCCAGGCGGATATGCTCATCATCGGCGGCACGAGTCTGGCGGTGTATCCCGCGGCGGGCCTTATCAACTACTACCGCGGCCATAAGCTGGTGCTGGTGAATCGGGGCCAGACGCCCCGGGACGGCGCGGCCGATCTGATTGTCCGAGGCAATATCGGGCAGGTGTTTGCCCAGATATGACAACGGCGGAAGTCCTGGGCGTCCGCTTTGACCGTGTCACCATGGATGAGGCCGTAGACTGGGCTCTGGAGCAGACCGCTGCGGGGAAGGGCGCCTATGTATGCACACCCAATCCGGAGATCGTCTGGGCGTGCCGCCGTGACGAGGCGCTCCGGAAGGCCGTTGCAGGCGCGGATATGACCCTTGCGGACGGCGTGGGTATCGTCTGGGCCTCCCGGGTGCTGGGCGAGTCCGTCCCGGAACGGGTGCCGGGATATGATTTTCTCATGGGGCTGCTGGCCCGGTTTCAGGGACGGCTTTTTCTGCTGGGAGGGCGGCCCGGTGTGGCGGAGGATGCCGCCGCAGCCATTGAAAAGCGCTTTCCGGATGTGACCGTATGCGGCTGCCGGAACGGCTTTGACGAGGATGAGGGCGCGGTGCTCAAGGCCATAGAGAGGGCGGAACCCCAGCTTTTGCTCGTATGTATGGGATCGCCCCGGCAGGAGCTGTTTATGGCGGAGAACTGCCGGCGCCTGAAGGTCGGCCTGATGGCTGGCCTGGGCGGGTGCCTGGATGTGCTGTCCGGGCGGGTGCGCCGGGCGCCGGAGGGATGGATACGGCTGAATCTGGAGTGGCTGTACCGCCTGCTGCAGGACCCAAGGCGGCTGATCAGGCAGCTTAGGCTGCCGCTGTTCGTTATGGCGGTCCTGTTCCGGAGAATAAAGAAAACGGGGCTCAAATGAGCCCCGCAGTCAAAGCTGGCGATCTGTTTTTATCCGGCGGAATTAATTGCCGCAGCCGCAGCCGCAGCCGTTGTTGTTATTGTCGTTGCAGCCGCAGCCGCCGATGCCGGAGAACAGCAGGATGAGGATGATGACGATCCAGAGCCAGTAGTTATTGCAAAACATTATATATCCCTTTCTCCGCGCTGAGATTTATCGTGACCGCCGCCTGCGCGGAGCGGCCGGCGGCGCGCCGCATCCATGCCATACTATGACGCTGGTGCGGCCGGCGTGACAATCAATAAGGAGCGTTTTTATGTCGCAAGAGACCCCGAAAAACGGATATGAGCCTCAGGATGACGATGGTCTGGACCTGGAATTTCCCGGTGTGGATACGGACGGGCTTACAGAGGAGGAATGGGCATTTTCCTTTGACGAGGACTATCTGACGCCGGATGCCGACAGGACCGGACGGTCCTCCGGGGAGCGGTACGATGATCTGCCGGAGGAGGACGACGGGGAACCGGACGACAGGGAGCTGGACGACGGGGAGCCGGAGATGGCTACGTCCAGACGCCCGGCACCAGAGGCGCTGGAGTCCATCAAGGAAATGGGCAGACGCGTCGGCGGCGGGGTCCGGCGGGGCATGGAGAGCGTCCGGGGCCGGATGGCCCGGAAGGCGCGCCCCACAGAGGGCGGGTCCGCCCGCGTTCGCCGGAAAGGGAGTAAGGCCCTTGTGCGTCCGAACTGGGTGGAGCGGGAGCCGCCTACCATCGGCCAGGACCTGCGCGGCGATCAGATGCTGGTCTATGACTCGGAGCTGGATGACATCGATTATACTGATGAAGAGGATCTGCCGGAGCTGCGGGATTATCTGCCCATCCGTTTCCGGCGGTATGGGCGAAGCGGCATCGGCGGCGGCATATTATACGCGCTGTTTGTCATCAGCGTGAGCATCATCCTGGCCTGTATGGCGTGGATGTTTGCCTCGGACGTGCTGGCTCTGAACAAGGAGGTCGTCACCAAGGTGGTGGAGATCGCCCCCTATGAGCCCACCGGCGACATGCCCACCACCGTGACTATGGAGGTGGACGGCGAGGAGAAGGAAGTGGAGATCACTGTAGACATCGACCAGGTGGCCACGGCGCTGAAAAACGCCGGCATCATTGAGTATAAGTGGCTGTTCAAGCTGTTCTCCCAGTTCTCTCATGCCAACACGAAGATTGACCCCGGCACATACAGCGTATCCACAGAGCTGGATTACCGGGCGCTGGTAAGCACCATGCAGTTTGGCTCTGACAGTCAGCAGATCACCCGGGTGACCTTCCCGGAGGGCTTCTCCATGGAGCAGATATTCACCCTCCTGGAGGAGAGCAACATCTGCCGCCGGAGCGAGCTGTATGACGCGGCGGCCAACTATGATTTCGACTATGAGTTTTTGGCGGAACTCCCCTTGGGCGACGCCTCCCGCCTGGAGGGATACCTGTTCCCGGACACCTATGACTTCTACCAGGGCGAGGAGGCCATCGTGTCCATCAGCCGGTTTTTGGACAACGCGAAAAACAAGCTGTCCGGCGAGGTGATCGACCGGGCAGCCGAACGGGGACTGACACTCCATGAGGTGGTGACTATGGCCTCTCTCATCGAGAAGGAGGCGGGCAGCGATGACGAGCGGTACAATATGGCTTCCGTCATCTATAACCGCCTGAACGCGGATATGCCCCTGGGGCTGGACAGCACCATCAATTACATCAAGGGTACCAGCACTTTCGACCTGACGGCAGAGGATCTGGCCATCGACAGCCCCTATAATACCTATTTATATACCGGTCTGCCGGCGGGACCCATCTGCAATCCCGGCATGGCCTCCATCGAGGCGGTGCTGGATCCGCCCAGAACGGATTACTGGTACTGGTACTCCGTGGATGGTGTGACTGAATTCTTCACCACCCTCGATGAACAGCAAGCCTACGCGGCGGAACATCCCTATTGACGGCGCAACAATTGTTAGATATAGAAGAGGTAAAAACATGAAAAAGTATGGACTGAACGAACTGCGGGAGATGTTCCTCGCCTTCTTCGAGACGAAAGACCATCTCCGGCTGCCCAGCTTCTCCCTGATCCCCAGGAACGACGCGAGCCTGCTTCTCATCAACTCCGGCATGGCCCCCATGAAGCCCTGGTTCACCGGGGAGCAGGAGCCGCCCCGCCGTCGGGTATGCACCTGCCAGAAGTGCATCCGAACCGGCGATATCGAGAACATCGGCAAGACCGCCCGTCACGGCACCTATTTTGAGATGCTGGGCAACTTCTCCTTCGGCGACTATTTCAAGC
>CAZVRP010000104.1:0-5351 GCA_964630255.1 uncultured Oscillospiraceae bacterium | reverse complement strand
AGATAAGCAAAATCCTGTCATTTTTGTAATTTCAGGTCTTGTATTTTGTCATTTTTGTAATATAATATCCTTGACTATATTTGTTCGACTGCACCTGAAAAATGCCCTGCGGGGCCTGGGAAGGCTGGGGTGATGCTGTGCCCACGCAATGGAAGCGCTCTCCGGAGGAGCTGCACAAGACATATATCGCCAACACCGAGGCGTTTTACCGGGTGGCCGGCCGCGGGCTGGCGGAGCAGATGGACCGGTTCTGCGCCGACTGTGCCATGCAGCTGTTCGCCCGGAGCGCGTCCCTCACCCAGGATCACGCCGACGCGGTGAACGCCCTGTATTCCAGGGGTCAGCCCCAGCCCACATGGCTTTTATGGGCCCTGTCGGAGGAGGTCTGCAAGGGCGGGGAATTCCTGCCGCCGCTGTTTTTCTGGTCGCTGACGGAGCAGGACGCCCGCCGGGGCACGGACTGCTCCCGGATCTTCATCCGGATGCTGACGAATATTTTGCTGTGCCTGGCCGCCGTGGACGACGACGTGACGTACGCCGAGGCGGAATATATCACCGAGTGCGCCGACAAGCTGGGCGCCCTGTGCGACAGCGCGGGGGTGAAAAAGGGAAAGCCGGGTCTGCGGGCGGCGGATTTCGTGACCAGCGCCCAGCCCTCCTTTCTGGAGAAGGCTCCGCCTCAGACGGCGGGACGGACCGGCCCCGCCGAAGGCCAGGGGACGGATAAGGCCGCCGGCGGGACGGACGCGGAAAAACCGGACCTGGACGCGCTCATGGCCGAACTGAACGCTTTGGTGGGGCTCGAGACGGTGAAAAAGGACGTCAAGAGCATGATGAACCTCATCAAGGTACGACGGCTCCGGCGGAAAAACGGCCTGCCGGTGCCGCCTATGAGTCTGCACATGGTGTTCACAGGCAACCCCGGAACGGGCAAGACCACGGTGGCCCGCCTGGTGGGCGGACTGTATGCCGCCATTGGGGCGCTCAGCAAGGGGCAGCTCATCGAGGTGGACCGTTCCGGCCTGGTGGCCGGGTATGTGGGCCAGACGGCCATCAAGACCCAGGAGGTCATCGCCTCCGCCCTGGGAGGGGTGCTGTTCATCGACGAGGCATATTCCCTGGCCGGCGGCGGGGAGAACGACTTTGGCCGGGAGGCCATTGAGACCATTTTGAAGGCCATGGAGGACCATCGGGAGGAGCTGGTGGTAATCGTGGCGGGCTACACCGGGCCCATGGAGAAATTCCTGTCCTCCAACCCGGGACTGGAGAGCCGCTTCAACAAGTATATCGACTTCCCTGACTATGACGGGGCAGAGCTGAACGCTATCTTCCACGGCCTGTGCCGGGAAAACGGCTATGAGCTGGACGAGGAGGCGGAGGCGTATGCCCGGGCGTTTTTCGACTCCCTCTATGAGGGGCGGGACGAAAACTTCGGCAACGGCCGGGACGTGCGCAACCAGTTTGAAGACATGGTAGCGCGCCAGGCGGACCGGGTGGCGGCCATGGAGGCGCCCACCAAGGAGGAGCTGGTACAGTTTACCAAGGCCGATTTTCTGCCGGAGGTGTGACGGCTTTCTATGGGAATACGGAGTTTGGAATGAACGTCTATGGAAGATAAGCATCTGGGGGTATACATCCACATCCCCTTCTGCGCCTCCAAGTGCGGCTACTGCGATTTCTACTCGCTGGCGAACTGCGACGGGCGCATGAACAAGTATCAGGACGCGCTGCTGCGGCACATCCGTGAGTCGGCAAGCACCATGGCGCCCTATTATATCGACAGTCTGTATTTCGGCGGCGGCACCCCCAGCTACTATGGGGCCAAGCGGCTGGCGGAGCTTTTCAACGCTCTGAAGCGGGCGGGAAAAGTTCTCAAGAGCGCGGAGGTCACCGTGGAGTGCAACCCGGACAGCGTCAGACGCCGGGATATGGCCCTGCTCCGCCAGGAGGGGGTCAACCGCATCTCCCTTGGGGTACAGTCGGCCAGCGATGACCTTTTGAAGATCATCGGCCGGCGGCACAACTTCACCCAGGTGAAGCGGGCGGTCCGGCTCATCCGGGCCGAGGGCTTCCGGAATCTGAGCGTGGACCTGATCTACGGTCTGCCCAACCAGACCAAGAGCGACTGGGCGGAGACTCTGGCCCGAGTGCTGGAGCTGGACCCGGAGCATCTGAGCTGCTACGGCTTGAAGCTGGAGGAGGGTACGCCCATGTACAGCCAGTACAAGGACAGCCCCGTCATCCCCACGGATGATGAGCAGGCGGATATGTACCTGTATACCGTGGAGACGCTGACCCGCTACGGTTACCAGCAGTATGAGGTATCCAATTTCGCCAAGCGGGGCTTCGCCTGCCGGCATAACATGAAATACTGGGATATGGATGACTACCTGGGCTTCGGACCCGGCGCCCACTCCTGCATCGGCAACACCCGCTACAGCTACGTCCGCAGTCTGGAGAAATACATCCAGGGCGTGACCGGAGGCGGCGGCATCCTGGACGAATATGAAAAGCTGGACGAACTGGCCCGGGCCTCGGAGTATCTGATGCTGGGCATGCGCCGGGGAAAGGGCATATCCCAGGAGGAATACTACAGCGTTTACCGCAGCGATTTCGCCCCCATTGAGGCGCTGCTGCAGGAATATGAGAAGGACGGGTGGACGAAAAAGTTCAACGGCCGGTGGTGCTTCACCCCGGCGGGATTTCTGCTCTCCAACATTCTGATCGGCTCTCTGTGGGAGGCCCAGGCGGAGCACCGCATCAGCGGCAATCCGTGGATGGAGGAAAATCTGGAAGTGGATGTGGGCCGGCTCACAGGCGCCCTGGAGGGTGAGCTGCCCATTTGACGGAGAAAGAGAGAGGGGGAAGAGGGCATTTCATGGATACTGCGGATAGGAAGCGCGCTCCGGCGAGTCTGTCAGAGCTGGAACTGACCTGGGATATGCCTTTGGACGACTGGCTTGATCCATCGGAACGGGACCCGGAGAGGCAGACGGCGGAGCGGCAGCCGGAGACTGAACGGCCCTCTCAAGCCCAGGCGGCCCGGCGGCGGACGCCTCCGTCCGGCCCGGCACCCCGAGAGGCCCGGTCCCGGCGCGTTCCCCGGGACGGGGAGAAGCCGGCCTCCCGTGACGGCCGGCGTGGTCCCGGCGGTCCCGGCGGTTCCAGCGGGGCTACGACCCACTGGAGGCGGTGGCTTATCCCTGTGGCGGCGGTGCTGCTGGCGGCGGTCATCGTGTTGGCCGTGGGCTTCACCTATGCAAGCCGGGTGACAAGGGCGGAGACTATCTATCCCAACGTGTATGTAAGCGGCGTGAACGTGGGGGACATGACCTGCGCCGAGGCGGTCCAGGTCCTGCTGCGGGAGCTGCCGGACCGCTATGCGGACGCCGCCGTGACGGTGACCTTCCCCACGGGGGAGGAGCTGACCGTCACCGCCCAAGAGGCGAGGCTGACCATGGAGCGGGATGCGGAGGCCTGCGCAGAGCTGGCCTATGCCTATGGCCGGCATGGCACGCTGCTTGAGAATCTGCGGACCTATCGGACCTGCTTGTCCGAGCCCACGAGACTGGATGGGGAGCAGGCCGATCAGGAGCCGGATGAAGAGGCGCTGGCGGCCCTCGCCGCCCCCGTGGCGGAGGCGGTGGACGCCAAGCTGTCCTCTGCCGGGACCGAGATCGGCCCGGAGGAGATTACCTTCATCAAGGGTGCCGGGAGCGTCCATGTGGACATACAGGCGGTGTGCGCCCTTATCGCCCAGGCGTTCCGGGATCAGACGTATGACCCGGTGGCCTATGAGCCGGCGATGACGGACGGCGGGGAGGAGCAGGATGTGGACGCTATGCTCCGGGAGCTGTACGACCAGGTGTATACCGAGCCGGTGAGCGCGGTGTATGACCCGGAGAGCCAGGGACCCACGGAGAGCGTTACGGGGGTGAGCTTCGATATAGAGCAGGCACGGCGCCTGTGGGACGAGGCGGAGCCGGGCGAAAAGGTGACCATCCCTCTGATCCTCACGGAGCCGGAGATCACAAGCCAAGCGCTGGCAGAGCGGCTGTTCGCGGATGTGCTGTCGGAAAAGAGCACGACCCTGTCCGGCTCATCCTCGGCCCGGATCAACAATATAACCCTGGCGGCCCAGGCCATGGACGGAACGGTACTCAATCCGGGTGAGGAGTTCGACTACAACTCCTGCCTGGGTCAACGCACTACAGACAAGGGTTATCAGGGCGCCGGAGCCTATGAAAACGGCGAGCACGTCACCACCGTGGGCGGCGGCATCTGCCAGGGCAGCTCCACGCTGTACTACTGCGCCCTGTATGCCAATCTGGACATCACTGTGCGGTATGACCACTACTTCACCGTGAGCTATCTGCCTCTGGGCATGGACGCCACGGTGAGCTGGGGCGGACCGGATTTCCGCTTTGTCAACAGCCGGGATTATCCCGTCAAGATCGAGGCGTATGTGAGCGACGGCTACTTGACCGTCCGCCTTCTGGGCACGGATGTGGACGGAAGCTATGTGGAGATCACCTCCGAGACCTGGGAGGACGCAAGCTACTATTACGCCCAGACCTACCGGCACGTCTATGACGCCGACGGCAATGAGATCAGCTCCGGGGAGGAGGCGTACAGCCGGTATCATAAGGAGGGCGTCGCGGCGACCTCGACCGCAGCCGAATCTACAGCGACGCCCGCGCCCACCCAGGCGCCTGAGTCCGGCGGTCAGACTCAGGCACCGCCCGCCACTGAGAGCGAGCCCGAGCCTGAACCGGAACCCGAACCGGAGCCCGAACCGGAACCCGAACCTGAACCGGAACCCGAACCGGAGCCCGAACCGGAGCCGGAGCCTGAGTCCGACGCGCCGCCTGCGGCGGAGGCCGATATCACAGAGCAATGACCAATATGGTTTTTGGAGGCAACAGCATTGAATAAGGGAAAATACTATATCACTACGCCAATCTACTATCCGTCCGATAAACTCCACATCGGCCACACCTACTGCACTGTGGCCACTGACGCTATGGCCCGGTATAAGCGGCTTTGCGGCTATGACGTGATGTTCCTGACCGGCACCGACGAGCACGGCCAGAAGATCGAGGACAAGGCCAGGGAGGCCGGCGTCACGCCCCAGCAGTATGTGGACAACATCGTGGAGGGGCCTCGGGGCGTGAAGGACCTGTGGAAGCTCATGAATATCTCCAACGACCGGTTCATCCGCACCACCGATGACTATCATGTGGCCGCTATCCAGCGCATTTTCCGCAAAATGTACGACAACGGCGACATCTACAAGGGCAAGTACGTGGGCAAGTACTGCAAGCCCTGCGAGAGCTTCTGGACCGAGAGCC
>CAZVRP010000103.1:0-5513 GCA_964630255.1 uncultured Oscillospiraceae bacterium | reverse complement strand
CCCTCACTAAATCACCTTTTTGCATAATTAGGACATCTGCATTACATTGGCCTTGTCTCAAAAGGCGGCGTGAAATGATTTCTACCGCTCTTTCCATTGAAATCTTAAAATTCTCGCTCTGTTTTGCACCGCTTTTTCCTGTTTACGCAGAATGAGATTGACCTCATTTGGCTTCCGCTGGGCCTTGTTTTTCCACGATCCGACCCATTTAAAAGAGGCGCTGTCTCAATCTAGCATGAAACGCTATTTTGAGACAGCCGCTTCCATATTTGTTATATGAGTCCGTGTCCCGCGAGGCATTCCCGCAGGGCGGCGGCATGTACCTCACCCATGGGGACCAGGGGAAGCCGCAGCTCAGCGCCGGAGAGACCGGTCATGGCCATGGCCGCTTTCACGGGAATGGGATTCACCTCCCAAAACAGGGCCACGAACAGGTCCATGTACTCCTCGTTCAACTGGGCGGCGGCGGGATAGCTGCCGGTGAGACACAGATCGCAGAGTTTTGAGATTACACCTGGGACCAGATTGGAGGCCACAGATATGACGCCCTTGGCTCCCAGAGCCATCATGGCGACGGTATCGCTGTCATTGCCGCTCCAAAAGGTGAGCTTATCGCCGCAGAGCGCCTTGGCGCGGGCAAACTCGCCGATATTGCCGGACGCCTCTTTGACTCCATTGATATTTGGGTGATCGGCTAGGGCCGCATATGTTTCCGGCGCAACGCCCACGCCGGTCCGGGTGGGGACGTTATAGACGATGAGAGGCAGACCGGCCCGGTCGGCTACGTAGGTGAAATGCCGGATCAGGCCGGCCTGGGTGGTTTTATTGTAATAGGGCGTCACCATCAAAAGCCCATCCGCTCCGGCATCTTCCGCCCGCAGCGCCATCTCCAGGGCGGCGGCGGTATCATTGGAACCGATGCCGGCAATGATCTTCATCCGTCCGCCGCTCTTTTCAGAGGCGAAGCGGAACAGGTCCTCGTGCTCCTTGACGGAGAGCGTGGCGCCCTCTCCCGTAGTGCCGCATATAACCAGTGCGGCCGTGCCGCCGGCGTACTGCGTCTCTATCAGACGGGTCAGCGCATCATAGTCCACGCGGCCATCCTGAAAAGGCGTCACCAGGGCGGTGGCGGAGCCGGTAAACATGGGTGTTTTCAAAGCATTCATCCTCCTGAAAGAAAGACGCCGCAGGCATTTGGCCTACGGCATCTTTTGCGTTTCGCTTGATAGGAGGTCAGCGCGTGAGCCAGCCCTCCGCATGGAGCAGCTCGGCCAGAAGCACGGCGCCTCCGGCGGCGCCCCGCAGGGTGTTGTGACTCAGGCAGACGAATTTATAATCATACTGCGTGTCGGGACGCAGACGGCCAATGCTCACCGCCATGCCCCGCTCCAGGTTCCGGTCCAGCTTGGTCTGGGGCCGGTCGTCCTCCTCAAAATAGTGGAGGAACCGCCTTGGGGCGGAGGGGAGGCCCAACTCCTGGGCCCGGCCGGAATAGGCGGCCCAGCGGGCGAGGATCTCCTCCTTGGAGGGGGTCTTATCAAAGCTGGCGAACACCGCCGCCATGTGGCCGTTGCTGGCGGGGACCCGCAGGCACTGGGCCGTGATGGAGGGGCCGTCCGCGTTGACGATGCGACCGCTGTCCACATGCCCCCACAGCTTCAGAGGCTCCTGCTCGGATTTTTCCTCCTCGCCGCCGATATAGGGGATGACATTATCCACCATCTCCGGCCAGGTCTCAAAGGTCTTGCCTGCGCCTGATATGGCCTGATAGGTGCACACCAGTACCTTGTTCAGACCAAACTCTTCCTTCAGAGGATGGAGCGCGGGCACATAGCTTTGCAGGCTGCAGTTGGACTTAACGGCGATGAAGCCGTGCTTCGTACCAAGGCGCTTACGCTGCGCGGGGATAATGTCCAGGTGCTGAGGATTGATCTCAGGCACCACCATAGGCACGTCCGGCGTCCAGCGATGGGCGCTGTTGTTGGAGACCACCGGGCATTCCAGCTTGGCATACGCCTCCTCCAACGCTTGGATCTCATCCTTTTTCATATCCACGGCGGAGAAGACAAAATCTACTTCCCGGGCAATAGCCTCTTTGTCGGCTGCGGCGCTTTTGACGACGATGCCCTTTGCGGCTTCCGGCATGGGCGTATCCAGAGCCCATCGGCTGCCCACGGCCTCCTCGTATGTTTTTCCTGCGCTCCTGTCGCTGGCGGCGATCACCGTCAGCTCGAACCACGGGTGCTCGGCAAGGAGAGAGACAAAACGCTGGCCCACCATGCCGGTGCCGCCGATAACGCCTGCTTTGAGTTTGTTCATTGGGTTGACCTCCTGATATAGTATATGCACCCCTCTGTCTGATGTGAAGGGTGACATAATTGTTGACATTTTGTAATTTCTTGTTTATATTAAATATGAAACGCCAAATGATGTTCAAAGTATAACACACACCCGTGTTTCAGTCAATCATCGTGCGCCCTCTATGGTGGGGAGGCAGATCAGATATGACCATAAGAGAGAGAATTATATATGTGACGGCGGCAGTCCTGCTAATAGCGGGGCTGGGCCTGGGGACCGCCCCGGCGGCCCGGGCAGCATCCGTCGGCAACTTTGCTGATGTATCGGCCTCGTCATGGTACTATGACGCCGTCTCCTATGTGACTGGACAGGGACTTTTCCAGGGAACGTCCTCCGAGAGCTTCTCTCCCGGCGGAGGCATGACCCGGGGCATGTTTATCACGGTCCTGGGCCGGTATGCCGGCATCGATCCTGATGCCTGGCGCGCTGGGTACATAACCGGTTCCGGGGTCAATCTTCGCAGCGATCCTGGGACTAACAGCGACGTCGTTGCCGTATTGGACAAGCAAACCGCGGTGACGATTCTGGGGAAGTCCGGAAACTGGTATAAGGTCAAGGCGGGCTCATATGCAGGATATGTCAGCGGTGACTATGTGGCCGCCCGCTATCATCGGTTTTCCGATGTGGATTACGGGGCCTACTATGCCGGCTATGCCATCTGGGCCTATGAACAGGGTGTCGTCAACGGGATGGGGTTGGCGGACATCTTTGCGCCGGGCCAGAACGTGACCCGGGAGCAGGCGTGCTGCCTACTGGCACGGTATGCCTCGGCGGCGGGGCTGAGCCTGTCCCAGACCAGCGGGGCCGTCACCTTTACGGATGACGAAAAGATCAGCTCCTGGGCCAAATCCAGCGTGTACGCTATGCAGTGCAGCGGCGTGGTAAACGGAAAGAGCAGCGGCGCTTTTGATCCCGCTAGCTCCGCTACAAGGGCGGAGGCTGCGGCTATGTTCCAGCGGTTTGCCGCAGCGGCGGGGCGGGAGGTCGCTCTGCAGTCCGCCACGCCTACCGTCGCGCCTACGCCGATGGCTACTGATGCGCCCGCGCCCGAGGATGAGCATACCGTTGTGCCGCCTGCCGCAGATTCTACACCGGCGCCGGAGACGGTCGAGGACACGCCGGCCACTTTCGTAGACGGCTCGGTATCCATCCCCGCGAATGTCATTCGTGTGGGGCTTTTGGTCAAGACCAAAACCTTCGATACCTGTGTTACGTCCGTGACGCTTCAGAATACAAACGGCTCCGGCTTTGAGTACGGATATATGTCCGATCGACAGTTCGTCTCTATGGGCTCTATTTCGGACACGTATATCACTGTCAAGGCCAACGGCGCTACATTGACGGTGGCGGATTCTACCGGTACTGCGGTCTATTCTTCAACTGAACCCTTTGCGGTACATCCGGTGTGCGGGGGAAAGGCTTCCACCTGTCTGAATGGAAAATATAATTACAACGGAGATTTTGAATTGCGTCCGGCCTATTCCAAGAGCGGCTATATCACTGTCATCAACTATGTGGACATAGAAGACTATGTAAAAGGCGTCATTCCCTATGAATTCTCGCCCGGCTGGCCCGCAGAGACCCTGAAAGCCGCGTCCGTGGCGTCCCGCACCCAGGTCATGTCATCGGTCAGCGGGGGCGTCTATGCCCAGTTCGGCATGGATCTCGTGGCCGATGACGGCACCCAGCTCTATCTCGGCAGGTGTACCTATTCTGACAGCTATTTTGCCGCTACGGACGCGGCGGTGGATGCTACCCAGGGGGTATATCTGACCTACAACGGAAGCCTGTGCGTCACATCCTACTCCGCCTGCGACGGCGGGATGACCAAGAGCTCCTATGAGGTGTTCGGCACTGATTATCCCTATCTGGCGGCGAAGGAAGACCCCTACGAGCAAAAGGCCGCTGGAGATATTGGGGACGGCTACGACCAGCTGGTCCGTAGCAGCCACCGGGTGGGCATGAGTCAGTGGGGTGCTTATGCCATGTCGAAGTACTATAATAAGGATTATCAGGATATTTTGGGCTTTTATTACACAGGAACACATCTGCAATACGGAGGGTGACCCCGTTTGTGCCGCAGTCGAAAACGAACTTGTACCGCGTCTGCCGCAGGGAGACTGGAATGTTAGGATCGACATGAAGACATCTGATTTTGTATATGATCTGCCGGAGCGTCTGATCGCCCAGACGCCGCTCCAGCGGCGGGATGCATCCCGCCTGCTTGTACTGGACAGGAGAACCGGCGCCACGGAACACCGCCATTTTTACGATCTGCCGGCATACCTCCGGCCTGGGGACTGTCTTGTGATGAACGACTCCCGGGTGATACCCGCCCGGCTCATCGGCACCCGGCCGACCGGCGGCGCGATCGAGGTGGTCCTGCTCCGGGACCTGGGGGACGACCGTTGGGAATGCTTGACCCGGCCGGGGAAAAAGATGCGTCCCGGCCACGGCGTGACCTTTGGGAACGGAGAGCTGACAGGTCAGGTGGAGGCGGTGACCGAAGGAGGCAACCGGGTCATCCGGTTTTCCTATGAGGGAATATTCCTGGAGGTGCTGGAACGCTTGGGTCAGATGCCCCTGCCGCCTTATATCAAGACGCAGCTGGATGATCCCGAGCGGTATCAGACGGTGTACTCCGCCCATCCCGGCAGCGCTGCCGCGCCGACGGCGGGACTTCATTTTACCAATGAGCTGCTGGATACCATCCGGGCCATGGGTGTGGAGACCTGCTTTGTCACCCTCCATGTGGGGCTGGGGACGTTCCGACCGGTGAAGGTGGAGAATATAGAGGAGCATGAGATGCACGCCGAATTCTGTACGGTGCCGGATGCCACGGCGGCGGCGGTGGAGCGCGTGCGGCGCAGCGGCGGGCGTGTGATTGCCGTGGGCACCACCAGCTGCCGGACCCTGGAGAGCTTTACGGGAGAGGACGGCGTTTTGCGTCCCGGAAGCGGCTGGACGAACATCTTCATCTATCCAGGATACCGATTTAAGTGTATCAACGGGCTCATTACCAACTTCCATCTGCCGGGTTCCACGCTCATGATGCTCGTCTCCGCTCTGGCGGGGCGGGAAAGCATCATGAACGCCTATCAGGAGGCCGTGCGGGAGGAGTACCGTTTTTTCAGCTTTGGTGATGCTATGCTCAT
>CAZVRP010000102.1:0-5642 GCA_964630255.1 uncultured Oscillospiraceae bacterium | reverse complement strand
TCATGCCGGGCATGGAGGCCCGGGCGCCGGAGCGGACGGAGACCAGCAGGGGATTCTCGGCGTCGCCAAACTTCTTGCCTGTGAGCTTCTCCAGGGCGGCCACGTTCTCCATGACCTCGTCCATGATGTCGGGGGCCAGGGTGCGTCCGTCCTCATAATAACGGGCGCAGGCCTCGGTAGTGATGGTGAAGCCCTGGGGCACGGGCAGGCCGATGTTGGTCATCTCGGCCAGGTTGGCGCCCTTGCCGCCCAGCAGTTCGCGCATATTGGCGTTGCCCTCGGAGAACTTGTAGACATATTTCATCTTTTGTTTCCTCCTTATTTCATATAGTCGATGAAATTTTATTGGAAAATCCAAAAACTTTTGGAAATTACAAACAATAGTGAAAAAACTGTTTGATTTTGTGATATTGTGTGGTATATATAGTAGTGAGACAGACCAATGATGCCCATTTATATTAAACGTCAATGTAAATTTATTGTCAAGACGTTTTTTACTGTATTTTGGCAAATTGTTGATCCATACAGCTCATATTTTAAAGCAGAGGTGACGCGGTATGCTGGCAGCGGAACGGAGGAACCTGATACTGGAAACGCTTCGCCGGGAGGAGCGGGTGCTGGTATCCCCGCTGGCGGAGCGGTTCGGTGTGTCCGAAGAGACCATCCGCCGGGACCTGGCCCAGCTGGAGCGGCTGGGCATGGCGGAGAAGTGCTACGGCGGCGCCACCCTGGCCGAAAACCGGAACGCCCCGCCCTTCAAGGTTCGGAAAAAACTGAACGTGGAGGAGAAAAAGGCCGTAGCCGCCCTGGTAGCCCGAATGGTAGACGACGGAGATTTCCTCATGCTGGATGACAGCTCCACCTGCTATTTCGTGGCCCGCGCCCTCCACGGGAAGCGGGGTCTGACCATTGTGACCAACTCCATCGAGATCATCCTGGAGCTTTCGGGCATGAACGAGGACTGGAAGGTTATCTCCACTGGCGGCAATCTTGACCAGGACGTGTTTGCCCTGTTTGGCCGGCAGGCGGACGACACCATTCGCTCGTTCCATGTGGACAAGGCCATTTTGTCCTGCACGGGGCTGGACCTTCAGGGCCAGTTCACCGAGGCCGGCATCGAAAACGCCAATATCAAAAAGGCTATGATGGCCTCCAGCAGGGAGATTATCCTGGCCATGGACGAGCACAAGTTCGACCGCACGGCGTTTCTGTCCGTGGGCAGCATCGACCAGGTGACCGCCGTGGTGACCAACGCCGACCCCGGCCCGGCGTGGCGGGAGTTCCTGGACAGCCGGGGCGTCCGGCTGGTGGCGGGCGGTATATAACCGAACGTTTTAACGTTTTTATGTATAATGATCGCCTCGCGGGTCCATACTAGCCCTGCGAGGTGATTATTATGTCTAACAAGAACAACAGCCAGAACAGTAATCAGAACAGCAAGAACCAAAGCAACAAGAGCGGCAGCCAGAACAGCCAGAACCAGAGCAATAAGAGCGGCAGCCAGAACAGCCAGAACCAGAGCCGGAATTGAAAGCGGCGGCCTGACGGCCAGGCTGATCCGCAGCTCGATCCGGAGCAGCGGCTGACGCCTAAATTTGACAGCGCCAGCATCGCCAAGTTCCCGGTGGGCACACGGGAGGATATGGGCATGCGCGTCCGGGACGACTGCGCGGAAGATCACATTATGTAAACTTACAAACAGATCAGGCGGGATAAATATCCCGCCTGATCGCGTGTTTTTAGGGCTTGCGACTACAACAGGTCTTATTTGTGTTCCTTACAGGAGAGCTCTGTCACATCCAGACGGAGAACCTCCACGCCAGCCAGCATTGTTTCGTCAAAGGGCCAGTCGCCCCGGCCGGTGTTGTGCTCCATGATAAGCTCCAGGCCATGGCTTTTTTCGGTCTGATCCGTCACAACGGCCATCACGCCGCCGCCGATAACGCTCTCAAACCGGGCCGACCAGCCGCAGGCCACGTCCGAGGCGTTGAGCCCGCCCTGGACGTCCATCTCAAAACCCACCCGGGGCCCGCCTCGGGCCAGCCCGATCTTCCGTCCTTCACGGGCCCCATGGAAATAGAAGGTATACGCCGCTCCCCGCCGCTCATAGCCGAAATTCAGGGGCACGATATACACCTCCCCGCCGTCGTTGAAGCCCACCCGGCAACAAGTGCACCGACGGATGACATCCTCGATGGCCGCCGGGTCCGTCACGGCCCGGTCCTGTCTTCTCATGATCCCCATCGTCCTCTCCCGCGCCGGGGCCTCACTGCCCGATCACGCTCCTGTCCACCAGAACGACCTCCATATCGAAGGTCTCCCCGTCCCGGTACACGGTGAGGGTGATGGTATCCCCCACCTGCATCTCCTCCTTGATGAGATTCACCTCCGCCACGGTGTAGACCGGCTGGCCGTTCACCGCCACGATCACATCCCCCACCTGCAGGCCCTTTTCCAGGGCGTCGGAGCCTTCGTTCACCTGGGAGACATATACGCCGTTGGGCAGGTCATACAGCTCCATGGCCTCCGCGCTCACGGACCCCGCCACGATGCCGATAGATGGTTCGCCCAGCACGATGCCGTTTTCGATGAGCTGGTCGGCGATCTCCTTGACCACCGCCGAGGGGATGGCAAAGCCGATACCCTCCACGCTGCCGTTGTAGGTATTCATGATCTTCATATTGGTGATGCCGATCACCTGTCCACCGGCGTTGATGAGCGGGCCGCCGGAGTTGCCCTCGTTTAGGGCGGCGTTGGTCTGCAAAAGGGTCATGGAGTGGCCGTTATAAACCACGTTCCGATTGATGGCGGAGATGATGCCGTTGGTCATGGTCCCAGTATAATCCTCTCCCAGGGGGTTGCCGATGGCTATGGCCTCATCCCCCACCCGCAGGGAATCGGACTGGCCAAACTCCGCCACCGGCAGATCATGGCCGTCGATATACAGCACCGCGATATCGCTGGCTTCGTCGGCGCCCACCAGCATGGCCTCATATACCGTGCCGTCGGTAAAGACAACGCTGGCGCCGGTGCAGCCCTGAAGGATATGGGTATTGGTGACCACATAGCCGTCGGAGGTGAACACCACGCCGGTGCCCCAGCTGTATTCCGTCCCGTCCAGATAGGTGGTGATGCCCACCACCGCAGGGCTGACCAGCTCATAAATCTCCTGATAGGACAGCGCCTCGGCCCGCTGAGGGTACAGCGGCAGCGTCACGCCGGTGCCTGTGGGGGCGGCGGGCATATCGATATCGCCGGAGGTCTGGTAGTAGTTTTCAAAATATTCCCGGAAATCATCGTAATACTCCTCATCGTCGCCGCCATAGCTCCCGCCAAAGCCGCCGTCATATACGTCTCCGGGTATCTGGATGCCGGGCGTCTCTATGGATATATGCGCCCAGCCGCGCAGGAAGGTGGTCATCCCCCGCCAGGCCAGGAGCCCCAGGGCCGCCGCCAAAAGTACGCCGCATACGGACAGGGAGACGATTTTGGTCCTCCTCCGCCGTCTTTCCGCCCTGTCCCGGGCAGGGTCCTCCGGCGGCGCGGCGCCATCCCCGCCCGACGGCCGAGAGACATTCTCGCCGGACGCGCCGCCGGACGCCGGATCGGGGAAGCCGGAAGAGGCATACCAATCCGATTTGTTATGGGTGCTGCATTCAGACATTATGGACTCCCTCCTGTTATGGTACCTCTTAGCGCCTGTATTCACGAGCGTTAAACACCGCCTGAGCGGATTTTTCCGCTTATATATACAGGTTCTTATTCCGCCAGGGCCAGTGTGAAGGTGAACACGGTCACGCTGTCCTCGCTGGTGACGAAGATATCCTGGTCATGGGCGGACAGGATCTGCCGCACCATGTAAAGCCCCAGGCCCGCGCCCTCCCGGTCCCGGCTGCGTGACCGGTCCGCTTTATGAAAACGGTCAAAAATGAGGGGCAGTTCCTCCGGGGGGATGGTCTGACCAGTGTTTTGGACGCTGGTATACGCCTTGCCGTTCTCCTTCCAGACGCTCACCGCCAGCTCCGTACCCTCCCGGGCAAATTTTATCGCGTTGTCAATGAGATTATACACCACTCGGGTCAACTCGTCTATATCCCCCATTACCCTCAGCGCCTCCTCCGGCATGCGCAGCGCCACGGACAGGCCCTTGGCGTCCACCCGGTCCTCAAAGTTCAGCATGGTCTGCAATACCATCTCCCCCAGGTCGAAGGTCTGCCGCCGCCGCTCCGGGTCGGCGTCCCGCAGACGGGCCGCGTCCAGCATAGTCCGCACCAGCCGCCCCAGACGCTTCGTCTCCGAGGAAATAGTCTGCAGATACTTTTTCTCCTCCTCGGGGGGAATGGTGCCGTCCAGGATGCCGTCGGCAAAGCCGGCGATGGACGTCATGGGCGTGCGGAGCTCATGGGACACATTGGCGATGAATTCCTGACGGCGTGACTCGTTGCGCTCCAGGCTGTCGGCCATGGCGTTGAACGCCTGGGTAAGGGTGCCGATCTCGTCGTCTTCGTCATAGGGGCTGATCCGGGCGGAATAGTCCCCCCGGGCAAAGCGGTGGGCGGCCTCGGCCATCTCATTCAGAGGCCGGGCAAGCCGCCGGTCATTGGCGTATTCAAAGGCGATGGCCAAGGCCAGTACCCCTGCGGCGATAAGAACAAACATCAGCAAAAAGCCGCTCCACACCCCGAAAAGGCCGGAGCCGGCATAGCTGACGAACACATAGCCCTCCGTCTCTCCGCCAGACCGGGAAATGGGCATGGCCACCACGTAATACATGCCGCCGTAAAAGCCCCCCAGGTCTGTCAGCGCTTCATAGCTCCCGTCCCGGGCCAGCTGCGTCATCACGCCGGTAGGCAGAAGCCGTCCGATATAGGGGGATACCTTGTCCCGGTCGGAGCTGGAGACTACGACGCCCTCTCCGTCGCACAGGAAAATATGATTTCCCGTGGCCTCGGCAAGGGTGGAAAGATTGATCCGCAGCTCCCAGCTGTTCAGCTCCCCGTTCCCGCTGCGGACCGCCTCGGCGAGCTGCTTCACCTCGCCGGCGGTGGCATAGAGGTTGGCCTGCCGCTCCCGGGCCAGAAAGGCCCGGCCCATCAGAAACATGGTTACCCCAAACACCAGAAAGCACACCACGAACATGCAGGTGGTGACGATAAAGTTTCTGAAAAAGACGCTCTTTTTCACTTATCTACGCTTCTCCGAGCTCGAATTTGTAGCCCACGCCCCAGACGGTCTTCAGCCGCCACTGGTCGGATACGCCCTCCAGCTTTTCCCTTAGCCTCTTGATATGCACGTCCACCGTCCGGGAATCGCCGAAGTAGTCGAAGCCCCACACCTCGTCCAGCAGCTGGTTTCTTGTGTAAACCCGGTTGGGCGCGCTGGCCAGATGGAACAGAAGCTCCATCTCCTTGGGAGGCGTGTCTACCTTGACGCCGTCCACCACCAGCTCATAGGAATCCAGATTGATGATGAGCTTATCGAACTCCAGCCGGCGGGGCCGCTCTTCCTCGCTTCCCTCCGCCCGGCGCATCACCGCGTGGACCCTGGCCAGCAGCTCCTTGACCTCGAAGGGCTTGGTGATGTAGTCGTCCGCCCCCATCTCCAGGCCGGACACCTTGTCGGTAGTCTCGCCCTTGGCGGTG
>CAZVRP010000101.1:0-5757 GCA_964630255.1 uncultured Oscillospiraceae bacterium | reverse complement strand
CAAAATCGACAGACTTCTTCAAAGAGGTTTGTCGATTTTTTTACTTTCTTCTGCCGATGTGTTATACTTGCCATGCGAAGGCGTCAAGCCAAGGTTTTAAGGAGGTACACAATCATGAGAAACACGATCGCATACTGCGGGCTGGACTGTGAAAAATGCGATGCTTATCTTGCAACAGTTCATGACGATCAAGCATTGCGGGAGAAAACCGCAAAACTATGGGCTAAGCTAAATAGCGCCCCCATTCTGCCGGAACATATAAACTGTGAAGGCTGTCGTATTGACGGGATCAAAACTGTATACTGTGATCGTCTCTGCCCCATTCGTCAGTGTGCGCTGAAAAAGAGCGTACCCACCTGCGGCGGCTGTCCAGACCTGGATACCTGTCAGACTGTTGGGGCGATTCTCTCCAACAATCCCGACGCCTTGAAAAATCTCAAGGGAGAGACTACATTAGAAGCCAATTCCGTTCAAGCCCTGAGGGGATGAAAAGCCCCGGGCTTTTTCCCGTTGCCCCCGGAAAAACGGCCAAAATTGCCTCGGTGCTTTTGGGGGCATCCTCTTTATGAAACCGAAAAAACATGATATACTATAAGTACCTCCGGCCTGGGCCGGAGTCCGTCACTGCATCTTTTTTTCCACGCTGTTCACTGCGCGGGTGACGGTATCGGCGGCAGCGGAGGTCACCTGACGGCCCATCTGCCGCATGGTGTGGTTCTTGGGCAGCATCATGCCGACTGCGGTGCCGGCCGCCGCGCCAAGGCCCATGGCCATGAAAAACGTCTTTGCTTCCAAATCTCGTCCCTCCCCTCGCAAAAAGTTTGCCCAGGGACGGGGAACCTATGCCGAAAGGATGCTGAAACATTATGGGAATCCTGTTGAAAAACGCCGCTTTTGTGGACCCGGTGGCCATGACCGTCGAGAACACGGACCTGCTGGTGGAGTCGGGCCGCATTGCCGCCATGGCCCGGGACCTGCCTGCATCGGACCACCAGGTCATCGATCTGACCGGCCAATATCTCTGCCCCGGACTGGTGGATATGCATGTCCATTTCCGGGACCCGGGCCTGACCGCCAAGGAGGACATCGTCACAGGCTCTCGTGCCGCTGCCGCCGGCGGGTTTACCGCTGTGTGCTGCATGCCCAACACCAAGCCCGTACTGGATACGCCGGAGTGGATGGATTATGTAAACAAAAAAGCTGCCGAAGCCGGCTTTTGCCGCGTGTACCCCATTGCCGCTGTGACCTTGGGACAGAAGGGGGAGCGGCTGACGGACTTCGCCGCCCTGGCCGAAGCCGGAGCCATCGCGTTCTCCGACGACGGCGTTCCGGTCAGCTCCGCGAAACGGATGCGGGACGCCCTGATCGCCGCCAAGGCCCTGAAAAAAGCCGTCATCTCCCACTGCGAGGACGCGGAGATGGTCATGAACTACGGCGTCAACGAGGGCAAGGTCTCCCGGGTGCTGGGACTGCCGGGACGTCCCGCCATCGCCGAGGACCTGATGGTGGCCCGGGACCTGATGCTGGCCGCCGAGACCGGCTCCCACGTGCATATCGCCCATGTGTCCACCGCCGGGTCCGCCGGACTGATCCGGGAGGCCAAGGCCCGGGGCGTTCCCGTCACCGCCGAGACCTGCCCCCAGTATTTCAGCTTCACGGAGCAGGAGCTTTTGAAAAAGGGCACCGCAGCCCGGGTGAATCCGCCCCTGCGCACAGAGCGGGACCGCCAGGCGATCCTGGAGGCGGTGCTGGACGGGACGCTGGACTGCATCGTGACGGACCACGCCCCCCACACGGCGGAGGAAAAGGCCCGTCCCCTTCCCGACGCGCCCAGCGGCATGGTGGGGCTGGAGACCAGCCTGGCGGCCTGCCTGACCTATCTGGTACATCCCGGCCACCTGACGCTGCCGCAGCTCATCGCAAAGATGACCGCCGTGCCCGCCTCGATCCTAGGGCTGCCCGTGGCCACAAAGGTGGGCGACGTGGCGGATCTGACCGCCTTCGACCTGAATGCGGCCTGGACCGTGGACCCGGAGCAGTTCTACTCCAAGGGCCGCAGCACGGTCTTTACGGGCGAGACCCTGACGGGGAAGGTGATCCTGACCATCTGCGGCGGGAAGATCACCCATCGGGCGTAATCGAGGTGCCGGTTATGACAGGCATCAGCATTGCCGAATCCAACGAGTGGGCGTCCACCCTGTCCTATTTTCACCGTTCCGCCGGGGACTGCACCGAATATCCCTTTGGCGCATACTTCTTTGAGCCCATCCATGGCCGTGACGTGCTGTTCTACCGGAGCAACGTGCGAAAGGTCTGCGCCGCAGCCGCTGCACAATACATGATCGACCACTTTTCGCTGAGCCAGATCATCGTCGTGGGGACCTGCGCCGGAATCGACGATCGGTACCACCAGTACGACATTGTGATTCCAAACAGGGCCGTACAGTATGACTGCACCGTAAAGGAGACTGAACCGCTCATCAAGGAGCGATTCAGCGTTGATTTGGATGTGTCCCGTTTGGATTTTGCATTTCACACGGGGACCATCGGCACGGCCGACAAGCCCGTTGTCATGTGGAAGGATTATCTGGAACTGAAAGCAAACCACATCACCGTGGCCGATACGGAAGCCGCTGGGGTCGCCTATGTGTGCAAAATGAACCAAACCGCCTGTCTGATCGTGAAGGGCATCTCCGATTTCCCTTCACAGGAGACGGACGCAACAAAAGCGGCTTCCCACAAGGCACAGTACCACCTATTTATCCGCAGTATTCCAACTATTATGAATAAAATTTACGACGGCTATTTGCCCAGAATGATAAGGTGACCGCCATGAACGAAGCATTTTGGCATGCGCTGGACACCCTGGTCCAGACCTCAGAGATCGTCATAGACCGGCCAAAGGGCACGGCCCATCCGAACTACCCGGACTTCATCTACCCGGCAGACCTACGGGTTTCTGCGCGATACTGCCTCCATGGACGGTGCGGGGATCGATGTGTGGGTCGGCTCCGCCGGGGAGCAAATCAACGCGGTCATGTGTATCGTGGACCTGCTGAAACGGGATTCCGAGATCAAGATTCTTATTGGCTGTACCGAAGCCGAAATATCCGCCATCTACCAGACCCATAACGAGACCGCTTACATGAAGGGCATTCTGATCCGGCGGTAAATTCAAGGGGGAAACACCAAACCGTGTTTCCCCCTTATTTGTTACTTGCTCAAATACGCGTCCACCGCGTCGGCGCAGTTGCGGCCCTCCACCATGGCCTTGACCACCAGGGACTGGCCCGTGCGGCAGTCGCCGCAGGCAAACACCTTGTCCACATTGGTCCGGTAGTCCGGCGCCGCCAGATTGCTCCGGGGCGTGGTCTCCACACCAAAGGTCTCCGCCACATCGGCCTTGGGTCCCAGGAAGCCCGCCGCCACGATCAGCAGGCCACAGGGCAGCGTTTTTTCACTGCCGGGGATCTCCGTCATGGTCAGACGGCGGTTTTCGTCGCGGCCGGCCGCCAGACGCACCATGGTCACAGACTCGATGGCCCCTGTCTCGCCGGCCTGGACCGCCTTGACGGTGGCCTGATAGATGTGCGGGTCCTTCAGGAACTTGTTCAGGCACTCCTCCTGGGAGGAATCGAACTTCTTCTCCTGGGCCTTCTGGGGAATGGGATCATAGATAAGCTGCCGGGCTGTCACCTGGGGCAGCATCTCGATCTGGGTGACCGAAGCGGCCCCCTGGCGGATGGATACGCCCACGCAGTCGTTGCCGGTGTCGCCGCCGCCGATGATGATGACGTCCTTGCCCTGGGCCGTGTCTCCCGTCTTGCCGGACAGGTAGTCCACGGCCAAATGGATGCCCCGGACGCCCTCCGCACCCTCCAGCTTCAGGTTCCGGGCGTTGCCGGTGCCAACGGCCAGCACCACCGCGTCATACTGGTCCACCAGCTCCGCCTTGGCGGTGATCCCCGTCTGGAACGCCACTCCCTGGCGGAGCATGGCGTCGAGCTTCCGGTCCAGAATGTCCTTCTCCAGCTTCATGGAGGGAATGCCGTAGCGCAGCAGACCGCCGGGATACTCCTCCTGCTCGATGACCGTGACCTGGTAGCCCTTGTCGCACAGGCGCTGGGCCGCCGCCAGTCCGCTGGGACCGGAGCCGACCACCGCCACGGTCTTGCCCGCCGCGGCAGGCCGCTTTTCCGCCAGCGTTTCGTAGTGCTTCTCCACCACAAAGCGCTCCAGCCGGCCGATGCCCACCGCCTCGGTGCGGATGCCCCGGGTGCAGTTGGACTGACACTGCTTCTCCTGGGGACACAGCCGGGAGCAGAACTCCGGCAGCGGCGACGCCGAGGCGATCAGCTCATAGGCGCCCTCGTAGTCCCTGGCCCGGACCTTTTTGATGAACTCAGGCACGGGCATTCCGGCGGGACACTCCTTGGAGCACCAGCGGGAGGGACAGCCCAGGCAGCGGGACGCTTCCCGCAGGGCCTCTTCTTCGGTATAGGTTTTCTCCACCTCCGCAAAGGTGGTCAGCCGCTCTTGCATGGGCAGCCGCGCATTTTTCGTGCGGTCGGGGACCATATTGGGGTTTTCGACCTGGACGAATTGGGTATTATCTGGCATCAACATAATGGCTGCACCTCCTTATTTCTCTTCCTTGCCGTCAAGATACGCGGCAATGTTGCCGCCGGCAATATAGTTCGACGCCATGGCCCAGGTCAGCTCCGACACGGGGGCCAGCTTGCCCTTCCGGTGCATGGCGGAGGTACAGTCGCCGCCGGCATACAGGCCGGGAATGATGGTACCGTCCTCCCGGGTCACCTGACACTTGGGGTTCACCCGGACGCCGCCCATGGCCGCCTCGCTGAACCGCTGGCCGTAGACCGCGTAATAGGGTCCCTTGTCCATGGGGATGGGCACCAGGAATTTGGGGTCCTTGCCGAAGTCCTCGTCCACGCCCTTTTCGCAGAAGCCGTTGTACTTCTCCACTTCCGCCAGGAACGCCTTGGGGTCCGCCCCCATCAGCACGGCCAGCTCCTCCAGGGTATCGGCCTTCTTCACCGGAGTGTCCAGCTTGGACTCCTCCTCCAGATCCTCCTCCCAGGTGGCGTAGAAATGGGCCTTGTTGGCCACGGCGGGATTGTTCACATACCGCTCGGCGCAGGCCTTGATCTGGTCGTAGGGGAAGATGGCGTAGGAGATCTCCTTGGGCTGCTCGGAGATGAGCTGGCTCATGCCGTTCATAATGCCCTTGGTCTCGTCCACCCAGCGGCGGCCGTTGAGGTTCACCTGGATAAACTCCGGCTCCAGAGCGTAGTCCGCGATGGAATTGTTGAAGGGATGGTGCTTGGGACCGAACATGGATACGAACATCCGCGCCGGGTTCGGCTCCACGCCCAGCTCCCGCAGCATGGTGATGCCGTCGCCGGTGTCGCCGGGGACGGAGAAGCGATGGATGGGCGTTTCGCCGCCGAAGAAGTCAAAGCTGCAGTACTCCTTGAGCATCTCATCGTTCCGGCCAAAGCCGCCGCAGGCGAGCATGACCGCCTGACACTGGATGCGGACCTCGCCGCCGGGGTCCCTGGCGATGACGCCGCAGATGCGTCCCTGACTGTCCAGCTTCAGGTGCTCCGCCGCCGTGGAGGTCAGGAGCTTCACGGGCAGATTGCCCTTCTCGATGGCATTCAGCATCGTGTACTTCACATGGGTGCCGCCCCAGCCGGGTCCGATGGCGTCGTCCCGGCACAGCAGGTTGTCATA
>CAZVRP010000100.1:0-5798 GCA_964630255.1 uncultured Oscillospiraceae bacterium | reverse complement strand
ACGGCTATGTGAACCTCCGCGGCATGGATGTGCGCGAGCGCGCCAAGGCGCTCATCTCCATCGCCCATCCCGACGACCGGGACGCCCTGGACGCCGCCGCCCGGGAGCTTTACTACTATTGACAGAGAAGACGCGCCCACAAAAAAGCGCCCGGCAGGAGCGGTATTCGCTCCTGCCGGACGTTTTTGCATCCTTTTGCAGCGGTCTCAGCGCGTCTGCCAGGGCGGTCCTGGCGTGGCACCTTTCACGCTAAGGAGCTGGCTTTCATGACCGAAGCCGTGACGGATCGCCCGCCCCCAGAGGGCTGGTTCTCCGGGCGGCGGCCGGCGGATTCCGTGATCGTGAGAAATATAAAAAATATGTGAATTTTGAAAAAATTACAAGACATTTATATGGACCTGCTGTATAATGAGGCTACCATTTTTGAAAAGGAGACCCGATATGAGAAGATTTTTCGCGATCTTGTGTGTTCTGTGCCTGTGTCTGAGCCTGGGCACGATGGCTTTTGCCTCTGGGGAGGCGTCTGGAGAGGCGTCCGGCGCCATGGGCATGCCGTCCGGCGGCGGCCAGAGTGCGCCCGACTCCTATGACTCGGTGATGGAGATCACCTCCGATGAGACGCTGGCCAGCGCGGAGATGGCCTCCACAAACGGCGACGAGAACGTCATCCATGTCATGAACGGTGCCACGGCCTATGTGACTGACGGTGTGTTCGATAACACCGGCACCGGCACCGGCGGCGATGCCTCTAGCTTCTACGGCGTGGGCGCCACCCTGTTCGTGTCCGATGGTGAGCTGTACTCCGCCAACAATACCATCACCTCCGATACCACCGGCGGCGCGGGCGTGTTCGCCTATGACAATGGCACGGCTTACGTCTACAACAACACCATCACCACCCAGCAAGGATCTTCCGGCGGCCTCCATGTGGCCGGCGGCGGCACTCTATATGCCTGGGACTGTAACGTCCAGACCAACGCCGGCAGTGCGGCGGCCATCCGCTCCGACCGGGGCGGCGGCACCATGGTGGTGGACGGCGGTTCCTATGTGTCCAATGTGGGCACCGGCGCGGTCTACTGCACCGCGGACATCACCGTTCATAATGCCTATCTGTACTCCGGCCAGAGCGAGGCCATGGCCATCGAAGGAAAGAATACCATCCGGCTTTTCGACTGCGATCTGACCGGTGATATGCAGCCCAGCGAGATCAACGATAACCGTGTCTGGAACTGCATCGTGTATCAGTCCATGAGCGGCGACGCGGACGTCGGCACCTCCGAGTTTGACATGATCGGCGGCAGCCTGACCTGCCACGCGGGTCCGGTACTGTTCAACACCAATACCTCCAGCTACATCACCTTCCAGGATGTGGACATCGACTACGGCCGGGACACCACCTACTTCCTGCAGGTCACCGGCAACGCCAGCTCCCGTACCTGGGGCACCGCCGGCAAGAACGGCGCCAACTGCATCTTCTCCGCCTATGACCAGGATATAGAGGGCGAGGTGCTGTACGACACCATCAGCAACTTGGACTTCTATCTTCTGGACGACAGCGAGATGGAGGGCTTCTTTACCTGCGACGACAGCTATAACGGCGGCTATACCGGCGACGGCGTCGCCAACGTGTACATCGATGCATCCTCCTCCTGGGAGGTCACCGGCGACAGCGTCATCACCGGCACCCTGTATTGCGCCGGGGAAATCGAAGACGCCACTGTGGTGGACACTCAGGGCAACGTGCTCTTCGGAAGCGGACCCAACACTGTGACCGTGGGTGCGTTTGAGAGGACTGTGGACGCCTCCGGCGCCGGGCAGGTGCCTGTGTGGTCCGATTACGCCGTAGAAAATCCTTTTATATGATATCGATATAGGATCAATATGGGGTCTGTTGCGAAACCTGTGTTTTGCAGCAGACCCTCATTCATTTGGCCGTCCGCCAGGTATGCGGTGTCATGTATCTGATGAGGAGAACATTTGCCGCGCCCCTGAGATATGCTTTTATAACCGGAAACACAAATATTTGACAAGCTCAAGGCTTTCATGCTACTCTAAAAAATATAATGTTATGCACAAAGGAGTTTCCGCTATGGGATACAAGATCATCACCGTCAACCGTGAGTTTGAGAGCCTGGGCAGCGAGATCGCCCAGGCGGTGGCGGAAAGGCTGGAGCTGGCCTATTATGATAGATTTCTCATCACTGCCTCCGCGGAGGAATCCGGACTGGAAGAGCGGTGGGTAGCGGCCAGGGACGAAAAGTTGTCCTCCCGCTTTGATCGCTCCCAGGCGGAGGCGGCCTACTATTATGGTAACGAGGGGACCCCTATGTCCACCGGCGCTCGGCTGGCGGAAATACAGTTCCAGCTGATCCGGGAGCTGGCCGGGAAAGGCCCCTGCGTCATCGTAGGACGGTGCGCCAACCATGTGCTCCGGGAGCGGGACGACGTACTGGACGTGTTTGTGCACGCCGGTCTGGATTTTCGGGTGAAGCGGACGATGGATTCCCTGGGCCTTCCGGAGAAGCGGGCCATGCGGGTGCTCCGTCAGACCGATAAGGCCCGGGTGGCATACTATAAAAACTACACGGGCCGGAGCTGGTACGACCCGGACCTATACCACCTTGTGCTCAATCCCGACCGCCTTTCCTTCGACGCCTGCGTGGACGTCGTCTGTGATTTGTACAACAACTGAGCATACGCCGCATAACACTTGATCTGAAGGAGGCAGCAAGCCAAGCTATGAACTGGCAGCTAGTGATCGTCATTGTCTATTTTGTAATCACCATAGTCATCGGCCTGATGGCCTCCCGCAAGACAAAATCCTCCGACTCCTTCGTAGGGACGGGGATGGGGGTGTTCGCCATCGTGTGCGTGTCCTGCGGCCAGTGGCTGGGGGGCACCGCCACCACCGGCTGCGCCGAGTACGGCTTCACCGCCGGTATCTCCGGCTGGTGGTACACCATCGCCAACGGCGTGGGCATGCTGATGATGGGGCTGTTTTTCGCCGAACGCTACCGCAGGTATGGAAGCGTGACTATCCCCGGCATCATTGAAAAGGTGGTTGGTCCCAAGTCCCGGACCGTGTGCAGCGTACTGCTCATCTTCGTCATGCTGGCGGTGGGCCTCAGTCAGATGATCGCCGCCGGCAAGCTGGGCCAGAGCCTGCTGGGCCTGGATTTCACCCTGTCCTGCTGCCTGTTCGCCGCGATATTCATCATATACACCATGTCCGGCGGCATGGACTCCGTGGAAGCCACCAACAAGCTCCATATCGGATTCATGTACTTCGGCATGATACTGGCGGTGGTCCTTGCCATCCGTGAGCTAGGCGGCTGGAGCAGCTTCAAAGCCACGATAGACACCATCGACGCGGCCGAGGGCACTCGTCACTTCTCCATGTTCGGCGTGGGCGTGGACAAGGTCACCAGTTGGATCGTGGCGTCGGTACTGTCCGCAGGGGCGGCCCAGGCCAGCATCCAGCCGGTGCTGGCGGCCAAAGACCCAAAGGTGGCGAAAAAGGCATGCTTGATCTCCGTGCTGGTGGTGGCCCCCTTCGGACTTTTCACCTGCATGCTGGGCATGGCCGCCCGGGCCATGTCGGAGACCGGCCTTATGGATGTCATCACCGATCCAAAACTGGCCTACACCGACCTCATCATGCACTTCTCCCCAGTGGTGGGAGGCATCATCCTGGCCTCCATCCTGGCGGCAGTGCTGTCAACTGTGAGTCCCATCATCCTGGCATCCGCTACCATGTTCACCAAGGATATCTACCAGCGGCGCATCAACCCCGGCGCTACCGACAAGCAGATCACCCGGAGCGCCCGCATCGGAACTGCGGTGTCCGGCGTGTTGTGCTGCCTGATGGCTATCGCCTTGGTAAAGAGCTCAGCGGTGCTGGACCTGGTCTATGCGGCCTATACCCTGCGGGGGGTGCTGTTCATCGTCATTCTTTTCGGCATGTACTGGAAATATACCTCCGAACGGGGCGTCTGTATCGGCGTGATTGTCACGTTTTTGTGCTGCATCGCCTGGGTGGGCGTAAAGATCGTCACCGGCAGCTACCCACTGTCCATAGGCGGCTTTGCCGTCAGCGAGACCTACCTGGGGGTGGTACTGGCCTGCGTGACCATCGCGCTGTTCAGCAGGATATTCAAGCAGACCGATATCGAGCGGGCCGCCAGAGCCGGCCGGTAATGCCGCATACCCGAAAGACGCAGAGTCCGGAGCATCCGCCCCGGACTCTGCCTATATTGTCTGAACGGATCAATGCCTCAGCACTTCTCCCAGATGGTGGCGACGCCCATGCCGCCGCCGATGCACAGGGTGGCCAGACCGCGTTTGACCTCGGGCCGCTTGAGCATCTCGTGCACCAGGGTGACGATGATCCGGGCGCCGGAAGCGCCGACGGGGTGACCGAGGCTCAAAGCACCGCCGTTGACGTTGACCTTGGCCATGTCGAAGCCAAGTTCCCGGGCCACGGCGATGGACTGGGCCGCGAAAGCCTCGTTGGCCTCGATGAGGTCGATGTCATCGAGGGTCAGGCCGGCCTTGGCCAGAGCGTTGCGGGTGGCGGGGACGGGGCCGGTGCCCATGATCTTGGGGTCAACGCCGCCCTGGCCGTAGCTGACCAGCTTTGCCATGGGCTTGAGGCCGTACTTCTCAACAGCCTCGGCGGAGGCCAGGATGACGCAGGCCGCGCCGTCGTTGATGCCGGAGGCGTTGCCGGCGGTGACGCGCTGCTGGCCGTAATCGGCCTGGGGTTCCTTGCGGGCGTGGGCCTCAAAGGTGTCCACCACCTTGTCGGGGGTGTTGTCGGAACTGACGGGGAAGGCGCCCCGCAGCTTGGCAAGGCTCTCTATGGTGGTGTCGTTCTTGGGGAACTCGTCCACCTTGAACTCCACCATCTGCTTCTTCTGCTTGACCATCACGGGCACGATCTCGTCATCGAACCGGCCGGAAGCCTGCGCGGCGGCAGTCTTCTGCTGGCTGGACAAAGCGAACTCGTCCAGATCCTGGCGGGTGATGCCCCAGATATCGCAGATATTCTCTGCGGTGGTGCCCATGTGGTAGTTGTTGTAAGCGTCCCACAGGCCGTCGTTGACCATGGTGTCCACCATGGTGGTGTTGAACATCCGGGCGCCTCCCCGGGCGGAGGGCACGCAATAGGGGGCCATGGTCATGTTCTCCGTGCCGCCGGCCACAACGATATCGGCGTCGCCGGCGGAGATGGCCCGAGCGGCCTCGATAACGCTCTTCATGCCAGAGCCGCAGACCATGCCCACGGTATAGGCGGGAACAGAGAAGGGCAGACCGGCCTTGATGCCAACCTGACGGGCAGGGTTCTGGCCCTGGCCGGCGGTGAGGATGCAGCCGAACATCAGCTCATCCACCGCGTCGGCGGGGACGTTGCCGCGCTCAAGGGCGGCCTTTACTACCACGGCGCCCAGATCAGAGGCGGGGGTGTTGGACAGGGCACCCTGGAACTTGCCCACTGCCGTGCGGCAGCAGGAGACCAAATAGATATCTTTCACGACGGGATTTCCTCCTTAATAATATTTGCTCCGACGGGGAGCATATCTGTGTGCACAATTCGCTAACTAACAGTATAGTACACCCCAGGATAAAAATCAAGAAGTCCCTGCGAAAATTACAGGGCAATCGCTTATGAAGCAAAGACCTTCAGGAGATAACTCGGAGAGAGTAAGCATTTCTTGCGTTTGAGATTGATGCTGCCTTTGTAGGAGGTTTCAGCCTTTAGGAGATTGAGCGTCAAAGGTGGTCAAGCCGGAGCCTGG
>CAZVRP010000099.1:398-5947 GCA_964630255.1 uncultured Oscillospiraceae bacterium | reverse complement strand
GGCGTTCGTCCTTTGGCCTTGCATGGATATGGGATATGTGATAAAATATTTTTCAATGCAAATACATAGTGCCTAAAGAGCCGGTTCATGGGAATGTGGGGATATGAGATGCTGGATAAGAGCATGAGAGAATTTACGGAGGTCCTGGCCTCCAAGGCTGCGGTGCCGGGGGGCGGCGGGGCCAGCGCGCTGGTGGGGGCGGTGGGCGCCGCCTTGGGCGCCATGGTGGGAGAACTCACGATCGGAAAGAAGAAATATACCGCCGTGGAGGAAGACGTCCGGGCGCTTACGGTCCGGGCGCAGGAGTTGCGGCTAAAGCTGCTGGCCTGTGTGGATAAGGACGCTCAGGCGTTTGAACCGCTCAGTAGGGCCTATGGCATTCCCCGGGACGATCCGCACCGGGATGAGATCATGGAGACGTGCCTACGGGACGCGGCTGCCGCGCCGCTGGAGATACTGGACCTGTGCTGCGAGGCCATAGAGCTGCAGCGCCAGCTTGCGGAAAAGGGCAGCGCGCTTGCCATATCGGACGCCGCCACTGGGGTGGTGTTCTGCTGGAGCGCTATGTATGGCGCGGCGGTGAATGTGAAGGTGAATACCAAGTCCATGAAGGACCGGGTTTATGCCGAGCGGATCAACGCCCATGTGGACGGACAGATGGCCAAATACAGGCCCATAGCGGAGCGGGTCTACGAGGATGTATACAGGAGGTTTTGCTGATGGCGGAGCTGTTGAAGGGTGCGCCGGTCACTGCGGCGTTGAACCAACGGATAGCCGCCAAGGCCGCCGGGCTGAAGGAGAAAGGCGTGACGCCTGCGCTGGCGATACTGCGCATCGGCGAGCGATTGGATGATATATCCTACGAAAAGGGCGCTATGAAGCGCTGCGCCGCCGTGGGCGTGGAGGTAAAAAATGTGATACTTCCGGCGGATGTGGATGCCGACGCGTTTTTTGCGGCGCTGGAGGCGCTCAACTGCGACGACTCGGTGAGCGGCATACTGATGCTCCGCCCGCTGCCGGATCGGATAGACGGGGAGCGCGCCCGGCGGATGCTGGCCCCGGAAAAGGATGTGGACGGCTGCACGGACGGCTCCCTGGCCGGGGTGTTCACAAATACAAAGGTGGGTTTCCCGCCCTGTACGGCTCAGGCGGCCATGGAGATACTGGACCATTACGGCGTCGAATGCAACGGGAAGCGCGCCGTGGTCATCGGCCGCAGCCTGGTGGCGGGCCGCCCGGCGGCCATGATGCTCATGCACAGAAACGCCACCGTCACCGTGTGCCATACAAAGACCGTGGATATGCCAGAGTTGGCGCGTCAAGGAGATATCGTCATCGTGGCGGCGGGACAGATGGAGATGATCGGCGGGGCGTATTTCAGGGCCGGTCAGGTGGTGATCGATGTGGGCATCGGATGGAACGAGGCAAAGGGAAAGCTCTGCGGCGACGTGCGGTTCGAAGAGGCGGAACCCATTGTGGCCGCTATCACGCCTGTTCCTGGCGGCGTGGGCGCCGTGACCACCAGCATCCTGGTCAGCCATGTGGTGGAGGCCGCCGAGCGGATGCTGGGACAGTAGAGAGTATATATCATCGGTTCCGGACAATGTATAGGCGGGGAGGGTAAGGCATGGAATTCGTCTACCTGGACAGGCGCATCGCCGTGTGCATAAAGCCCGCAGGGGTCCTGTCCACCGATGAGCCGGGAGGGATGCCATCTCTGGTGCGCCAGGCTCTGGGGGATGAAAATGCCTGTGTGCGGACTGTCCACCGGCTGGACCGGGTGGCAGGCGGACTGATGGTCCTTGCGAGATCCCGCAGGGCTGCCTCGGAGCTGAGCCGGCAGATGCGGGAGGGGCGGTTTCGCAAGGGATATCTGGCCGTTGTCCACGGCATTCCGGCGCCGGCGGAGGGGGCTATGGAGGACCTGCTCCGCCGGGATCGTGCGGCGCGGACGACCTATGTGACGGACGAACCAGGACCGGATGCACGCCCGGCGCGGCTGGAATATGAGACGCTGGCGGGCAGGGAAGGGCTGTCGCTGGTATCCGTGCGTCTGCACACCGGCCGCACCCATCAGATACGCTGCCAGTTTGCCAGCCGCGGTCTGCCGCTGGCGGGAGACCGAAAATACGGCCTGGCAGGTGATGGATGCCAAATCGCGTTATGGTCGCATAAATTGGCGTTTATTCATCCGGAAACAGGGGAGGAACTCTGCTTTGTGCGGGAGCCGCCGGGTGTTTATCCGTTCAGCCTGTTTTATTCCTGATATCGCTCGGATAAATATGCAAAACTGACCGCCGCGCCTCTGTATGATATGCGGGGGCGCGGCGGTCATCCGTTACTTCAGCTGGCCCGGACTGAGTCCGAAGCATTCCCGGAAAGCCCGGAAAAAGGTGGAGTATTCTTCAAAGCCGCAGTCCTCGGCGGCCTTCCCGGCGGGCACGCCCCGGCGGATGAGCTGAGCGGCGTACAGAAGCCTGCGCTGGCGCACGTATGCGTGAACAGTGCTGCCGGTCTGTGACTTGAAAAGGCGCATGAAATGATATTTACTCAGGTATACCCGCTCCGCCAGCCGCTCCACCGTCAGATCCTGGGACAGATTCTCATTGATGTAGGAGAGGGTCTGGGCGATCTTGGGGTCGTACTGGGGCACGGCGTCGGCGGGGGAGGCATCCTGGCTGAAGGAGATGCGGTTAATGAGCACCAGAAGCTGTATCACCAGCGTGTCCCGGAGAGCCTGGGCGCCGAACTGCCGGTCATTCAGGGATGACTCCAGCGTCTCCAAATGGGCCGTCAGCCGCTGCCGCTCCTGTTCGGACGGCTTCAGCAGATACCGTCCCTGCCGGTCGGCTTGTTCAAAGCACTCCAGCAGCGCCGCCCCGGGCATGGCCCTCTCCGTATAGGGTCCGTCCAGGTAGAGGATGAACCGCTCATACGGCTGCGACATATCGATGGCGGCCCTGTGGATGACATGGTGCTTGATGAGCAGGATATCTCCCGGCCGAAGCCGGTAGGTCATGCGCTCCACCTGGTAATCTACCAGACCGGACAGGTGGATGACGATTTTGTAGAAATCATGGAAATGGAAGTCCCGCTCCTGCCCCAGGCTGTCCCGCAGGTGGAAGCAGCGGTAGTTTTCGTGGAGATATCCCTCCTGGCTGTAGCTGGCACCGCTCAAGATCCCGGATCGCCTCCTCTGTCAGATGATTTATTCTATAGCATTTTTTGCAATATTTCAAGCATTCCACACAATGTTTTTTGCAACTTCTTCCCACTATAATGCTATAAGGATCGCGTATCTTGTGGCATGAGCACAGACCTGCCCACAGGAATGGCGTTCAAACGATATTCAAACAATGTGGAGGGAACCGTATGAAAAGCAAAGCGATCATGAAAAACTACCGATTCATGGCCCTGATGCTGGCGGCTATGATCCTGGGCGCCATCGTGGGCTGGATATTCCCCGTGTCGGACGCTTCCGCCGGGGCCACCGCGCTTAAGCCCCTTGGGACCGTGTTCATCAACATGATGTTCTGCATCGTGGTGCCGCTGGTATTCTCGTCCATTGCCGGCGCCGTGGCCAATATGAAAAGCCGCAGACGCGCCGGCAAGATCATGGGCGTCACTATCGCAACCTTTGTGGTCACCGGCGCCATCGCCGCCGTCATCATGTTCCTTTTGGTGAAGATATTCCCGCCGGTGCTGAATCCCTGGACGGAGATACCTACCGAGGAGATGGGGGAGTACGCTTCCATCTCCGATATGATCGTGAACTTCTTCACGACCGATGACTTTGCGGGGCTGCTGTCCCGCCGGGCCATGCTGCCGCTGATCGTGTTCTCCATCCTGTTTGGCTTTGCCGTGAATCTGAACGGCGGAGCGGAGACCCCTGTGGGCAAGTTCCTGGAGGATTTGACCAACGTGATGCTGAAGTTCGTGAAGATCGTTACCTACTACGCCCCCATCGCCTTCTTCGCCATCTTCGCTGACCTGGTGGCCAGCTACGGCCCGCAGATCACTGCCAGCTACGGCCGGGCACTGCTGCTGTATTACCCCCTGTGCTTCATCTACATATTCACCGCCTGGCCGCTGTTCGCCCGGTTCGGCGGCGGCAAGGGCGCGGTCAAGACCATGTTCCAGCACATAACCAAGCCTGCCGTGGTGAGCCTTGGCACCTGCTCCTCCGTGGCCACCATCCCCACCAATATGGAGGAGGCCGAGGCCACCGGCGTCTCCAAGGACGTGTCCGATATGGTGCTGCCCCTGGGCGCCACCATGCACATGGACGGCTCCTGTTTCTCCTGTGTGCTGAAGATCGCTTTCGTGCTGGGGGTGTTTGGCCAGGACTTCGGCTTTGATATGCTCGTCCCCGTGGTGCTGGTTGCCGTACTGTCCTCCGTGGGCATGAGCGGCGTTCCCGGCGGCGGGTACATCGGCGAGTACATCATCTGCACCATCTTCTTCCCGGATCAGATCGCCATGGCATTCCCCATCCTGGTGGCCATCGGCAATCTGGTGGACCCGCCTGCGACTATGATAAACGCCGCCGGCGACTATGTGGTCTCCTATATCGTCTCCCGCTTTGTGGACGGCAAAGACTGGCTGCAGAAGAAACTGGCTGTCAGGGCTGAGACGCCGGACGCAGACTGAGCGTCGTTTCAGACGCCGCCGAACAGCAGACACGCTCATAGCGGAAAGCCTTGGCTTTCCGCTATTTTCAACGCCTTGCGGGAATTACAAAATATTGGAGCGAAATATATTGACAGGCACAAGATGTTGTGCTAATATATCTATCAGCGGAATTATGTAACCATGTGGAAAACGCCCTGGCCCGGCCAGGAGGGGAGACGATATCCGCAAAAACAGAACTATCGCAGCACAGAAGGGACAGATAGAGATGAAGATCATCAAGCGCAACGGGTCAGAGACCATCTTCGACATAACAAAGATCATTGCGGCCATCACCAAGGCCAACGACGTGGTGGATGAGGATCTGCGAATGACCGCTACCCAGATCCGCCGCATCGCGGACTCCGTGGAGAAGTCCTGCATGGAGCTGGGACGCTCTCCTTCGGTGGAGGAGATACAGGATATGGTGGAGGAGCAGATCATGGCCCATGGAGCCTATGAGGTGGCAAAACGGTATATCACCTACCGTTACACCCGGTCTTTGGTCCGCCAGTCCAATACCACCGATGACAAGATCCTGTCCCTGATCGAGTGCAACAACGAAGAGGCCAAGCAGGAGAACTCCAACAAAAACCCTGTGGTCAACTCCACCCAGCGGGATTACATGGCCGGCGAGGTCAGCCGCGATATCACCAGCCGCATCCTGCTGCCCGATGATATCGTGAAGGCCCACGAGGAGGGCCTCATTCACTTCCACGATACCGACTACTATGCCCAGCACATGCACAACTGCGACCTTGTGAATCTGGAGGACATGCTGCAAAACGGCACGGTCATCTCTGGCACGAAGATCGAAAAGCCGCACAGCTTTTCGACCGCCTGCAACATCGCCACGCAGATCATCGCGCAGGTGGCGTCCA
>CAZVRP010000099.1:0-388 GCA_964630255.1 uncultured Oscillospiraceae bacterium | reverse complement strand
AATCAATACGGCGGACAGTCCATCTCGCTGACGCATCTGGCCCCGTTCGTGCAGGTGTCGCGCGAGAAGATCACCGCCTCGGTCAAGAGGGAATTCGCGCTGCTGGGGGTGGAGCCGACCGAGGAGCACGTTAGTGCGATCGTCGAAGGGCGCCTTCGCGAGGAGATTGAGCGCGGCGTGCAGACGATCCAGTATCAGGTGGTCACGCTGATGACCACCAACGGTCAGGCTCCGTTTGTGACCGTGTTCATGTATCTGGGCGAGGCGAAGGATCCGCAGCTCAAGCGCGATCTGGCGCTGATCATCGAGGAGGTGCTGCGCCAGCGGTACGTGGGCGTCAAGAACGAGGCGGGCGTGTACGTCACCCCGGCGTTCCCCAAGCTCGTCT
>CAZVRP010000098.1:0-5968 GCA_964630255.1 uncultured Oscillospiraceae bacterium | reverse complement strand
TCTACTGCGGCGTGTACACCGAGGACGGCTCCAAGTACCCCGACCTGCGGGACGCCCTGGAAAAGCTCCAGCTCAACGACGCCAGCCTGGCCTTTGAGCCGGAATCCTCCGCTGCCCTGGGCTTTGGGTTCCGGTGCGGCTTTCTGGGTATGCTCCACCTGGAGATCGTCCAGGAGCGGCTGGAGCGGGAGTTCGATCTGGACCTGGTCACCACGCTGCCCTCCGTCATCTATGAGATCGAGATGACCGACGGGACGGTGAGATATGTGGACAACCCTCACGACTACCCGGAGGTTTCCGCCATAGCTGAGGCCCGGGAGCCCTATGTGGACATGACCATCATCACGCCCCAGGAGTTCGTGGGGAACATCATGCCCCTGTGCCAGGACCGGCGTGGGGTGTATAAGGGCCTGCAATACCTGGACGAGCGGCTGGTGGAGCTCAGCTATGAGATGCCGCTGGGGGAGATCATCTACGACTTTTTCGATACCCTCAAGGCCCGCACCAAGGGCTACGCTTCCATGGACTACGAGTTTTCCCGCTACAAGCCCTCGGAGCTGGTGAAGGTAGATCTGCTGCTCAACGGCGAGGCGGTGGACGCCCTGAGCCTTATCGCGCATAAGGACAAAGCCTATCCCCGGGCCCGGCGGCTGTGCGAGAAGCTGAAGGAGAACATCCCCCGGCAGCTGTTCGAGGTGCCCATCCAGGCGGCCATAGGCGGGAAGATCATCGCCCGGGAGACGGTGAAGGCCCTTCGCAAGGACGTGCTTGCCAAGTGCTATGGCGGCGATATCACCCGAAAGAAGAAGCTGCTGGAAAAGCAGAAGGAGGGCAAGAAAAAAATGCGCTCCCTGGGCAGCGTCCAGCTTCCCACAGAGGCGTTTCTGGCGGTGCTGAAGCTGGACGAGTGACCGGCACGGCACGCTTTTCCGCCCCGTTAGCGTTCTTCCTTCCGCAGGTCGATCTGGGCCTTGTGCTTCCGGCCCACGCTCTTGCCGGATCGGATGGCCGCGGCGCGCGTGATGGTGTCCGCGCCGTATTTGTCCCGGATGGCGTCCATGGCCTTGTCCAGCTTCCGGGAGCGCTCCCGCCGCACGTCCTCAAAAAGGGAGAGCTGCGCATCCTCCTCCCGGGTCACATCGGAGAGGGAGACGCCCAGCAGACGCAGGGGCGTGCGCCCGTCCCAGAGTTCGGCGAAAAGCTGCTTGCTGATTTCATATATCTCGTTGGTCACGTCCGTCGCCTCTGCCAGCTTTCGCTGGTGGGAGCGGTCATGGAAGTCGTTGCCCCGGATGGTGACCGCCACGCGGCAGGCCCTGGCCCCGTCCGCCCGCATTCGGGCGGCCACGCTGTCGGAAAGGGCCAGCAGGATGCTGTGAGCCGCCTCCGCGGTAGTGACGTCCTCCTCCAGGGTGGTGGAGTTCCCATAGCCCTTCAGCTCCGACGGCTCCGGCAGGACAGGCGAGTCGTCGAGGCCGTTGGCGTAGCTGTGTATCTGAAGGCCCAGCTTCTTGCCCACCAGCGCCTGGACGCTTCCCAGATCGGCCCGGGCCAGGTCGCCGATGGTTTCGATATACGCCCGGCGCAGCTTCTCCGCCGTGGCGCGGCCCACCAGGAGCAGATCGCTCACCGGCAGAGGCCAGAGCTTTGATCGCAGCTCCTCCCGGAACAGCGTGTGCACCTTATCGGGCTTTTCAAAATCGCCGGCCATTTTGGCCAATAACTTATTTTCCGCTATGCCGATGTTCACGGTGAAGCCAAGGGTGTCCCGTATCTCATCCTTCAGCCTGTAAGCGGCGGCCACAGGGTCGGGATACGTATGCCCGGTGCCGGTCATATCCAGAAAGCACTCGTCGATGGAAAACTTTTCCACGGCCGGCGCATAGGCCCGGCAGATGTCCATGAAGGCATTGGAGCTTTTCTCATAGAGGCGAAAGTCCGGCGGGGCCAGGACCAGATCGGGGCACTTGCGCAGAGCCTGGGCTACCGGTTCGCCGGTCCTGACGCCGAAGGCCTTGGCGGGAATGGATTTTGCCAGAATGACGCCGGTGCGCTTTTCACGGTCGCCGCCGATGGCGGAGGGAACAAGGCGCAGATCGTCCTCCCCCCGGGCCACCCGCCGGGCCGCCTCCCAGGAGAGGAACGCGCTGTTCACATCCACATGAAAAATCAGTCTTTCCATGGCGCCGTCACCTCATAGCATCCATAGACATTGTATTATTGCGGCGGCGGCGCTGTCAACTGTTCAAGAAAAAATTTTTCCCGCCTCCGAGACGGACATCCGCCGCCGTGTACGGGCCGAGAGCGGGGCGCGCTCGCGGCTGTTCATCGAATCCGGGCCGCGTTATCCGAACCTCCCCGTGATATACTCCTCGGTCCGCTTGTCCTTCGGCTGTGAGAAGATCGTTTCCGTATTGCCGTATTCCACCAGCTCCCCCAGCAGGAAGAACGCGGTGCGGTCGCTGATCCTCGCGGCCTGCTGCATATTGTGGGTGACGATGATGATGGTATATTTCTCTTTCAGCTGCGACGTCAGCTCCTCGATCTTCCCTGTGGAAATGGGGTCCAGGGCGGCGGTGGGTTCGTCCATAAGCAGCACCCTTGGCTCAACGGCCAGGGCCCGGGCGATGCAAAGCCGCTGCTGCTGCCCGCCGGACAGGCCTAACGCGCTTTTTTTCAGACGGTCCTTTACCTCATCCCAAATGGCCGCGTCCCGCAGCGATCTTTCCACGATGCCGTCAAGCCTGGCCTTCCCCTTGATACCGTGGGTACAGGGGCCGTAGGCAACGTTGTCATATACGCTCATAGGGAACGGATTGGACTTTTGGAACACCATGCCGATGTCCTTCCGGAGCATATTCACATCCACGCCGGGCGCAAAAATATCCCGCCCGTCATATTTTACCTCGCCGGTGATCTTCACGCCGGGGATGAGATCGTTCATCCGGTCAAGCGTTTTCAAAAAAGTGGATTTACCGCAGCCGGAGGGCCCGATCAAAGCGGTGACGGCCTTTTCCGGGATGTCGATATCGATATCCTTCAGCGCCTGGGCGTCGCCATACCACAGGCAAAGGTCTTTCACGGTGATGATATTTGTCATTGTTCTCTCCTTTTCTTGAAATGCCTGCCCGCAAGCATGGCCGCCAGCTGGATCAGGAGCGTCAGCGCCATGAGAATGGCGGCGATAGCGAAGGCCACGCCAAACTCGCCCTGCTCCTTGGCGTACACATACAGCGCCACCGTCAACGTGGCGCCCGCGCTGCCCAACCCCTCGAAGAAGCCGTGTACCGCGTGAGCGAAGCCCGCCGTAAACAGCAGAGCGGCCGATTCGCCCAGCATGCGGCCAACGGAGAGGATGCAGCCGGTGATGATCCCGTCCACGCATCCGGGCAGTACCACCGTGCGGATGACCCGCCATTTTCCTGCCCCCAGGCTGAAAGCGCCCTCCCGGTAGCTCCGCGGCACGGTCCTGAGACTCTCCTGTGTGGTGCGCATGACCGTAGGCAGGTTCATGATGACCAGCGTCAGCGCCCCGGCCAAAAGAGAAGTCCGCATATTCAGGAACGAGCAGAAAAACAGCATGCCCACCAGGCCGTAAATGATGCTGGGGATGCCGGAGAGGCTCTCGGCGGCATACTCGATGACCGCCGCCAGTTTCCTGTTTTTGGCGTACTCGGTCAGATAGATCGCCGCCCCCGCCCCCAGGGGAACGACGAATACCAGCGCCGCGATGATGATATAGACGGTATTCAGGATATCCGGCAGGATGCCGATGCTCCCGCTGAGATAGCTGGGCTTGGTGCTCACAAGCTCCCAGCTCAGCTCCGGGACGCCCTTTGCCATCACATAGATCGTCAGAAACAGTACCAGCGCCCCGGTGACGGCGGCAGACAGCCGCATCAGCGCCCGCATAGCGGCGACATACAGTCGGCGCCTTTTAGAGATTTCCGTCCGCATATCAGCCCTCCCTGCTTCGCTTCATGAAAAAGTTGAGCGCGGCGTTTATGAGCAGGATGAACAGGTACAGCACCAGGGCGATGGAGAACAGCGCCTGCCGCTGCAGTCCGCTGGCATAGCTCATCTCGCTGGCTACGGCGGTCGCCAGAAAACGAACGCTCTCAAAAAGCGAGGGCATATTGGCCACGTTGCCGGACACCATCATCACCGCCATCGCCTCGCCGATGGCGCGGCCGACCCCCAGCACCACCGCCGCGGCAATGCCGCTCCTGGCCGCCGGGACGCTGACCCGGAAGTACGTCTCCGTGGGCGTGGCCCCCAGAGCCAGGGACGCGTCCTCATACTCCCGGGGCACTGCCTCCAGCGCCGTGACGGACACGTTCACGATGCCGGGCAGAATCATCACCGCGAGAACGATGATGGCCGCCAGAAGGCTGGCCCCGTCCGGCACATGAAACAGCGCCCGGATACCGGGCACCAGCACCAGCATGCCGACCAAACCGTACACCACCGAGGGGATGCCCGCCAGCATGCTGACGGCAACGGACGCCGCCGCCTTTACCTTCGGCGGCGCCGCCTTGGCCAAATACACCGCCGTGAGAAATCCAACGGGAACGCCCAGAACGACGGCCCCCGCCGTGCCATAAACGCTGGTGAGGATGAAAGGCAGAATCCCGAACTGAGGCGGCTTGGCCGTGGAGGCCCAGGTCCTGCCGAGCAGAAACCTGCATAGGCCGATCTCCCGGATCGCCGGGATGCCGGAGACGATAAGATATACTGTGATAAGCAGCACGCACCCTACCGTAATAAGCCCCAAAATCAGAAATATCCCGTATATGAAAGTCTCAAGGGCTTGTTTTTTGTTTTTCATGGTCTTCCCCCTTTTGACGCCCTGTTTCCCCTTGTGCGGGAGAATACGCCGGGCAGATAATATCCGCTGCCTGGATACGGTGAAACCAGGGCGAGCTATCGGTAATTTGAAGCGGCAATAAAGGGACCCGGCGGCTGACGGAAGCCGCCGGGCCTGATTTTTGGTCATCCTGCCGTTTCCGCTTCTTCCGCTTCGGGGGCGTTGACCGCCACGGCGCCGGCCGCGGCGATGATCTCAGCGGCGTCCTCGCTCAGCGCGAAGTCAAAGAACGCCTGGGCCGCATCACTCAGCGGCTCATCCTCGCGGGTAACGAGAACAAAGGGGCGCTGCACGGCATAACTGCCGTCCTTGACCGTCTCCTCGGCAGGCTCCACGCCGTCAACAGAAACAGCTTTCACGGTGTCCCCCACGCTGGCCAGAGACGCATAGCCGATGGCGTTTGGGTTCTGGCTGACCGCGGCGATCACATCGCCGGTGCTGGTCAGCTCCTGCCGGTACCGGCAGGCATCCTCGGTGCCGGTGATGGCTTCAAACCCGTCGCGGGTGCCGCTGCCGGCCTCCCTGCCAATGAGAACGATCTCGCCGGCTTCGCCGCCCGCATCGGCCCAATCCGTGATCTCGCCGGTATAGATTTTTGCGATAGTCTCCAGCTCCAGATCAGTCACGGGGTTATCGGGATGAACGATAACGGCGATACCGTCCAGGGCCAGCGTGGTCCCCGCGAGGCCGGACTCGATCTCCTCGTCCTTCAGCGCGCGGCTGGCAAGGCCAATGTCGCAGCGTCCCTCGCTGACGGCCTGGATGCCGGACCCTGACCCGGTGGGGTTATAAGTAAAGGTCACATCCCCGTTGTCCTCCATAAACGCCTCGCCCAACGCGCCGATGACCTTCTCCATGGAAGTGGAGCCGTCCGTGGCCACTGTTCCCTCCAGCTTTTCCGCCGTCCTGGCGCAGGCGCTCACGCAGGACAGCGCGAGCGCGGCCGCAAGGACCGCCCCAATGATTTTTCCGAATTTCTTCATGACGTCTTTTCTCCTTTTTTCAGATCGTATGCCCGGCTTGTTTCGCGGGCCAGATATAACGATACGCCTTTCATCATAAAATCCGCTATCGTGTTTCGGTAAAATCATCGTAAAATAT
>CAZVRP010000097.1:0-6001 GCA_964630255.1 uncultured Oscillospiraceae bacterium | reverse complement strand
ACGTGCCAAGTTCTCGGAAACATGTCTACAGCAGTACAGCATCGGGAGACGTAACCCAGCTCCGCCAGATGCTTCAGATCACGGGCTAGGGTGCCGGGATCGCAGGAGATGTATACGATGCGTTCCGGGGCCATAGAGACTATTGCATCCAGAACGGCGCCCTCCATGCCCTTACGGGGCGGATCCGTGATGACCACGTCCGGACGCAGGCCCGCCTCGGCCAGCTGTCTGGCCACGTCCTTTGCGTCGCCGCACAGGTACTCGGCGCCGGTCACCCCGTTCTTGGCGGCATTCATGCGGGCGTTTTCCACAGCGGACGGAACAATGTCGCTGCCGATGAGCCTCGCTGCATCCCGAGCTATGGACAGGCCAATGGTCCCGGCACCGCAGTATAGGTCTAGAACTGTCTTTCCTGCCGGCTGGGCATACTCTCCAGCAAGCCGGTACAGGACCTCCGCCTGGGCAGTGTTCACCTGGAAGAAGGTACGGGGGGACAGACCGAACCGCGCTCCGCAGAGCTGCTCCTCTACCGTGCCGCGTCCCCAGAGAGTGTGGATGGGGCCTTGCAGCACTACATTTCCTGGCCCGCTATTTTGGCACAGCAGGATGCCGGTCAGTTCGGGGCAGGCCTGGCGGAGGGCATCCGCAGCGCTGACACCCACGTCGCCGCCAGCGACGATGCAGGCAACAAAGTCAAAGATGGTCTTCCGCAAAAACAAATGGCGGATCAGCCCCCGGCCGACGGCCTCATCATAGGCGGGGACGCCAGTCCGCTTCATCCACGCGAGAAGCGCGCCGGCAGCCCGGTCGAAGCACGGCGGCTGGAGAAGACAGCGGTCCGTGGCAATCACCTCATGGCTCCGAGCGCGATAGAAGCCGCACACAGGGCCCGAGGCAAAATTATAGATGGCCTTGTTCCGGTAGCCCTCACAGTCCGCCGCGCCCAGGATGCGATCCGCTCGCAGGTCAAGCCCGCCGATGCGGCGCAGCGCGTCGTTCACCCGGTCGAGCTTGAATCGCAGCTCCTGTTCGTAGTCCATGTGCATGGTGGCGCAACCGCCGCACCGCCCGAATACCGGACATGCCGGCTCCCGCCGGTAGGGCGAGGGGACTAACAGCGCTTCGCCGCGGCCCCATACGGCCGCGCGCGTAACCTTTACGATACGCACCTGCCATGTCTCTCCGGGAAGAGCCTGGGGAACGAATACGGCCCGGCCGCCCACGCGGCATACGCCGGCCCCCCGGGAGGTGAAGCCGGTGATCTCCCCTTCCACGATCATGTTTTTGATCAGCTCTGTTTCCATGGCAGTCATTCTACCATAGAAGCGGCTAAAGTGCATAGTTTTTTCAGTTTTTTATTTCCCTGTATCTCATAAAGGAAGTATATCATGCTGTACAAGTCTGCGGGACTTTTCGCAGCCAAGGGGAGCGGTCAGCTCCCCTGGATGCGGTCGGTGACGATGTGAAAGCCGGCTTTGGTCAGCTCGTCCTTGATGGTCTGTATCTGGGCGAAGTCACGAGTCTCCATGCCGATCTTGAGAAAGCAGCTGGAGATAGCCATGTTGGCGTCGGACCGCTCATGGTGGACAGAGACCACGTTGCCGCCGCAACGGGAGATAATCTCGCTGACGCCTAGAAGCTGGCCGGGCTTATCCTCCAGCGCGATCTGCAGAACGCTGTTGCGTCCGCCGGTGACCAGGCCCCGCGTGATGACACGGGAGAGGATATTCACGTCAATGTTGCCGCCGGAGACGATGCAGACCGCCTTTTTGCCCTCGATGGGCAGCTTGCCAAACATGGCGGCGGCCACGCTCACGGCCCCGGCTCCTTCTGCGATGAGCTTCTGCTGCTCGATGAGGGCCAGGATAGCTGCGGCGGTCTCATCCTCGGAGACAGTGACGATGTCGTCCACATACTGGCGTGTCATCTCAAAGGTCAGCTCGCCAGGCGTCTTCACGGCGATCCCGTCGGCAAAGGTGGCAACGCTGTCCAGCGTGACGATATGGCCGTCCCGCTGGCTGTTGGCCATGCTGGGAGCGCCTCCGGCCTGGACGCCGTATACCTCCACACGGGGGTTCAGGCTCTTGATGGCGCAGGCCACGCCGGAGATGAGTCCTCCGCCGCCTACGGGAACGATGACTGCGTCCACCTCTGGCAGCTGGTCCAGTATCTCCAGGCCGATGGTGCCCTGGCCGGCGATGACCAGCTCGTCGTCAAAGGGGTGGATGAAGGTGGCGCCCGTCTCGTTCCGGAGCTGGCAGGCATAGGCGTAGGCGTCGTCATAGGCGCCCTTGACCAGCACCACCTCCGCGCCCAGGCGCTTGGTGGCCTCCACCTTGCTGATGGGGGCGCCGTCCGGCATACACACCACGCTTCGGATGCCCATGCGAGTGGCGGCCAAAGCCACGCCCTGGGCATGATTACCCGCCGAGCAGGCGATGATACCCGCCGCCCGCTGTTCCGCCGTCAGGGCCGATATTTTGTTGTAGGCCCCTCGGAGCTTGAAGCTGCCGGTCACTTGAAGATTTTCGGACTTTAAATAGAGCTGCGTGGAGCTGCAGAGGTTTTCCGCATGGAGCAGGTCGGTCTTTCGGGCCACGCCCTTGAGGGTGAAAGCCGCCTGGTAGATCTTGTCAAGGGTCAGCATGTTGGTCAGCCTCGCTTTCTGTTTCCGCATCCGGCAGATGGCAGAGCAGGTCGTTGATGAATTGCTGGGCTGTTCGGCCGGAGCGGCTGCCATGGCGCACCTGCCAGGTACTGGCGGCGGTCCGCAGCTGCTTCTCAGTCACGTTCTCCAGCCCCGCCGTGCGTTCGGCCAGGGTTCGGATGATGGTGTGGTATTCCTCATAGGTTGGGTTGGGGTAGTAGATCTGCAGGCCGAAGCGGCCGGCCAGGGACAGCTTCTCCTCCATGGTGTCGGAGCGATGGATGTCCCCGTCGTGCTGCATGTCGTTCCGGTCGTTCCAGGTCTCCTTGATGAGATGCCGTCGGTTGGAGGTGGCGTAGATGAGCACGTTTTCCGGCGCGGCCTCTCCCCCGCCCTCCATGACGGCCTTCAGATGCTTGTATTCGATCTCATTCTCCTCAAAGGAAAGATCATCCAAAAGGAGGATGAATCGGTAGTTGCGGCCCTTGATCTGGCCCAACAGATCGGGGATCAGGGCGAATTGGTGCTTGTACAGCTCGATGAGCCGCAGGCCCCGATCAGCGTATTCGTTGGCAATGGCCTGGATGCTGGTGGATTTGCCGGTGCCCGCGTCGCCGTATAGCAGCACGTTGTTGGCGTGCCGGCCTGCCAAGAAGGCCAGCGTGTTTTCCATCAGCAGGCCCTTCTGGCTTTCGTAGCCCACCAGATCGTCCAGACGCACATCTCGCCGTCCCTCAACAGGGAAGAGAACGGCGCGCCCGTCCTGCTCTGTGACCCGGAACAGCTGCCCCAGGCCCAGTGTACCCAGCCCGTATGTTCCATAGAAAGCCGTAAGGGCCTCCAGCATGGACGCCGGGCTCCCGGCCCCGGCCAGAACATCCGCCAGGGTCATGACCCGCCGGCCCGCCTCCCGCCGGGGGGCGTTAGGGCTTTCGTGGAAAAAGCGCCGGGCCTCGTCAAACACAGGCGGCAGATCCAGGGCAAACAGCTCCCTGTATACCGCCATATCTGCCAAGGCGATGCGCCACAGGCTGTCATGGGCGGCGCTCCGCCGCTCCCAGGCCCGGGAGAAGGGATTTTCGTTCTCCACCAGGGTCTGGGCTAGGGCACAGTGCCATAGATCCCCCTGCCAGCCGCCAGCCGCAGCATCCTCCAGCAGCAGGCCAAGGGCGGAAGCGGCGGGAGCCTCCCCGCTCAGGGCCTGGGCCAGACGGACCGGAAGGGCACCCGGACCCGGCCGGAACAGGACCAGCCTGTCCAAAAGAGTATGTACGTTCTCCATGCCTTACTGCAAAATGGCGCCCTTGTCGGCGGAGGAGACCAGCTTGGCATAGCGGGCCAGATATCCGGTTTTGACCTTGGGCTCGGGGCAGACCCAAGAGGCTCTCCGGGCTGCCAGTACATCCTCCGGCACATCAAGGGAGATGGTATGGCCGGGGATGTCGATGGAGATGGTATCGCCCTCCTCCACCAGACCGATGAGTCCTCCGGAGGCGGCCTCGGGACTCACGTGGCCGATGGACGCGCCCCGGGTGGCCCCGGAGAAGCGGCCGTCGGTGATAAGGGCCACGCTCTCCCCCAGGCCCATGCCGCAGATGGCGGAGGTGGGGTTGAGCATCTCCCGCATGCCGGGGCCGCCCTTGGGTCCCTCGTAGCGGATAACCACCACGTCCCCGGGCTGGATGCCGCCGGCGTAGATGACGGCGATGGCCTCCTCCTCGGAGTCGAAAACCCGGGCGGGACCGGTGTGGAGCATCATCTCAGGGGCCACGGCGCTCTGCTTCACCACGCAGCCGTCGGGGGCCAGGTTGCCGTAGAGCACGGCGATGCCGCCAGTGGAGGAAAAGGGGGCTTCCAGGGGCCGGATGAGGGCCGGGTCGCGGTTTGTCACGCCCTGGAGGTTCTCGCCTACAGTCTTTCCCGTGACAGTGAGGCAGCTCGTATCCAGAAGATCCGCTTTCGTGAGCTCCCGCATCACGGCCCACACGCCGCCGGCCTGGTCCAGATCCTCCATAAAGGTGTTCCCTGCGGGGGCCAGATGGCAGAGATTGGGAGTCTTGGCGCTGATATCGTTGACCATGTGCAGGTCGATGTCCACCCCGGCCTCATGGGCGATGGCGGGCAAGTGGAGCATGGTGTTGGTGGAGCAGCCCAGGGCCATGTCTACGGTCTCCGCATTGTGGAAGGCGGCGGCAGTCATGATGTCCCGGGGCTTGATGTCCTTTTCGATGAGCTCCATGATTTTCATGCCGGTGCGCTTGGCCAGACGCAGCCGGGCAGAGTACACGGCGGGGATGGTGCCGTTGCCCCGGAGCGCCATGCCGATGGCCTCGGTGATGCAGTTCATGGAGTTGGCAGTATACATGCCGGAGCAGCTGCCGCAGGTGGGGCAGGCGTTTTCCGTGTACTCCGCCACTCCGTCTTCATCCAGCTTCCCGGCGTGATAGGCGCCCACGGCCTCGAACATGTGGGAGAGGCAGGTACGCCGGCCGTCGGAGAGCTTACCGGCCAGCATGGGGCCGCCGGAGACGAAGATGGCCGGGATGTTCAATCGCGCTGCGGCCATGAGAAGGCCGGGCACGTTCTTGTCGCAGTTAGGGATCATCACAAGGCCGTCGAACTGGTGGGCTATGACCATGGCCTCGGTGGAATCCGCGATGAGATCCCGGGTCACCAGAGAGTATTTCATGCCGATGTGGCCCATGGCGATGCCATCGCAGACGGCGATGGCAGGGAACATGACCGGGGTGCCGCCGGCGGCGCGGACACCGGCCTTGACCGCCTCGGCGATCTTGTCGATGTTCATGTGGCCGGGGACGATCTCGTTATAGGAGCTGACCACCCCCACCAGGGGGCGGCTGAGTTCCTCGTCCGTGTAGCCCAGGGCATAGAGCAGACTGCGGTTGGGCGTCCGCTCCACGCCGGTCTTGACTTGTTCAGAGCGCATGCCGCCGTCTCCTTAATTCGACGCGGAGTCCAGGCCCTTGTCGCCTTCGGCGGAGTCCTTCCAGAGCATATTGTCCCGCAGCTCTTTGCCGATGATTTCCATGGGGTGTTTGGCCAGCAGGTCCCGCTTGGAGTTGAAAAAGGTGCGACCATTCTTGTTCTCGGCGATCCATCGGCCGGCGAAAGTGCCGTCCTGGATGTCGGCCAGCACGGCCCGCATGTTGGCCTTGACCATGTCGTGAGGCAGTACCCGGGGACCGGAGACATACTCACCGTACTCGGCAGTGTCAGAGATGGAGTAGTTCATGGCCGCCACGCCGCCCTTGTTGATGAGGTCGATGATGAGCTTCATCTCATGGATGCACTCGAAATAGGCGTTCTCGGGGGCATAGCCGGCCTCGCAGAGGA
>CAZVRP010000096.1:0-6089 GCA_964630255.1 uncultured Oscillospiraceae bacterium | reverse complement strand
ACGGTGGCGGGAGGTTTGGAGGTGATATCGTAGACGATGCGGTTGATGCCGGAGCACTCGTTTACGATACGGGTGGAGACGGTGTCCAGCACATCATAGGGGATCCGGGCCCATTCGGCGGTCATAAAATCCGATGTGACTACGCTGCGCAGGGCCAGCGTGTAATCGTATGTCCGGCCATCGCCCATGACGCCTACGGAGCGCATATTGGTCAGCACTGCGAAGTACTGGTTCATGGCCCCCTCCAGACCGGCCTTGGAGATCTCATCCCTGAAGATGAAGTCCGCCTCCCGCAGCAACTCAAGCTTGTCCTTGGTGATGTCGCCGATGACACGGATGGCCAAGCCGGGTCCGGGAAAGGGCTGGCGCATGACCAGGTATTCCGGCAGACCCAGCTCTCGGCCCAGCTGACGCACCTCATCCTTAAAAAGCAGCCGAAGCGGCTCGATAATCTCCTTGAAATCCACAAAATCCGGCAGGCCGCCTACATTATGGTGGCTTTTGATGACGGCTGCCTGGCCGGTGCCGGACTCCACCACGTCGGGATAAATAGTTCCCTGCACAAGGTAATCCACCGCGCCGATCTTTTTGGCCTCGTCCTCAAAGACCCGGATGAACTCCTCGCCTATGATCTTTCGCTTTGTCTCCGGGTCTGTCACGTTGGCCAGCTTCGTTAAAAAGCGCTCCTCGGCGTTGACCCGGATGAACTTGATGGGCCATGGGGCAAAGGCTGCCTCTACTTCATTCCCCTCGTTTTTCCGCATGAGGCCGTGGTCCACGAACACGCAGGTGAGCTGGCTGCCCACAGCCTCCGCCAGGAGGGCCGCCGCCACGGAGGAGTCCACGCCCCCAGACAGGGCCAGTAGAACCTTTCCCTCTCCCACCTTTTCCCGGATGGCGGTGATGGCGGTCTGCATGTAATCTCCCATGGTCCAATCGCCCCGGGCGCCGCAGACCTCATAGAGGAAGTTGCGGAGCATCTGTCGGCCGTACTCGGTATGATCGACTTCGGGGTGGAACTGCACGCCGTAAAAGCCTCGGGCCTCGTCGCATATAGCCACGTTGGGACAGTTGTCGCTGTGAGCCACCAGATTGAAGCTGTCCGGCACCCTCGCCATATAATCCCCATGACTCATCCAGGTGACGCTCTCGGCAGGGAGGTTCTTGAACAGCTTGCAGGAGACATCAAAATATGTGTGGGTCTTGCCGTATTCCCTGGCACTGTCGTCCTGGGCAGGCGTGACCTGGCCGCCCAGACGGTGGGCCATGAGCTGGCAGCCGTAGCATATACCCAGCACAGGGACCCCCAGATCAAAGATTGCCGGGTCGACCTGGGGCGCGCCGGAATCATAGACGCTGCGGGGACCGCCGGTGAAAATGATGCCGATGGGGTGAAAGGCTTTTATCTCCGCCAGGGAGATGGTGTAGGGCTTGAGCTCGCAGTACACATTGAGCTCACGCACCCGCCGGGCGATGAGCTGGTTGTACTGGCCGCCGAAATCGATGATGAGAATAGATCCGTGTTCCATGATGTGCCCTCTCTCAATTTTGATATGTCCGGATGATGCTCTCCGCTATGGTCCGGCGCTTGACGCACCGGTCCATGGCGTTTTTCTCGATAAAGCGGTGGGCGTCCTTTTCGGACATTTTGAACTGCTGGATCAGGATGAGCTTGGCCCGGTTCACGATACGCATCTCATCCATTTTGGCCTTCAAGCTGGCCGTCTCCTCCTCCAGTTTGTGGAGCCGATCGGAGATAGTGGCCATCATGCCCAGACTTTGCTTGAACAGAGAGGGGTCCACAGGGCTTCGCAAGGCCATGAACCCGTGCCCTTCCGCATAGGCGGACAGGGCCTCGAACCGGTCGGGTTCCGCCAGTAGCAGGACGCTGGTGATGCCATTGGAGGCGGCTCTCTCCGCCAGTTCCAGCCCTGTCTCGCTGAGGATGGAGTCGTCTATCACGACCACATCGTAGACGGCCTCCTCCAAAACATAGGCGGCCTCCACTGCGGAGCAGACGTTGTATTCCGGGGCGAACCGATCTGTGGGGAGCATACGGGCGAAGTGGGCCGCGGTGTCCCGGGAGGCGGTTATCAGAAGCAGGGTCGCGTATCGGCGCGGCTGAACCATCGCAGTACTCCTTTCATAAAATGGATATGCGGCGAGGCCCCAAAAGCGGCCCGTGGGGGGATCTCTCCCGCCGGGTCCGGCATGGACATGCACTCCTATTGTTTATAAATAAATGTAGAAAGTTAATAACAATTTTAATCTACACATAGCGGATTGTCAACCGTCCGCCCCCTGGATCATGTGTTCATTTTCGGTCCCGCATCGGGGGTGATGTTTGTGACAATTACCTATGGAGAAGACCTTGACAAAGGCCGGCCAGGGGAGTAAAATCATGTCAACGAAACGGCAATGACGTCGCGGAAGTTTTCCGTATGCCTTGCCGTTTCGTTTTTCCACATATTGTAAATTTCAGGTGTCAACATTACATGTAAAGGAGCAAATGAATATGAGCAACATACCTGAACTGTTTGGCTCGATGGTGTTTTCCGAGGCGGTAATGCAGGCCCGCCTCCCCCATGAGACCTACAAGCAAGTCATCTATGCCATCCATAATGACAAGCGTCTGACGCCGGAGATCGCCTCCGTTGTGGCCAACGCTATGAAGGATTGGGCCATAGAAAAGGGCGCCACGCACTTCACCCACTGGTTCCAGCCCATGACCGGCGTCACTGCGGAGAAGCATGACGGCTTTATCCACACCACTGGGGACGGCCGTGCCATCATGGAGTTTTCCGGAAAGGAGCTGGTCCAGGGCGAGCCTGACGCTTCCAGCTTCCCCTCCGGCGGCCTGCGTGCCACCTTTGAGGCCCGGGGCTATACCGCGTGGGACCCCACCAGCTATGCCTTTGTGAAGGACGGCGTGCTGTGCATCCCCACGGCCTTTGTCTCCTATACCGGTGAGGCGCTGGATAAGAAGACCCCGCTTTTGCGCAGCATGCAGGCGCTGAGCAAGCAGGCTGTTCGTATTCTCCGCCTGTTCGGCAATAACGATTGCACCCAGGTTCGGGCTACCGCCGGAGCGGAGCAGGAATACTTTCTGATCGACAAGGCCATGTATGACCAGCGCCCCGACCTCATCTACACTGGCCGGACGCTGTTTGGTTCCCGCCCGCCCAAGGGCCAGGAGCTGGACGACCACTACTTCGGTGCCATCAAGCAGCGCGTCTCCGAGTTCATGAAGGATCTGAACAACGAGCTGTGGAAGCTGGGCGTGGTGGCCAAGACCGAGCACAACGAGGTGGCCCCGGCGCAGCATGAGCTGGCCCCTGTGTTCAGCACGGTGAACATCGCCGCAGACCACAACCAGCTGACCATGGAGCTGATGAAGACTGTGGCCAAACGCCACGGGATGGAGTGCCTGCTCCATGAAAAGCCCTTTGCCGGCGTCAACGGCAGCGGCAAGCACAACAACTGGTCCATGTCCACCAATACCGGCGAGAATCTGCTGGAGCCGGGGGATACCCCGGGCCAGAACGCACAGTTCCTCGTGTTCCTGTGCGCCATCCTGAAGGCTGTGAACGAGTATCAGGATCTGCTGCGCATCTCCGTTGCCACTGCGGGCAACGATCACCGTCTGGGCGCTAACGAGGCCCCTCCCGCCATCCTGTCCGTCTATGTGGGTGATGAACTGGCCGCCGTGCTGGACGCCATCGAGCACCAGGAGCAGTATCAATCCTCCGGCAAGGAAACCTTCAAGGTGGGCGTCAGCGTCCTGCCGCGTTTCCCCAAGGACTCAACCGACCGGAACCGCACCTCTCCCTTTGCCTTTACCGGCAATAAGTTCGAGTTCCGTATGCCCGGCTCCTCCGCATCCATCTCCAGCGCCAACATTGTTTTGAACACTGTTGTTGCCGAGGAGCTGCGCCGGTTCGCCGACCGTCTGGAGGCCGCCGATGACTTTGACGCCGATCTGCGGGAGCTGATCCATGAGGTCATCGTGGAGAACAAGCGGATCGTTTTCAACGGCAACGGCTATGACGCGTCCTGGGTCAAGGAGGCGGAGAGCCGCGGGCTTTTGAATCTGCGCTCCACGCCCGAGGCCCTGCCCTATTTCATAACAGAGAAGAACATCCGGCTGTTCGAGACCCATAAGATATTCACCGAGGTGGAGGTCCATTCCCGGTATGAGATCCTCCAGGAGAACTATCAGAAGACCATCAAGATCGAGGCTCTGACCATGGTGGATATGGTCCGCCGCGACATTCTGCCCGCCGTCAGCGCGTATACCGGCGATCTTGCAGAGGACGCCGCCGCCAAGAAGGCCATCGGCAGCGACATCGACTGCTCCTATGAGGTCGCCACCATCAAACGCCTGTCCGAGCTGCTGACGTCCGCTTTCAAGACCGTGACCGTTCTGGACGATGCCCTGGTGGAGGCCAACAGCATCACCGGAGTGGAGGAGCTGTCGAAATTCTGTAGGGATAAGCTGTTCGCTACCATGAGCGAGCTTCGCATCTGCGTGGACGAGATGGAGACGCTCACCGGTGCCGATTACTGGCCCTATCCTTACTACGGCCAGATGCTGTTCAGCGTCAGATAACATGACCGCGCAGGCGGAAGCGTTATGAACTCAATTTAGAAATAGTGGGGCGGGCACCCTCGAAAGAGGGCGCCCGCCCCATTAGCGGCTTGTCTTAAAATGGGTGTGCAGCCGGCGGCAAGGGAGTTTCTTGTGGCGAAGACGATTTTTCTCAAGGATACTTTGCTTTGCCGTAACTATTCAAATGCCCCTAAGTCCAACAGGCGCGGAGTTTACCTTCCAGTTAGCACATACACGGAGGAAATTATTTTTTCTCCGGCACGTCCATCCCCGGTTCGGGGGTGGGCTTTTCCGCGCCGGTCGGCGCGGCGGAGGGGTCCTTGCGGATGACGTGAATGACGCCGGTGTCATCCAGGCTCTTGATGATGGCGCAGGCGATGGGCAGGCCCAGCAGACCCACGCCGCCGAAAAGGCGGGTGCCCACGATCATGGCGATGAGAGTGACTAGAGGATGCAGTCCCACCTGATGGCCCACGATACGGGGCTCCACGATCTGACGGACGATGGTGATGATGATATACATGGCCAAAAGACCCAGCCCCTTGGCCAGACTGCCGGACAGAAGCGTGATGATGGACCAGGGGATCAACAACAGGCCCGCGCCGACGATGGGGAAGATGTCGAATATGGCGATGAGCAGGGCGATGAGAGGCGCATACCTCTGCCGCAGGATCAAAAGGCCGATGAGCAGTTCCGCGAAGGTGATGCACATGATGATGCCGTAGCTCTTGCCGTATTTGATGATGACGACCACGAAGGTGTCCTTAGCCTTGGAGATGATATGCCGGGGGCGCTCCGGCACCTGGCGCATGATAAACGAGGTGATCCGGGGAAAATCCGCTGTCATGAACACTGTGGCGATAACGCAGATGAGGGCGTACAACAGGCGGCTGGGCAGCTTTGTGACCCAGCCGGACACTGCGGACACGGCCCGGCCGGCCAGGTCGGTCACGGCGGAGCCGATGGAGGCGATGAGGTTGGGTATGATCTCCTGCACCACCTCGGAGGCCTCCGGCCCGATGCGGTTGGCCACGTCCTGTAGCCAGGCGGCGGCGGTGGCCAGAGCGGGGGAGACGGTGTTGGTGTACAGCTGGGGGAGCCAGACGATGAAGTCCTGTATCCAGGAAATGGCGCTGGTCGTGACTACCACGATCAGGCCGCCCACCACGGCAAAGAACAGCAGTAGGCACAGCGCCACGGCCAGACTGTGCTTGATATGGCACTTCACCATCAGCCAGCGGATGATGGGGGTCATGATCCAGGCAAATATGAATGCCAGGAAAAACGGCCATATAATGCCCAGCAGGTACCGGCTGACCAGCATGATGATGCCGATGATGATCGCCCAGTAGACGGCGTTGATGATAAAACGCCTGCGGCGGTTCATGTCAGACGTGCTGTCCCCCTCCCTCCAATGGTAATAATTGCTAGTATTAAGAATAACATCGGGTGAGATGCTTGTCAATTACTTTAATATTGT
>CAZVRP010000095.1:0-6134 GCA_964630255.1 uncultured Oscillospiraceae bacterium | reverse complement strand
GAGGAATCCGTGGAGGCCGAGGAATCCGTGGAGGCCGAGGAATCCGTGGAGGCCGGGGAGTCTGCGGAGGCCGGGGAATCCGAGGAGGCCGAGCAGCCCGAAGAGACAGAGGAACCCGTGGAGGCCGAGCAGCCCGAAGAGGCTGAGGGAGAGAATTAACGGAGGAATTTTTCTGAAATGCAAAAGTCGATTGAATTCCGTGGGAAAACGGGGGAGGAGGCCATCTCGAAGGCCCTGGCGGAGCTGGGGTTGGAGCGGGACGATATCTCCATTGAGATCGTAGAGCGGGGCAAGAGCGGCTTTCTGGGCATCGGCGCCGTGGACGCGGTGGTCCGCGTGACCTATGATGCGCCGGAGGAGCCCGATGAGGCCCCGGAGCCGGTAAAAGCGGCGGCGCCCAAGGCTGAGACCGCGCAGCAGACGGCCGCGCCCGCAAAGCCGGCGGTACCGGAGGAAAAACGCCCCAAGGCCGAAGGGGCCCAGGCGGAGCGGACGGAGACGTTTCTCCGGGGCCTTTTGGAGCGCATGGGCGTCCAGGCTGAGATGGAGATCACCGACCGCCAGGGCGGCGGGCTGGATGTGCAGCTGTCCGGCAGCGGCATCGGCGCCGTGATAGGCCGCCGGGGCGAGACCCTGGACGCCATCCAGCATCTGACCAACTACGCCGTGAACCGGGGCAGCGACCGCCGGGCCCACATCAACGTGGACGCGGAGGGATACCGCGCCAAGCGGGAGGAGTCTCTGGTCCATCTGGCGGAGAAGATGGCCGCCAAGGCCATCAAGTATAAAAGGAGCATGGCCCTTGAGCCCATGAACTCCTATGAGCGTCATGTAATCCACACCGCTCTGCAGGATTACGAGGGCGTGACCACCAGCTCCACCGGCACGGAACCCAACCGCCGGGTGGTGGTATCCTATGTCCGGCCCGAGACGAAGCAAGAGGAATCGGACTACAAGGAATGGTGCTAGACCGATAGCCAGAACAGGGGGACGGCCATTGCCGTCCCCGCTTGCTACCTCCGGCGGTCACGCCGCCGGTATCCGATAAAAGGAGGTCACGCGCTATGGTCTTTTCCAGCGCGATCTTTCTGTTCGCCTTTTTCCCGGTGCTGTTCGCGGTATATCACATCGTGCCGGGGATGAAGGGTAAGAATATCGTCCTTGTGATATTCAGCCTGTTTTTTTACTGCTTCGGCGGGCTTAGCTATCTTCCGATCCTGCTGGCGTCCATCTTGGTCAACTGGGGGGCGGGGCGTCTTTTGGGCGCTGTCGGGGCAAAGCCCAAGCGCCGGCTGGTATTGGCGCTGGCCGTGGCGTTCGATCTGGGACTGATGGGGGTGTTCAAGTACCTGGACTTTTTCATCGGGAACATAAACGCCATCCTGGGCACGGCTATCCCCCTGCCGGGCATCCCGCTGCCTCTGGGCATCTCCTTTTTCACCTTCACGGCCCTGAGCTATGTGATCGAGGTCTATCGCAAGCCGGCGAACATGGCGAAGAGCCTGCTGCATGTGGCGCTGTACATATCCCTGTTTCCCACTATTCTGTCCGGCCCCATCGTGGGCTACAGGACCGCCGCGCCCCAGCTGGCGGAGCGGACCTGTACCGCCGAAAAGACCGCCCGGGGCCTGCGCCGGTTCATCGTGGGCATGGCGAAGAAGCTGCTCATCGCGGACATCGTGGGCCGGATGGTGGACACGATCTACGCCGGGACGGCGCCGGACGCCCGTTTGGCCTGGCTGGGCGCTCTGGGCTACGCGGTGCAGATCTACTTTGATTTCTCCGGCTACTCCGATATGGCCATCGGCATCGGCGCCGTGTTCGGCTTCGCCATCCCGGAGAACTTTGAGCGGCCCTATACGGCTCTGGGACTCACCGATTTCTGGAAGCGGTGGCACATCAGCCTGACCACCTGGTTCAGAAATTATCTCTATATGCCCCTGGTGATGACTAAGCCCCTGCAGAAGCTCTATAAAAAATGGGCGGCGAGGTATGGCCGGCCCAAGGCCAACAAGCTGTCCATCCTCATACCCATGTCGGTGGTATGGCTGCTCACCGGCCTGTGGCACGGCGCGGCGTGGAACTATGTCCTCTGGGGGTTATGGCACGGGCTTTTCTGCGCCCTGGAGGGGGTGGGCCTTATCCGCACCAAGAGTCTGGAAAAAAGCTTTTGGGGACGGCTCGTGCTGCGTGTATACACCTGGCTCGTGGTGCTGCTGGGCACGGTGCTGTTCCGCGCCGGCAGCCTGGCCCAGGCGGGACAGATGCTGGCGGCCATGTTTGCCGGCTGGCGCTTTGACGCGATGGCGTCTTTGGAGCTGCAGCAGCTTTTGACGGGGCTGAATCTGTTCTGTCTGGCCCTGGGCACGGTCATCTCCATCGTTGTGCCGCCCAAGGCGAAAAAGCCCGTGGCCGGGGCCAAACGCTGGGGTGAGGCGGCGTCCTATGTATTGTGCCTGGGACTTCTGGCCCTGTGCGTGATGGCCATGGCCCAGAGCGGCTTCCAGCCGTTCATCTACGGCACGCAATTCTGAGGGGGTGGGTGAGATGAAGCGATTTTGGTATATTCTGTTCGCCGCCCTGTTTTTCCTGGCTTGCCTGGTGCCGACGGTGGGGATGCTCATCAACGGACCCTCGGAGGCCGCGGCCAATGAGCCGCCCCTGGCGAAGCTGCGCCTGGTCCGGCTCAGCGGCGGCTTCAATGAGGATATATTGTCCGATCTGCAGACCTATATGTCCAACGGCTTTTTCGGGCGGCTGAACTTTATCACCGCCTGGGACACCCTTTGCGCCAAGGTGTTTCATACCTCTGTCAACGACGATGTGCTCATCGGCCCGGACGGGTGGCTGTTTTTCGGCGAGGCGGTGAACGATATCTCCGGGGCCAATCAGATGAGCGACCGGGAGATATGGTGCTGCGCCAGGGGGCTGTATCTCATGCAGGAGTATGCCGAAAGTCAGGGCGCCGGCTTTGTGTTCACCGTCCCGTGCGGGAAGTATACATTGTACCCGGAGCACGCTCCCGATTACGTCACGGTGGCGGAGGGGAGCAACCGGGAGCGGCTGATGACGGCCATGGCGGAGCAGGGGGTGCACTACGCCGATCTGTACGCCGCCTTCACCCAGGTAGACGAGGAGCTGTACTGGCAGTGGGACAGTCACTGGAACAGCCGGGGCGCGGCCCTGGCGGCGGATACCATCCTGGCGTCGGCGGGGGAGGACAGCAGCTACTTTTCCGGGCCCTTTGAGGCCGCTGTGGAGCACTCCGGGGACCTGTACGCCATGCTGTATCCCACGGGCACGGCCCTGGAGACGGATTACACCTGGACGCCGGGGTTCACATTTTCCTATGTGAGTTCCTTCCACAGCTATGACGACATCACCATCGAGACGGAGAACGCCTCGGCGGAGGGGAGCCTGCTCATGTTCCGGGATTCCTCCGGCCGGAACCTGTATCCCTATATGGCCCAAAGCTATGGCCGGGCCCTGTTCTCCCGGCTGAACAATTACCGCCTGGACTTCATCGGCCAGCAGGGGGCGACCATGGTGGTGGCGGAGCTGGCGGAGCGGACGCTGTCCTATCTGCTGGAGTACCCCGCCGTGTATCCCGCGCCGGAGCGGGACGGGTCGGTATTGGACGGGGCTGTCCCGGTGGAGAGCGAGCTGACCGCCGACGAGAGCGGGAAGACCATGGAGAGCTGTTTGCAGCTCACCGGCGTCCTGCCGGAGACCGCTGTGGATGCTTCGGTCTATGTGGCGGTGGACGGCGCGGTGTATGAGGCTATCCCCAACGAGGGCTCCTTCACCGCGTGGCTGCCCATGGACACCGACTGGCAGAGCGCCCAGGTGTATGTGACGCGGTAAGGCCCTGGCGGTCCCAAAAGGTTGATTTTTTCCGGCGCAGGGGTTACTATATCCCTATGGACCGGCGGACGAAAAAATGGATATGGGCGGCCTTCTGGTTCTACTGCGCGGCCATGGCATGGCTGCTGTTCGGCCAGCGGCTGGGAGCGCCCCGGCCCGCCGATTACCGGGCCGCCATGGCGGCGAACATGAATCTGGTCCCCCTGTGGACCATCCGCCACTTTCTGGCCCTGACCCAGGGGGCGGCGGGACCCTATCTGGCCCGGTTCGCCGCGGTGAATCTGCTGGGCAACGTGTGGGTGTTCGTGCCCCTGGGGGTGTTCATGCCGGCGCTGTGGCGGCCCATGGAGAAGCTGTGGCTGTTCGCGCTGTGCCTGGCGGGACTCATCGTTGCCATCGAGCTGGTGCAGCTGGTGACGCTCCTGGGCAGCTGCGACGTGGACGATCTCATCCTGAATATGACCGGGGGCCTTTTGGGCTACGGCGGCTGGCGGCTGGCCCGCCGCCGGCGGCGGTAGGGGGGAGGCGCATGGAAGGACGCCGCCGCAACGGCCGATGGCGCCCTGTTCCCCCGGGCGGAGCAGTGATATAAAACCTCGTCCGCCCCGGCTGGGATAGTTCCCGGCCGGGGCGTTTATACTATAAAAGAAACTCTTGCGGAAAATACTGGGGTTATGATACAATATTCCATTAGCGAATCAAGCTGAAGAGCGAGGAGCGATACACATGAACGTACTGACACTGAACAAGGACAACTTTGACCAGACCGTCGCCGCCGGGACCGTTCTGGTGGATTTCTGGGCCGGGTGGTGCGGGCCCTGCAAGATGCAAAGCCCCATCGTGGACCAGTTTGCCGAGGCCCATGGCGATGTGACTGTGGGAAAGGTGAATGTGGACGAGGAGCCGGAGCTGGCCCTCCGGTTCAGCATCATGTCCATCCCCACCCTGATGGTGTTCAAGGACGGCCAGATGGCTGGCAAGACCGTGGGCCTTTCGACTACGGAAGAGATCGAGGAACTGTGCCAATGAGAGAGCTGCCGAAGCAATACGACCCCAAGCAGGTGGAGGGAAGGATATATCAACAGTGGCTGGACGGCGGGTATTTCCATGCCGAGCGGGACCAGTCCAGAAAGCCCTTCACCATCGTCATCCCGCCCCCCAACGTGACGGGCCAGCTCCATCTGGGCCACGCCGTGGACGAGACCATTCAGGACGTGCTTATCCGCTACAAGCGGATGAAGGGCTTCTCCGCCCTGTGGCTGCCGGGCTACGATCACGCGGGCATCGCCACCCAGATCAAGGTGGAGGAGAACCTCCGCAACGAGGAGGGTCTGACCCGCTTCGACCTGGGCCGGGAGAAGTTTCTGGACCGGGTGTGGGACTGGAAAAACAAATACGGCGACCGCATCGTCACCCAGCTGAAGACCCTGGGCTGCTCCTGTGACTGGGAGCGCCAGCGCTTCACCATGGACGAGGGATGCTCCCGGGCCGTGAGGGAGGTTTTTTGCTCCCTCTATGAGAAGGGCCTCATATACAAGGGAAAGCGCATCATCAACTGGTGCCCCCACTGCACCACCGCCCTGTCCGACGCGGAGGTGGAGTATGAGGAAAAGCCCGGCCATCTCTGGCACATCCGCTATCCCCTCAGCGACGGCTCCGGAGAGGTAGTGGTGGCCACTACCCGGCCGGAGACCATGCTGGGCGATACCGGCGTGGCCGTCAATCCCGCCGACGAGCGCTATAAGGACATCGTGGGAAAGACCTGCGTCCTGCCCCTGGTGGGCCGCGAGTTGCCCATCGTGGCGGACGAGTACGTGGACATGGCCTTCGGCACCGGCTGCGTGAAGATGACGCCGTGCCACGACCCCAACGACTTTGAGGTGGGCCTGCGCCACAATCTGGAGCAGATACTGGTCATCGACGACAACGGCCGCATCATCAACGGCGGAAAGTACGACGGCATGGACCGCTATGAGGCCCGGAAGGCCATCGTGGCCGACCTGGAGGAGCAGGGCTATCTCGTGAAGGTAGAGGAGCACGTACATAACGTGGGCACCTGCTACCGTTGCCACTCCGACGTGGAGCCTCTGGCCAGCGACCAGTGGTTCGTGAAGATGGAGCCTCTGGCCAAGGAGGCCATCCGGGTGGTGGAGGACGGCACCATCAAATTTGTCCCCGACCGCTTCGCCAAGACGTATCTGAACTGGATGCACAACGTCCGGGACTGGTGCATTTCCCGCCAGCTCTGGTGGGGCCACCAGATACCGGCC
>CAZVRP010000094.1:0-6389 GCA_964630255.1 uncultured Oscillospiraceae bacterium | reverse complement strand
TTATCCTCGTTCTTCTTCCGCTGCTTGGCGGCAGCCCGGCACACGGCGATGCTCAGCTCATAAAGCCCCAGCATGGGCACAGCTGTCATCAGCTGGCTCACCACGTCCGGCGGCGTGATGACAGCCGCCACGATGAACACCACCAGGACCGCGTATTTCCGTCCCTTGACCAGAAGCTCAGCTCTCAAAAGCCCCAGCCGGGCCACCAGATAGCTCAGCACCGGCATCTCAAACACGATGCCGAATGCTACCAGCATCCCCAGGATAAAGTTCATATAGTTATTGAAGGATATACTGGGCGTGATGTCTTGGGATCCGTTGAAGTTATAGAAGAATTGCAGCGTGATGGGCAGAACGATGAAAAAGCAAAACGCTGCCCCGATAAGGAAGAACACGAACCCTGCCACGATGGCGGACAAGGTAGAGCGCCCCTCTTCCCGGGTCAGGCCCGGCTGCACGAACGCCCACACCTGCCACAGGATAAAGGGCGAGGAAAACACCAGCCCCAGCACCAGCGCCAGCTTCAGATAACACGTCACCAGCTCCGAAGGAGACAGGTACACAAAGCTGAAATCCGGACTCAGTGCCAGCGCCTGGTCCACAAACGGCTGTATAAAGAGAAAACAGACCACAGACAGCGCCACGAAAACCAGCGCGATCCACACCAAGCGGCGGCGCAGCTCGCGCAGATGCCCGGCCACAGTCATGGACTTATCGTCTCTTGTTTTTTCCACCTTCCCGGAGATGGTCAGGCCTCCTTGCCGTCCTCGCTGTCGCTCTTGGCATCGGCCTGCGGCGCGGCATCAGCCTTCTTCTCATCCTCATCGTCAGACAGGCCCTTCTTGAAGCTGCCGATGGTCTTGCCAAGAGCCTCGCCCAGCTTGGGCAGGGCCTTCGGCCCAAAGATCAAAAGCGCGATCGCCAAAACGATGAGAAGCTCCCAAATTCCTATTTTCCCCATTGCAAATTCCTCCTGTGAAAATCAACTTTGTGTGATTTCCTCCGGTGCGGCCGACGCGGCGTCCCTTTCCGCCGGGGCGTCCGCCGTAGTCCCCTGATTTTCCTCTGCCGAAGCGGCCTCCGGCTCCATCTCTACAGCGGCTTTCAGTTCCTCTTCCGCCGCCTTGAGGTTCTCCTGGGCGGCGTCCACCTCGTCCTGGATGGATTTTTCCAGCCCCTGGCCCATGGCCGTCAGGTCCTTTTGGATGTCCTGCACATCCTTTTGGATATCTTTCAGGTCCTGTATCTCCTCGATATCCTTGGTGGTTTCATGGATGTACTGCTTCACAGAGCGGATCGCCTTGCCAAGGGAGCGGCTGAGTTGAGGCAGCTTGTCCGGTCCCAGGACCACCAACGCCAGGATCAGGATGATGATAAGCTCTCCAAAACCGACTTTATTGATAGCGCATCTCTCCTTCCGGCCCGGCTCCGCCTCTTAGCTCTCCACGATGGATGCCCCAGTAGCGGCATCGGCGGCGGGCGTCGGCGTGGGCGCGGGCGTGGCCTCCACGACGCCGGTGGCGGCGGTGATGGCGTCGGCAGCGGGCGCTGCCTCAGGTTCAGGCTCAGGCGTGGCCGTAGGCGTTGGCGCGGTGGGCAGAACGGACTCTGCCGCCACAGCGCCAGTGGCGGCGGTGGCCGCGTCCACGACGGGGGCGGGTGTAGATGTAGGCTCGGGTGTGGTCGTGGGCTCTGGCGTGGGGATAGGAGGATTGGGGTCGGCTTGGACGGCAACCTCTATCGCCGCCTCGCCGCTTGCGCCATCGACAGTCCCGGCGGGGACCGCTCCTGCGGTGGCGGGATCAAAGCTCAGGCAGACGTTGATGGCCCCCAGAGTGGCCTCGGATGTCACTGTAGCTCCGGAGACAGCGTCGATGCCGTTCTCGCCGTATGTCTGGGGCCCCTGGACGCCGATGAACTGGCTCCAGTAGGTCTCCTCCAGCACCCGGGCGCCCATGCCCTCGCTCTCCATGAAGTTCTCATCGCCAATGAGGATGCCCGTCACCGTGCCGTCCTGGGTGAAGCCCAGCTTGACCACGATAGGACCCTCGCCAAAGCCGGTGGCCTGAACAATATAGCCGCTGTCGGCCTGCCACCAGCCGTCGATATTGGAGCCGCCGCCCATCCAGCGCGCCTCAGTCTCGCCTGGCAGGAGCGCGGCTATCTCCTCCGCAGAGAGGGGCAGAGCGTCCACGTCCTCCGGCGCCGCCTGGGGCAGCAGGGCCGTCATATAGACCAGCGCCCGGTTGACACCGGACACCACCGCGCCGGAGCTGATGGATGCGCCGGTGACGCTGTCGATATTCTGCTTGAGCACCAGCATGCCGCTGACACCCTTGAACTGATCGGTGAAAGCGCTCTCCCTGGTCTTGGCCCCCAAGCCGCTGGTCTCGGAGAAGTTGGCTCCGCCCACGCTGATGGCTGTGACGGCGCCGTCCATATCCATGCCCACGGTAATCTCGATCTCACCGCCGAAGCCGGTGGCGGTCACCTGGCAGACATAGCCGATGATCTGCCCGGTCCCGTCGTATGCCTCGTAGCAATAGTCCACCGTCCCGCTCTCATCGGGGGGGAGCTCCGTCATGGAGACCGCATCCGCCATGACTGCGGTCCGGGCCTCGGCCTGTGCTGTGAGGGCAGCCGCCTCAATGGTATCCCTCGTCAGCATATATACGCCGCTGATGGCGAAAGACATGACCACCGCCACCAGAAACAGCAGAAGCGCAGGAGGCAGCTTGATCCGATTTTGATCCATTTTAAACCCCATCGATCTTGCTAAACTTTCTCTTTTATATCATAGCACGACTAACATACAGGGCGCAAGAAGAAAGTATGAAAAATCGATTGAAAAATAACATGATATTAATTATAATGGGGACATGAGCAAAAAATTTGACGAACTATTCCGGGATATCGTGACTATCCTCCGCCGGGACTACGCCGGCCAAGGGGAGCTTGACAGCCGTTTCGATCCCAGGTACTATACCCAGGCCATTGGCCAGGCATGGCACGATGAAAAGCTGGATGAGCTGCTGTTTCTGCGCTATGTCAGCCAGATGCTGGCCTGCACGGGAGACAGGCATCTGCGTCTGGAACTGCTGCCCGGGGAGACATATACGCCCTGGAGCCCCGGCTTCTTCACCCGCCGGTACGAGGACAGCCTCTATGTCACCGCCGTGACCGGGGAGACGCGTCTTTCTCCCGGCGACCGCATCATCGCCGTCAACGGCGGCGCGCCCTCCGCTCACCGGGCCCACATCCAGAAAAACTTCTTTTATTCCGACGAGCCGGAGCGGGAGGACTGGAACGGCCTTTTGAAAATGGCCGGAACAGTGACTGTCCAGCGGCCGGAGGGCGGTCAGGAGACCCTGGAGCTGGCCCGCCGTCCCCGGCAGTCCCCCCGGCCAGGCCCCGCGCTGCGCCGGCTGGAGGACGGCACGGTCTATGTCCGCCCCGGCCCGGGTCCGGCGGATGAACTGGCGGAGGCGCTGAGAGAACACATATCCGGCGCCCGGGGCCTTGTCATCGACATGCGCTGGGCAGACGGCGGCGAGGGCGATCTCTACCCTCTGCTTCCCTTCCTCTGCCGGGAGAGGACGCCTTTGACCTCCCTGCTGGGGGACGAGGGCCTTTATGTGAATTATACGCCCCTCAACTGCGCCTTGAAGGCCGCCGGGCTGGAGGGCATCCCCGGCGCGGAGGAGTATATAGCAGAGCTGCGGAAAAAATCCGGCCGGGGCTTCCTGCGTGAGGACGACGGGCCGGAGGATGCGACTGTGCCCGGCCTTGCGCCCCCCACCGTGGCAGTGCTCACCGACACCTGGTGCCGGGATGGCGGCGAGGTCTTCGTCCAGGCGGCAAACAGCGCGGGCGCGGTCCTGATTGGCCGCCCCACCCTGGGGACCCTTGACTACAGCGGCGATGTACGCTATGCTCTGGATGAGCGCTATATCCTCACCTGGCCCACGGCGGTCACAGCCGCCGCCAGGGACGGCCATGGCATGAAGGGCGCGGGTATCGCCCCGAACGTATACATTCCCTGGACGCCGGAGGAGTGTTCCGGCGACGTTTTGCTCCGGGCGGCCCGAACCTATTTGTCTGAGAACTCTTAAATTTATTATATGGGAGGCCACACATGGAGGAAAAGAAGAAGAACAAGCTGTCCCGGCGAGAATTTCTTAAAGGGGCGGGCGCGACGGCCATCGGAGCGGCTGCCGTCAGTATGTTCGGTGCCAGCGCCCTGGCTGCTGCAGACGCTGTCTCCGGCGCAACCACGGTGGTAGCTGGCGAGACAAACACCTCCGCTTCCGGCGGCATGGGCGGCGCGTCCTCCGGCAGCGGCGAGGTCGTGGAAACCACCACCGATGACCGTGTGTTCGGTTATTCCGGACCCGGCGACTGGCTGGGCCAGGCTCCCGTAGTGCCGGATTCCGCCATTACCCGCACGATGGAGTGCGACGTGGCCGTCATCGGCCTCGGCCATGCCGGCGTCCAGGCTGTACTGGCCGCAGCGGAGGAGGGCGCCAAGGTCATCGGCGTAGAGAAGCAGCCGCAGGATACCCACTCCTGGTTCGGCGAGGACTTCGGCTGCTGGAACTCCGATGTCCAGGTCAATCAGGCAGGCTTCGGCCCCTATGACCTGGGCGAGGTGGTGGATGAGTTCATCACCCGTGGCGGCGGCCGGGCCCACCCGGAGATCGTACGTCTGTATGTCCATAACTCCGGCCCCACTATGGATCACATGCTGGAGGTCGCCAAGGAGATGGGCGTGGACCCCAGGGTCTACACCTACGACAACACCCGTGACGGCTGGCTCATCATCCAGGCCAACTTCGACTATGACAAGTGGGCCTCCGGCGCGGACATCTACGACTGTCTGCGCAAGGACTATCCCATCTGGCCCGGCACCAAGACCTGGGCAGCCTCCTGCCAGTTCATGGGCGAGTACAACGACACCCAGGTATCCGGCGTGGCAGCCAACTCCAAGATCGGCCTGGTCCAGCAGGCGTGCCTTGACAAGGCCACCCGGGATCTGGGCGCGGAGCTTCTGTACAACACCTCCGGCATCGTCCTTGTCCAGGAGGAGGACAAGACCGTCACCGGCGTCATCGTCCAGGACAACGCCACCGGCGAATACATCCGCATCAACACCACCAAGGGCGTGGTCATGGCCGGCGGCGACTACGCGGGCAACGCCGATATGTGCTGGGCGCTGCTGAACGAGTATATGGAGCGCAACGAGCGGTCCGGCGGCTCCAAGGAGCGGTTCTACTCCTCCGGCCGGGACGGCTCCTCGGTGAAGATGATGTGCTGGGCCGGCGGCTATATCGAGCCTGCCCCCCGCGGCTCTATGATCCTGGGCGGCGGCCCCAGCGGCGGTCCTTGGGGCGCCAACTCCATGCTCTGGCTCAACGCCGAGGGCAAGCGCTTCTGCAACGAGGGCAATATCACTGCGGCCCAGACGGCTACTTCCCGCCAGAAGCGGGGCACCGGCTGCCTGGTCACCGACCAGAAGTGGTTCAAGGGCGTGTGCGCCAGCGGTCTGGAGCACCAGGGCCCCAACGGCGGACGCCCCCAGTTCTATCAGGATATGATCGACGGCATGAACGCCCTCCAGCCCGGTGAGCGGGCCAATATCATCGGCTGCACCATCGCCGAGCGCATGGGCGGCACGGTCATGTGCGGCGAGACACTGGAAGACATTGCCCAGATGGTGGGCTATGACGAGAAAGCCACCGCCAATATGCTGGAGTCCGTGGCCCGGTACAACGAGATGTGCTATGCCGGGCGGGACACCGATTTCGGCAAGCGGGCCGAGGCCCTGATCCCTGTGGATGAGGGTCCCTTCTACGCATGCACCGGCTCCATGGGCAGCTTCTCCGCCAGCCCCATGATGGTCACTATGTCCGGCGTCATGACCACCGATCGGCTGAACGTGCTGGACGTGGACCGCAATCCCATCAAGGGCCTGTACACCTGCGGCAACTCCTTGGGCGGCCGCTACGGTACTGGCTATTGCACCCCCTGCGCCGGATCATCCATCGGCATGGCCGGCACTCACGGCCGCCTGGCCGGACAGTTCATCTGTCGGGACAACTAAGCTCGCATAGACTATACCCCAAGCCAAAGCAGATCTGTCCGGGCACCGTCCACTCCGAGAGGCTGATTTCTTTTTTCGACTACCTTGCGCTTGGATCTTAGAACCTGTATTCATAAGCGGAAAATTTCTCGTCCATCCGATATTTTCCGCTTATGAATACAGGTTCTAAGTTCAAACGGAAGCTATCTTTTTCCCTTGATCATCATTGCGGTAACTACCGCTAGCAAAAGCACTGATACCCATATCGTTTTGATCGATAGCACGTTTGATAAAATTCCGCCTGCTCCGG
>CAZVRP010000093.1:0-6719 GCA_964630255.1 uncultured Oscillospiraceae bacterium | reverse complement strand
CTTCATGCACACATCCCAGGCGTTCCACACCACGTTTCGCAGGTTGCCCCAGGCGACGCATGTGCCCACCTTGTGGATATGCGCGCCCTTGGCCGCCGCCGGAGCCGGATCAAAGCCCACGGCGTTGACCACGCTGTCGCACTTGACCTCAAATTCCTTGCCGTCCTTGCCTCTGACGGTGACGGCCCCATCCCGGATGTCCGTGATAGTGGACTCCAGATACACCGGCACCTTGCGGAAGGCCAGCACGTCCCGCAAAAAGGAGCTGTTGGCAAGACATGTGCCCGGGGCTGTGATCAGGTCGTTCGCCATCTCCACGATGATGGGGTGTTTCCCCTGCAGGCTCAGCTCGTACGCCGCCTCGCAGGCGGAGTGTCCGCCGCCCAAAAATATCACCGTGTCGCCGGGGTCGTCTCCCAGCAAAAGCTCCGTGAAGGTCTTCGTCTTTTCAAAACCGGGGATGTGCAGGCGCTTGGGCTTGGAGCCGGTGGAGACGATCACCTCGTCAAACTCCCTCAGAAGCTTCGCCGGATCCTCCACGGCTGTGTTCAGCCTTATCTCCACGCCGGCCTTGGCAAGCTCCCGCTCATACCATGCCAGCAGACGCTTGTCCGCCTCCTTGAAGCTCATGGCCGACGCGGTGAGGTACAGGCCGCCCAGCTTATCGTCCTTTTCAAATATCACCGGCGTATGGCCCCGTTTTTTGAGCACCAGAGCCGCCTCCATACCGCCGACGCCCCCGCCCACGACAGCCACCTTTTTGGGTCTTGCGGCGGGGACAATCTTATATTTATTGTGCTGCATAGTGGACGGGGTCAGAGCGCACCGGGCCAGATGCAGGGAGTCCCCCAGACTCTGGGTATTGGCCGTGCCCTCGCTTTTGGCGAAGTTGAAGCAGGCGTTGTGGCAGTTGATGCAGGGTTTGATGTCCTCCTCCCGGCCCTCCATGAGCTTGGTGACCCATTGCGGATCCACCAGATTCTGGCGGGCGGTGCCCATGGCGTCCAGACGGCCCGCGGCGATCTCCTCGGCGGCGGTGACCGGATCCATTTTGCCGGCGCAGACCACGGGCATATCGGTGAACTTCTTGATGTGCTCCACCTCGGCCAGATTGCAGTTGTTCTCCATATACACCGGCGGATGGGCCCAGTACCAGGCGTCGTAGGTGCCGTTGTCGCAGTTGAACATGGCGTAGCCCGCGTCCTCCAGATACTTGATGGCACGCTCGGACTCGGCCATATCCCGCCCGAACTCCACAAACTCCTCACCGGGCACGGCCCCCTGACCGAAGCCTTTGGTCTTGGATACCACCGAGTAGCGCAGCGTCACGGGGAAGTCATCGCCGCAGTATTTGTGGATGCACTGGACGATCTCCACCGGGAAGCGGTAGCGGTTTTCAAAGCTGCCGCCGTACTGATCCGTGCGGTAGTTCATATTGGCGATGGTGAACTGATCCAAAAGATACCCCTCGTGAACCGCGTGTATCTCTACGCCGTCCACCCCGGCGTCCTGCAGGAGCTTGGCCGTCCTGCCGAAGGCGTCCACCATCTCCTGTATTTCTTCCACCGTCATGGGGCGGCTCTTCAGCTCCGGATACCAGCGGTTAGGCGTCTCCGAGGCGGAAGCGCAGCAGTATTCGACGTCCAAAAAGGGCTTTGCCACGGTTCCCAGAGCCTTGTGCCGGAGCAGCTTCACCATCAGGTCGTTGATGGCCATGGATCGGCCAAAGCCGCCGGCAAGCTGGACGAACAGCTTGCTGCCGGTCTTGTGGAACTCCGGCATCCACGCGGCCAGCTCTTTGAACATCTTCCTGTTCTTGTAAAGCCACCGGCGGCCCATGGTGTCCCGTACGCACTGCATCCCCGGCAGCACCAGACCCACGTTCTCTCTGGCCCGCTCCAGCAGATGATGGGCTGCCTCCTTGTCGAAATGACAGGGCTCCAGCCATCCAAAAAGACTGGTGCCGCCCATGGAGCATTGGACGATGCGGTTTTTGATCTCCACGTTTCCGATTTTCCAGGGGGTGAATAAAGGCTCGTATTTTTTGTCCATTTTCTCTCCTTATCTCATTCCACCGTAACGGTGCCATCCTCGGCCACCGTGATCTTCATGCCGGTCTGAACGCACTCCAGAAACTCGTCCCCCAGCTGATCCACTACGGGCATGGATGCCTCGGTCCACACATCTCCCAAAATGGCCCCGGAGGCCGCCAGAGAGTCGATGTGTCTGGAAAACAGCATGCAGGCCGGCTGCCGGCCCATGGAGCAGGCGGCGTACAGCACCATGCCCCCGGTGGTGGAGCCGATGGTCATAGGCAGGCACAGAGCCTTGCCCGCCATGGGCTTTTTATACAGGTCTGGGTTGTTCTGATCCCCGCACTTGACCTTCTTGTCGCCGAACATCAGAGCCATCTGATAGCTGGCCAGCGTGTTGAAGCCCCCATGGCTCACCAAAGCCTCCGCCGTGCAGGCGCCGGAAACTACGGGCCGTCCCTTGAATGTCTTCATTTCGCGGTCTCCTTTCCTGTGATGATGCCGAGGATGTCCGCCTCGGTATAATACCGGGCGCTGGTATAGGTGCGCAGCTTGTTGGAGGAGGTGATGACCGCCTTATTCTTGCACAGGGGATTGTCCATATACATCAGCGGACATATGTAGCTGACCACCACGCCGGTCTTTTCCAACCGAGCCGCGTAGGGCGTCTTTTCAAATTCCCGAATCACCGGCGTCGGGGCTGTGAACACCGTGGGCACCGCCACCTGAGACAGGCCGTTTTCCCGCAGGCCGGCCTCCACTGCGTCCGTCCATTCCTTGAGCTGGTTCAGAGACATGTGGGGGCAGCCCACGAAGCACAGCTTGGGCCTGGCCGCCGGGTCCTTCCAGATGACCGGGTAGTTTTTCCGCACTTCCTCCAGAACGGCGTCGTCGATGACGTAGGTTCGGGCGCCCTCGGCGATGAGGCTCTCGCCCTGCTCCACAGCCTCCGGGGTCAGATTTTCGATGTGGTAAAGGCCCACCGCCCCGTTGGAGGCCGTGGCCGCGCCGAAGTCCTTGAGGTAATCCCTGGCCGCGTCATTCAGCTCTGTGCCCAGCCATTTGTCCAGACCCCGGACGTAGGGCACGTCCTCCATGACCTTCATACCGATGGCGGAACCCAGAAGCTGGGCCTCGGGCCGCTTTTCACACTTGACATCCACGACCCAGGTGGCCTTGCGGCCCTCCTCGGTCAAAAAGCCAAATTCCGGCACGAAGCCCGCGATGGAGCCCATGATCTCGATGATGCCGGAATTGCGGTTGCACCTGGCGCCGATGACGGAGTTTGCGTACACCACCGCCGAGGACTCCGCCCAGGACAGGACATCCCCTTTCTTCGGCGTATTGCCCACCTCATCCATATAGCAGGCGCAGGTGTATCCGTCGTCCCCTGTAATGCCCAGCTTCTGAAGCTGCGCCTCATACCGCTCCTGCTGGTTGAACATGAATTTCCTGAACACCAGATTTTCCAGAGCCGACGCCGGGACGCGGCTGTCCATTGGCCGCGGGTCGGCGGTGAACTTCTGCCCCGGGGGCAAGCCCCCGTTCAGCAAGGTGTCGTACAGGTCATATATCGGCTTCATGACCCCCAGACCGAAGCTGATGACCGTGTGGCCATAAGCGCTGGTGACCGGGACCATGCGTTCCGCTCCGAAGGTGTCGCCGTACATGACCAGCGTCTTGACGACCTTGGCCATCACGTCGCCCTCCCGCCCGTCCAGAAGGGCCTGCTGCTCGTCTGTCAGATGCATGAGATCACTCCTTTTTGTTCTTGGGCTATACCGCACGAATCAATGATTTCATATGATACAGCGTCCTTTTGTTTTTTGAAAGTTTCCAGCCTGCTGCCGCCACGCGTTTTTTCGAGACTATATATGCTGATACTGACCCGGCACCTCCACTTCCACGTCGGACAGGGGGAAGGCAGCGCAGGGATGAATATACCCGAACTCCTTATCCGCCTCCCGGCGGCCATCTGTCTTTTCCGGGATGAACACGCTGCCGGAAAGCAGACGGGATCGGCACCAGCCGCATTCGCCGCTGCGGCAGCGGGACGGCGTCAGCAGTCCGGCCCGGTCGAAAGCGGTCAGCAGCGGCTCCTCCGAGGACACGGGAATACTGTATTCTTTATCATAGATGGTGACCTTGGCGGTAAAATGCTTGCCCCGCAGCGCTTCCGGGCAGTCAGGCTGATTCCAGGGATCCTTGATCATGCCGAACAGCTCCCGGCGCACATGCTTACGGTCATAATCCAGCTTGGCAAGCTCCCCGTCCAAAAAATTGTACATGGCCTGCGGTCCGCACATGAACAGGGAGACCTTCTCCCCGGCTGCGTATTTTGCTATCAGATCCGCTGACAGGAATCCATGCTCAAAGCCCGGCTTTTCCTCGTCGGACAGCACATACACGACATGAACCTTATCACAGGCGGCGGCGATCTCATCGAGCTTCTGCCGGTAAACAATCTCCTGCTCCCGCCGGGAACCGTAGAGTATGGTCAGATCAAAGTCCTCGCAACCGTCCCGAATGGCGCAGGCCATACTCACAAAGGGCGTGATGCCGGCGCCTCCGGCCAGAGCCAGCACCTTTTTCTCGTCCCGGAGAGGCTCATAATACAAGTGCCCCTGAGGTGCGGAAACGCTGATCTCCATCCCGGGCTTCCAGTCGTCCTGAATGAATTTACTGACAAAGCCGTCGTCCTCCACCCTCTTGACCGTAATATCATACTCGCCCTGCCAGCTTCGGTCAGGACTGCCGCAGAGAGAGTAAGACCGGGTGGTTCTGCTGCCGGCCGCATCTACGGAGAGGTTCAGATACTGGCCCGCGCGGAAGGGCGCCAGCGCTTTGCCGTCAAGACTTTCCAATGTGACAGTCACTGCGTCCGAGCCGTTGGGCCGCATGGCCTTGATACGCACCTGCTGGCGTTTGGGGTGCATGAAGCCGGCCTTTTCATTGGTCTCATAGCTTTTGGGCAGAGGCTTTTCCTCCACCGCATCAATGGCATTTCGCCTCGTTTGAGCAAGGTTCTTGAATTTGAGCATATCCAACGCGCCGATCAGGCCGACTTTAACCTTCAGTGTCATTCAGATCCCCTCCTCGTTCATTTCGCCGATGGTCAGCTTGGCCATGGTGTCACCGCTGAAAATGGCGGAGTTGAAACCGTCTCCCCTGATGCTGGAGGCGCCGCAGAATTTCAGTCCCTTGATGGGGTACTCTTCCCGCATCATCATCATGCGCGGCATCATGCTGTCCCAATCCCGCAGCTCATAGCCGTAAGCCGCCCCCTGAGGCACAGAAGCGTAATGGCAGAACGTCCACGGCGTTGCCACCTCGATTTCCTCAATATAGGGGCGGATGACGATGCCGGTCTTTTCCTCAAACCAGTCGATCATGCCGGAGGCTGCTTTGTTTTTGGTCTTTACATAGTCCTTCGGATCCACCCTGCTCCAGCAGTCCTCCATATAGGTGGTGGTCAGCGATACGATGCAAGTGCCCTCGGGACTGGCTTTGGGGTTAACCACATTATAGCAAAGCGCTATGTTATATTTGTTGGTCTCTATGCTTTTCAGATCGTTGTATTCCTTGACGGAATCCGCGCTGGAAGGCAGAAAATAGCTGTAGTCCTTCAGCCCCAGCTCCTCAGCAGATCTGTTGAGGCCCATATATACGACAAACATTCGAGCGGAGAAGCGCCGCACGGAGATCAGCTTTTTGTCCCGCTGCGAAACCAGACGTTCCGGCACCATGGTGGAGTATACGGTACTGGGGTTCGCGTTGGAGATTACATAGCGAGTTTCCACCACTCCGGCGCTGGTACGCACACCGCAAAGACGATCCTCCTCATCGAAAAGGATTTCCTCCGCCCGGCAATTGAACCATAGCGTTCCGCCCATGGCCCGGAAGCGTTCCGCCAGGCCGGTGGTCAGCTCGTTGCTGGTCTTTTCCGGGATCCACGCCCCATGATTGACATAGAGGCACACCATGTTCACATACTGCGCAAAGCTCAGATGATCCGCATCGACCCCCAGATAACCCCAATAAGTGTTCATAATATCCTGTGCCAGCTTGGGCATTTTCAGCGCTTTCAGCACCGTGTTCACAGGATAGGCGGCCGTACGCAGATAGTTGGGGAAGTTCTTTTTCATGTATTTGGTGTCCACCTTGCCTCCGGCGCTCAGCGAATAGTTGCCTGCCGCCAGAGTTTCCGCGCCCAGGTCAAAAAACTTGGTGACGGACTCCCTGCATCCCGGAACATATTCCTCCATCTTGTTAATAAAAGCCTCCCGGCCGCAGGGCAAAGTGGCGTCGATGTGTGTCACCCCGTCGCTGGCTGTGGTGATCACCCGAAAGTTATCCGGCACCTGATACCACTTGATATCCAGCCCATATTCGTCCACGAGAGTCTTCCGGCAGTTGCCCGGATTTTCGGCGCTGCCGAATTCACATAGCTCGTGAAGCGCAGTCTCAAACTCAAAGCGGCCTCTCCGAAAGCTGGATGCAACACCGCCGGGCAAATTGTGCTGTTCCAACAGCAGCGTCTTCTTTCCGGCCTTCGCAAGACGGCAGGCGGCTGCAAGCCCGCCATTGCCTGCGCCGATGACCACGGCATCAAACTTTGGCATAAGCGTTTCCTCCTTATGATTTTTCCTGATAATACCACAGTCCCTTTATTAATAAGTGTAGTAT
>CAZVRP010000092.1:0-6755 GCA_964630255.1 uncultured Oscillospiraceae bacterium | reverse complement strand
CCACGGCTGCACCGGCAAGGGCAACGACCAGGTCCGGTTCGAGCTGGCCATCAAGCATTTCGCCCCCAACATGAAGATCATCGCCCCCTGGCGGGAGTGGTCCATCAAAAGCCGGGACGAGGAGATCGACTATGCCGAGGCCCACAATGTGCCCCTGCGGATCAACCGTGAGACCAACTACTCCAAGGATAAAAACCTCTGGCACCTCTCCCATGAGGGCCTGGACCTGGAGGACCCTGGCAACGAGCCCCAGTATGAGAAGCCCGGCTTTCTGGAGATGGGCGTGAGTCCCATCCAGGCTCCCGACGAGCCAACCTACATCACTCTGGACTTCGAGCAGGGTGTGCCCGTGGCCCTGAACGGGGAGAAGCTGAGCGCCAAGAACATCATCCTCAAGCTTAATGAGATCGGCGGGGCCAACGGCATCGGCCTTCTGGATATCGTGGAGAACCGGCTGGTGGGCATGAAGTGCCGGGGCGTGTATGAGACCCCGGGCGGCGCCATCCTCTACAAGGCCCACAGCGTACTGGAGAGCATCTGCCTGGACAAGATGACCGCACATGAGAAGCAGAAGCTCTCCGTCACATTCGCGGAGCTGGTGTACAACGGCCAGTGGTTCACTCCTCTGCGGGAGGCTCTGAGCGCCTTCGTGGACAAAACTCAGGAGAATGTCACCGGCAAGGTGCGGCTGAAGCTGTACAAGGGCAACATGATCAATGCCGGCGTGTGGAGTCCCTATAGTCTTTATTCCGAGCAGATTGCCACCTTCGGCGAGTCCGACTACAACCAGGCCGACGCCACGGGCTTCATCAACCTATACGGACTGCCCATCAAGGTCCGGGCCCTGGTGGACGAAGCGAACCATGAATAATCTCTGGGGCGGCTCCATCGCCGACGCAGCCCGGCAGCTGAACTCATCCATTGAGGTGGACTGCCGGATGTGGCGGGAGGACATCACCGGCTCTCTGGCCCACGCAGCCATGCTGACGGCCCGGGGCATCCTGTCCCAGGCCGACGGCGCGGCCATCCAGGCCGGACTGGAGAGCATCCTGGCGGACATCGACAGCGGAAAGCTGGCCATCGACATGACCGCCGAGGACATCCATACCTTTGTGGAGATGGAGCTTACTGCCCGGATCGGGGATGCGGGCAAGCGCCTGCATACCGCCCGCAGCCGGAACGACCAGGTGGCAACAGACCTGCGGCTGTATACCCGCCGCCAGATTGACGAGATCATGGACCTGGTCCGGGGCGCGGTGTCCGCCATCCATGACAAGGCGGCGGAATATGCCGGCGCGGTCATGCCGGGGTATACCCACCTTCAGCGGGCCCAGCCCGTGACCCTCGGCCATTATCTGTGCGCCTATGCCATGATGCTTGTCCGGGACGCGGGGCGGCTTGCCGATGCCCGGGCCAGGATGAATCAATGCCCTCTGGGCGCCTGCGCCCTGGCTGGGACCACCTTCTCCACGGACCGGAACATGACCGCCGCAGCCCTGGGCTTCGACGGACCCGTCCTCAACAGCCTGGACGCGGTCTCCGACAGGGACTTCTGCGTGGAGGTCATGAGCGCCCTGAGCCTGATGATGACCCATCTGAGCCGCATGGCTGAGGAGCTGGTGCTCTGGAGCAGCCTGGAGTTCGGCTTCGTCACGTTGCCGGAGGGCTTCGTCACGGGTTCGTCCATCATGCCCCAGAAGAAGAACCCGGACATGGCGGAACTCATCCGGGGAAAGACCGGCCGGGTGTACGGGGACCTGGTGGGGATGCTCACCGTTCTGAAGGGCCTGCCCCTGGCCTATAATAAGGATATGCAGGAGGACAAGCAGGCCCTGTTCGACGCCATCGACACGGCCAAGCTGTGCCTCTCCGTGCTGGCCCCCATGGTGGCTGGCATGACGCCCCATCCTGAGGCTATGCGCGCCGCCGCCGGGGCGGGATTCATCAACGCTACGGACTGCGCCGACTGGCTGGTGGAGCACGGTGTGCCCTTCCGGGAGGCCTACGGCATAGCGGCGGGCCTGGTCCATGGCGGCACGCCTCTGGAGGAGCTGAGCCTGGACGCGTATAAAAAGGCCAGCCCCGTCTTTGATGAGAGCGTGTATGAGGCCATCGACCTGGACGCTTGCGTGAAGCGCCGGAACCTGCCCGTGGCGGAGGAATTGGCGTTTTTGGAGGCGTTTTTGAAAGAGGCTTGACTACCAGGGAATCGTATTATTTCATATAATACGACGCTACTACGCTGGAGACCAAAATGCCGTCAACCTCGCCCTTCATCAGGGCCTGGAACAGACCGTCCGTGTTGGTCTGATAGATGATGGCCCCCAGGTTCTCCACGAACTTTTCGTCCTGCTGGAGCACATCCAGGTCCGTGATGGATACCCCAAGGGTCTTGTTTTTCATCCCGTTCCGCCGCCGGATGTGCCCCGAGGAGCGGGTCACCAGCACATATTGACTGGTGAGGTAGGCGGGGGAGTAGTCAAAGCCGGAGGTTTGGTCGTTTTCGGGGACGCCCATGGCCATGTCGATATTCCCGCTGTTGAGCTCCGCCTGCACGTTGGCCTGGTCGATGGGATACAGGACCATGCTCCAGCCCAGGTATCCGCAGATATAGCTGGCCAGGTCCACATCGAAGCCCTGGTATGTGCCGTCCGAGGCGGGGTAGCTCATGGGCATATTGGTGACGTCGATACCTACGGTGACGGTGCGGATGGGCCGGTCCTCCCACAGGTCGGCTATGGCCCCCTCCTGGCCACGGAGGCTGGTGAGATTCTCCCCGAACCAGCTGAGGGATGCTGTGCGCAGCGTACCGTTGGCGGCCAGCTCCTGCAGGGCCGCCGTCACGTATTCGCCCAGCCGGTCTCCCTGCCGGAAGGCAATGACATAGTTGCCCTCGCCGCTGTATGTATCGATGATCCGGTATCCGCCCCCGCCGCCGCAGGCCGCGGCGGGCAGGAGCATACATACGCACAGCAGGACGCAGACGGTGGCCCGGAGCATTTTCATGGATATTCCTCCCAAAGCAAAAGCCGCACCGGCAGGTGCGGCTTTTATATTACCTTATCCCGGCCGTGAAATCAAGAGGCGGCGGCAAGGATCTTCCATAGTCGTTTCATAGCGTTCCATAATGGAATTGCGCGTGTGCGCGATCCTATTATGCCCGGACAACGCCCTCCGCTACCACCCGGAGGCCGCCGGAGACGGAAAGAGCCGTAAGCTTTCCCCCTTCACAGGAGGTCCTGGCGGTCATTATCCCGCCCGGCAGGCGGAGGGAAACCTCTCCGGGGCCGTTGGTCAGAGCCAGCCAGGCCCCCAGGGCCGCCGTACCGCTGGCGCAGCCACGTTCCCACACGGCGCTGTCCGTATCCCGGACATAGACGCAGGGTGTCATGGTCATGGCCTGCCCGTCAAAGAGCAGAAGGCCCGCGGCGCCCGCCTTAAGAGCACCGCAGACCCGGCGGATGAACGCCTCGGCCTCGTCCTTTTGGGGGAAATCTGCCGCCGGGGCGACCAGGTGGACGATGCCGGGCAGAAAAACGGCGGGCAGACCCTCCACGGTCCCCACCGCCTCCGGCAGGGGCATGGATACGGCACCCCGGGTCCCGCCGTCCCCAGGCCGGATGAAACAGGTGACGGTCCCGGGACATCCGGATACCTCCAAGGTTACATCGCCCCTGTCCAGCCCGTCATCCCGGAGGAGTACGGCGGCCAGGCTCATGGCGGCGTTGCCGCAGAACTCTCCGCCCATCATCTGCAAGCGGGCCCTGGCCTCGGAGCCGTGTGCGGCGGGTTCGATGAAGCCCACCTGCTCGGCCCCCAGGCTGCTGTCCATCATCAGCCGGGCGGCGACGGCCGGCTGCATGGCCCGGGACACCGAATCCCGGATCAGGACGGTCATGTTCCCCGTGGGGTCTATTTTGACGAACCGGAGCTTCATCACGTCACGCGGTAGCCATCCAGGAAACGGCGAGTCCGTTCCTGGGTGGGGGCGTTGATGATCTGGGCAGGGGAGCCAGCCTCCACCACTACGCCCCCGTCCATGAATACCACCTGGTCAGAGACGCGGGCGGCAAAGCTCATCTCGTGGGTGACCACCACCATGGTCATCTTCTCCTCCGCCAGACCGCGTATGACCCGAAGCACCTCCGCCGTCAGCTCCGGGTCCAGAGCGCTGGTGGGCTCGTCGAAGAAAAGGATCTCAGGTTCCATGGCCAGGGCCCGGGCGATGGACACCCGCTGCTGCTGGCCGCCGGAGAGTTGGCAGGGATAGGCGTCCGCCTTGTCCGCCAGGCCCATCTTTCCCAGAAAGGACATGGCCCGGTCCCTGGCCTCGGCCTGGGGCAGCTTCAAAACGCTCATGGGGGCGTCCATGACGTTTTTCAAGGCGGACCAGTGGGGGAACAGGTTGAAGTTCTGGAACACCAGCCCGAACCGGCGGCGGATGGCCCGCAGGTCTGCGGGGGCGGCATATACGGCCCGGCCGTTCTCGGTTTGCGCTGCATAGTCGCCGTTGTAGGCGATAGAGCCGGCGTCGATGGTTTCCAGAAGGGTGGCGCACCGGAGCAGGGTGGATTTGCCGCCGCCGGACGGGCCGATGACGGAAACCACCTGTCCCTTGAGCACCTCCAGATCCACGCCCTTGAGCACCTCCAGATCCCCGAAGGACTTGCGGATGTCTTTCATTTCGAGCAGTGTCATGTCGGGCCCTCCTCAGATGGTATAATAGGACAGGGCCTTCTCACAGCGCTCCATGGCAAAGGCCACCACATAGTTCATGATGTAATAGAACACCCCCGCGATCAAAAAAGGCATGAAGGAGGTCTGGGAGGCGGATATCTGCTTGGCCAGGGAGAACACGTCCTGATAGGCCAAAGCGAAGGCCAGGGAGGTATCCTTCACCAGGGTGATGACCTCGTTGGTCACGGCCGGCAGGATGCGCTTGACGACCTGGGGCATGATGATCTTCACAAAGGTCTGGCTTTTGGTGTAGCCCAGCACCTGGGCGGCCTCATGCTGGCCCACGGGCACCGAGTCCATGCCGGAGCGGTATATCTCGGCAAAGTAGGCGGCGTAATTGAACACAAAGCCAAGCAAAATAGCGGTGAAGCGATAGCCCCGGATAGACCAGCCGAACAGATAGTAGGGGCCGAAATACCATACCAGAAGCTGGAGCATCAGCGGCGTGCCTCGCATGACGGATATGTATACCTTGGTGACAGCGGCGATTACCCCTATCCTGGACCGGCGCAGAAACATCACGCCGATGCCCAGCGCAAGGCTCAGCACCGCCGTCAGGATGAACAGCAGGCAGGTGCGCCCGATGCCGGGGAGCATGGTGGTCAGCATGGTGGAAAAGCTCATAAGAAGTCTCCTATAAACCGGCATTGGGTCGCCGTATGGCGGCCCAATGCGCGTATATCCGAAGTGTATGAATTACTTGTTGAGGGTCAAAAATTCGTAGATCTCGGGATAGTTCTGACCGATGGCGTCAAAGGTGCCGTCGGCGGCCAGAGCCTCCAGGGCCTCGTTGACCTGGTCGCGCAGGGTCTCGTCCCCCAGGCGGAAGCCGATGGCGTACTGCTCTGAGCCCAGAGCCTCGTCCAGGAACTTGTAGCCCTCGGTACCGCTCATGAGGTGCTGACCGGTGGTCACGTCGATGGCGATGGCGTCGATGCCGCCCGCCTGCAGATCGGTGAAGGCCACGGGATAGGTCTCATAGACCTCCAGGCTGGCGAAGGTGTCCATCAGCTCGCCCTGGCCATCCTCGTAGTCGTTGAGCAGGTCATAGGCGGAGGTAGAGGTCTGCACACCCACGATCTTGCCGGCCAGATCGGCCAGTGTCTCGATGCCGGAATCCTCGGCTACCATGATCATCTGGGTGTTGTCGGAGTAGACGATGGACCAGCAGTAGTCGTCCTCACGGCCGTTCATGGTGAAGCCGGACCAGATGCAGTCACAGGCGCCGGAGTTCAGCTCCGCGTCCTTAGCGTCCCAGTTCAGGGGGTGGGGTTCGTAGTTCCAGCCCAGATAGTCGCACACGGCCTGGGCCAACTCCACGTCGAAGCCGCCGGTGTTGCCGTCGTCGTCAATGTAGGAGTAGGGGGGGAAGTCCATGTCGAAGCCGTGGATGAAGGTGTAGGTCTCCTCGTCGGCGGGAGCCTCATCGGCGCCGGCCTGCTCAGCGGTATCTTCGGCAGGAGCCGCAGCATCTTCCTCAGGGGCGGCGTCAGAGCCGCCGCAGGCGGCCAGGGACAGGGCCATAAGCATGGCCAGCATGAGCGCCAGGATCTTTTTCATGATAAGCTATGTCCTCCAAATCGATTTATTTTGCCGGGTAGAATGTTACCACGCTATCGAACTAAAGTAAAGCTTTTTTTCCGCCAAAAATCATTTTTTTACATTTTGTTCACCCATGCCTTGATGGAGGGTATATAATTAGGCTAGAATGAACAAAGCGACTGAAAAGGAGAGCGTTATGGGGAAAAGAGCGCTGATCATAGAGGACGACGGCAATATCGCGGAGCTTCTGCGGCTGTATCTGGAGCGGGACGGCTTTGAGGTGGCCCAGGCCGGGGACGGCGGGCAGGGCGTGGAGCTGGCCCGAAGCTTTGAGCCGGATATCATACTGCTGGACATCATGTTGCCGGTGAAGGACGGCTGGCAGGTCTGCCGGGAGATACGAGCCTGGTCCAAAACGCCCATCGTCATGCTCACCGCCAAGGGCGAGACTACTGACAAGGTGGCCGGCCTGGAGA
>CAZVRP010000091.1:0-6807 GCA_964630255.1 uncultured Oscillospiraceae bacterium | reverse complement strand
TTGGTCTTGGGCGGGAACTGGTTGGTCAGCTCCCGGCCCACCATGAGCCGGATGATGTCGTTCATCTCCAGCTCCGCCGCAGGCCTGGTGGCCACCCACTGGCCGTCCCGCATGATGGTGATCTCATCAGAGATGCGCTTGATCTCCGCCATCTTGTGGGAAATGTAGATGATGCCGATGCCACGGTCGCGGAGCATATTGATGATTCGGAAAAGATGCTCCACCTCTTCCTCCGTCAGGGAGGATGTGGGCTCGTCAAAGACGATAACCTTGGAGTTGTAACTGACGGCCTTGGCGATCTCCACCATCTGCCGCTGGCTCACTGGCATGGTGCTCATCACCCGCCGGGGGTCTACATTGATCTCCAGCTCCTCAAACACAGCCTTGGTGTCCTTGTACATCTTCCGCTCATCCACCATGACGCCGCCCTTGAGGGGATAGCGGCCCAGCCAGATGTTGTCCATGACCGTCCGCTTCAGGGCCTGGTTCAGCTCCTGGTGCACCATGGCCACGCCGTTATCCAGCGCCTCCCGGCTGCTCTTGAAGTTGATCTCCTTCCCCTCCAGCTCGATTGTCCCGCTGTCCTTGGCGTAGATGCCGAACAGACATTTCATCAGGGTGGACTTGCCGGCGCCGTTTTCGCCCATCAGAGCGTGGACAGTGCCTCGTTTCAGTTCAAGGGAGACATGATCCAGGGCCTTGACGCCGGGGAATGTCTTGGTGATATCCGTCATGCGCAGGAGGATATCCTGATCCATACCTTTGTTCCCTCCCTTATTTTTTAAAATCTCCGGCGGCGCGGGGCGCCCGGAGCGAGAAGCTTCCTATTTGAGAGGGGAGCCGCCGTCATGGCGGCTCCCCGAGAATACGTTTTGGGGCGATCAGCCGGTGTAGGGGGCGTAGGCCACGAACAGCTTGTTGGAGAAGCCTTCGGCCACGGAGAACATATCGGCAGTGTCTGCGGTGGCGGAGACGGCGTCAGCTATGGCGGAGCCGCTGGCCACAGCCTGGACCACGCTGGTGATGGCGGAGGCCATGCCCACGTTGTCCTGCTTGATGGAGCCGGTCATGGTGTCGGCGGCGATAGCGTCCTGAGCCGCCTGGGTGGCGTCTACGCCGAAGACGGGGATCTTGGTGCAGCTGCCGTCGCCCAGGTTGTAGCCGGCACCCTGCAGAGCGGAGATGGCGCCGAGAGCCATGTCGTCGTTGTTGGCGATGACAAGCTCGATCATGTTGCCGTTGGCCTCGCTGTATTCACCGAGGTTGGTGCTCATGAAGTCAAAGGCCGCGCTGGAAGACCAGGCGCCGTTGGGGTCCAGCTGATACTTGTCGGTGTTGCTGGCGTTGAAGTAGACCAGCTCCGGCTTGCCGGCGGCGGTAAGGACGGCATTGGCATCCTCCACGCCGTACTGGGTGCGGTAGATGGCCTCCACGTTGGCCGCATCGCCCATGAACATGGCATAGGAGATCGCGCCGTCGCCGTTCAGATCGACGGCGTCATAGTTTTCCAGCAGGTACTCGCCGATGAGCTGGCCCTGCATGTGGCCGGCCTCAGGGGCATCGGTGCCGATGAAAGCGATGTTGTCGTGGGCGTCCAGAACGGTGTGCTCCTCACCATCGCCCTCCACGGCGCGGTTGAAGAAGATCACGGGGATGTCGCCTGCGGCTTGAATGATCTGCTCGGCGGCATCGGCGGAGCCTGAGGTGACCAGGTTCACCACTAGGACGTTGAAGCCGTTGGTGACGGCGGTCTGGACCGCCTCCAGCTGGGTGGCCTGGTTGTTGTTGGCGTCAAAGTCCTGATACTCGATGCCGGCGGCCTCCAGCTGCTCGTTCAGGGAGGCGCGGACCGTGGACAGGAAGGCGTCAGAGAAGGCGTACCAGAACACGCCCACCTTCAGCTCACCGGCCTCGGCAGCGGACACCGCGGCAGGGGCCTCGGCATCAGGTTCTGCAGCGGCCTCGGTGGCGGGTTCCTCGGCCGCCGACTCATTGCCGCTGCCGCAGGCGGTCAGCGCGAACACCATGGCCAGCGCTAGGATCAGTGCAAGAATTTTCTTCATTTTGTGCTCTCCTTTTAAAAAATCTTTGATTTTCGGGTATATTGTATCGAAAAAGGGAAAGACCCTCCAATCAACCGATGGGGGATAGACGGACAGCCCCGGGACATCCGACCCCTTATGATGAATTCTACCAATATTTGCGGGATATGTCAATATATGATTGTGTATTATGTGCATGATATATATATTTTTATTTATGGATTTGAGAATGTATGCCTGATGTTCTGCCTGATCATAGGTCCTCATCGCTCATGATCTCTATGCCGTGCTCTGCCAGAAGCCGGGCGGTGACGCCCATGCCGGGGATGGTCCGGCTCGTAAAGGAGCCGTCGTATATCCGGTGGCAGCCGCAGGAGGGGCTGCCCTCCTTCAATATGGCCCGGGTGACGCCCTCGGCCCGGCACAGAGAGAGGGCCCGCTCCGCTCCCAGGCGGAACCTGTCCGTCATATCGTCCCCCTGAACGCTGTATACCCGCCCGTTCCGTATCTCGCTTGGAAGCCGGGGGGTGGACAGCCCGCCGGCCTGCTCCGGGCAGAAGGGGACGTATTCCCCCTCCGCCAGAAGGGCCAGTACCGCCTCGCTGCGGTTGTTTCCCCCGGTATATTTGCAGTTCTCTCCCAGAAGACATGCGCTCACAAGGATCATAGATCACTCACCTCTCCGCCAGTGTAGCGGGTCCCGGGCCTGATGTCAAGAGCAGGGCAATCGCTTGTGCTTTGGTCGAAATGTGATATAATAATAAGTCATATCAATCAGTCATGTCCATTGCTAATGCAGAGCCACCGATGGAGGTCACGCCATGGAATTCAAAGTCGTATCCCCCTATGAACCCGCAGGTGATCAGCAGCAGGCCATCGACAGCCTGGCCCGGGGCCTGGAGGCGGGCATTGAGGAGCAGGTGCTCCTGGGGGTCACCGGCTCCGGCAAGACATACACTATGGCCAAGGTCATCGAGCGGCTCCAGCGGCCCACCTTAGTTCTGGCCCCCAACAAGACCCTGGCCGCACAGCTCTGCGCTGAGTTTCGGGAATTTTTCCCGGAAAACGCCGTGGAGTATTTCGTCAGCTATTACGACTACTACCAGCCGGAGGCATATATCCCCCACACGGACACCTTTATTGAAAAAGACGCCTCCATCAACGACGAGATCGACCGGCTGCGCCTGTCTGCCACCGCCTCCCTCCTGGAGCGGCGGGATGTGATCGTGGTCAGCTCCGTATCCTGCATCTACGGCCTGGGGGAGCCGGATGATTTTGCCGCCATGATGGTCACCCTCCGGGTGGGCATGGAGATACCCATCGATACGCTTCTGATGAAGCTGGTGAACATCCGCTATGAGCGCAACGACATCGCCTTCGAGCGCAACAAGTTCCGTGTCCGGGGGGATACGGTGGAGGTTTGGCCCGCCTACTGGAAGGACACCGCCATTCGGGTGGAGTTTTTCGGCGATGAGATCGAGCGCATCAGCGAGATCAACGCGGTCACCGGCGCTCCCGTCCGGAGGCTGAACAACATCCCCGTATGGCCGGCCAATCACTACGTGACCACCAAGGAGAAGATGGAGGCGGCCATCGTCCGGATACGGGAGGAACTGGCCGAGCGGGTAGCCTGGTTTGAGCAGAACGGCAAGCTCCTGGAGGCCCAGCGCATCGCCCAGCGCACATGCTATGACATCGAGATGATGCAGGAGCTGGGCTACTGCTCCGGCATCGAGAACTACTCCCGGGTCATCTCCGGCCGGGCCCCGGGCAGCGCCCCTATGACCCTCCTGGACTATTTCCCCAAGGATTTTATCCTGTTCGTGGACGAGAGCCACGTGACCCTGCCCCAGGTCCGGGCCATGTATAAGGGCGACCGGAGCCGGAAGGAGACTCTCATCCAGTATGGCTTTCGCCTACCATCGGCCTTCGACAACCGCCCGCTGCGGTTCGAGGAGTTCGACCAGCGCATCAACCAGGCAGTGTATGTGTCTGCCACGCCGGGGGAGTATGAGCGCAGCCGGGCCGGAAACATCGCCGAGCAGGTCATTCGGCCCACGGGCCTGCTGGACCCATCTATCCAGGTCCGGCCCGTAGAGGGGCAGATCGATGATCTCATTGGGGAGATCAACGCCCGGACGGCCAAAAACCAGCGGACGCTGGTGACCACCCTGACCGTCAAAATGGCGGAGGACCTGACCGCTTATCTCACCGACGCGGGCATCCGCAGCCGGTATCTGCACCACAGCATCAGCGCCATCGAGCGGATGGAGATCATCCGGGATATGCGTCTGGGCCGATTTGACGTGCTGGTGGGTATCAATCTGCTCCGTGAGGGGCTGGACCTGCCGGAGGTATCCCTGGTGGCTATCCTGGACGCAGACAAGGAGGGCTTTCTCCGCTCGGAGACCAGTCTCATCCAAACTGTGGGGCGGGCGGCCCGGAATGCGGAGGGTATGGTCATCATGTACGCCGACACGGTGACGCCCAGCATGGACGCCTGCATCCGGGAGACGGAACGCCGCCGGGCCAAGCAGCAGGCGTACAACGCCCGGCACGGCATCGTGCCCAGGACCATCGTCAAGGACGTGAAGGATATGATGGAGATATCCGACGGGGCGGAGCGGGCCGAAGCCCTGACCGACGCGGGCGTCAGGATGACCGCCCGGGAGCGGAAGGAGGAGATCGCCAAGCTGGAAAAGCAGATGCGCAAGGCGGCCCAGATGCTGGAGTTTGAATATGCCGCCGTCATCCGGGACAGGCTGGTGAAGCTCCGGGGCGAGAAGTAAGAGAAGCGGGACCGGCAGGGAAACTCCGCCGACAGGCGGACGAGATGGAGGAACTCGTGGAAAAATGCGGCCTGACCCGCCATGACCGTGTTCCGCAACCTCACCGGCGAGCTCTTTTCTATGAAAAATTCCGTCCCGATTGGCAGTTGCAGTTAACATTCCGTCTCATACCGTAAATTTGCTTGCTTATATTTGAGGTCCACAGCGAAAATATACGCCGGCAGCCGGCTCTGGTATAGAACCGGATGCCGTCATTTTGTTGCTTCGGCGTTGCCTCATGGTGAGACAGCCCCTTTCCTATGCGTTGATCCCAGCCGTCTGTCCCAGGCGCACAAAGGGCTCCCGGCCCGCGGCGAGGCGTCTGACGGTTTATCAGTTTCCGGCGGCTAGGGCTTGTTTACAGCGCAAAAAAATGATAAAATAAAATATTGACATTGACCGATCAACCAAGGAGACCGCCTATGTATACACGCCGGGAGATCACCACCCAGGAGCGAATCCAGCAGGAGGAATACTGCGAGAAGATCAAGAACGCCATCGCCCACCGGCCCCATTATGCCCTGGTGGATACTTACGGCTGCCAGCAGAACGAGTCCGACAGCGAGATACTTCGGGGCTGGCTGGCCGAGTGCGGCTATATCCTGACGGACGACACGGCCGAGGCGGACATCGTGGCCGTGAATACCTGCGCCGTACGGGAGCACGCGGAAAAAAGGGCGCTGGGCAACGTGGGCGCCCTGGCCCATGACAAGGCGAAAAATCCCGAGCTCATCGTATGCGTGGGCGGGTGCATGGCCCAGCAGGAAACCATGCGGGAGAAAATAAGAAATTCCTACCGGGTGGTGGATATGGTATTCGGCCCCCACGAGGTGTGGCAGTTCCCGGAGCTTCTGTGGCGGACCATGGAGCGCCGTGGCCGCCGGGGGAACAAGAGTCGGCTCATCGCCGCCGAACCCTCCGAGGGCGTGGTGGCCGAGGGCCTGCCCCGGCGGCGGGACAGTGCCGTCAAGGCGTGGCTGTCCATCATGAACGGGTGTGACAACTTCTGCTCCTACTGCATCGTGCCCTATGTCCGGGGCCGGGAGCGGAGCCGCCGCCCGGCGGACGTCCTAGCCGAGGCGTCGGACCTGATCTCACAGGGCTACAAGGATATCACCCTCTTGGGGCAGAACGTGAACAGCTACGGCAAGGGCCTGGATGAGGGCGTTGACTTCCCGGACCTGCTGGCCGAGATGGACAGGATACCGGGCGACTATGTCCTCCGATTCATGACCAGCCATCCCAAGGACGCCACGGACAAGCTCTTCCAGGCCATGAGCGAGAGCGAGCACTGCGCCCATCACATCCATCTGCCCCTGCAGTCTGGCTCCGACCGCATTTTGAAGGCGATGAATCGGCACTATGACCGGGAAACATACCTGGAAAAGGTGGCGGCGGCCCGGAAGCGTATGCCGGACCTGGTACTGACAACGGACATTATCGTGGGCTTTCCCGGAGAGACCGAGGCCGACTTTCAGCAAACCCTGTCCATGGTGGAGAATGTGGGCTTTGACGCCATGTTCACCTTTATATATTCCCCGCGGACGGGCACGCCGGCGGCCAGGCTGCCGGACCCGGTGAGCCGGGCGGAGAAACAGGTTTGGTTCGATCAGTTGCTGGACGTGGCCAACCGCATATCCGGAGAGAAGCACGCCGCCTATGTGGGCGGCGACTGTCGGGTGCTGGTGGACGGCGAGACGGGGCAGAGTCCCTATAACCTCTCCGCCCGGACAAAGGGCGGGCGGCTGGTCCATCTGGCGGGAGACGCGTCCCTGGTGGGCCGGTTCATCGATGTGAAGATCACCGACAGCCGCACCTGGGCCCTGTTCGGGGAACAGGCATGACTTTCCCGCCCGGCGACGTGGTGGAGCGCGAGATCGAGCGCATCGGCGCGCTGCGGAACGCCGTGCGGTGACAGAGGCATGAGCCGCGTGACA
>CAZVRP010000090.1:0-6923 GCA_964630255.1 uncultured Oscillospiraceae bacterium | reverse complement strand
CTATGATGACAGGCGCGCTCGGATATGGATGCGGACGGCAGCGCAGACGGGCAAGGAAAGCGCGATGACCGGCAGAGACCACAGCCCGCCGACGGGCGGGAAAATATAAGCTTTGCCCTCCGCCCGGGGCGGCCTTGCGGCTGCTCTGGGCGGAGGGCCCTTTTTCAGCGAGGTATGCCAGTTCACAATACGGACAGAGGGTGTGTACCCCGGACGTCACACCACATGCGGATGGCGTTCATGATGAGTTCCACGCTGGCGTCGGTGCCCAGCATGCCGCTGTCCACGGCCAGGTGATAGTATTCCTGCTTGCCGTATTCCCGGCCGGTGAAATGCTTGTAATGATTGGCCCGGGCGGCGTCGGTGTTGACCATCTGCCGGCGCGCCTCGTCCTCGGAGAGGCCGAATTGATTCATAATCCGATCGATGCGGGCGGGGGGGATGGCGTGGATGAAGATGCGGAAACAGTTGGGCTCCTGGTACAGCGTGTAGTCCGCGCAGCGGCCCATGATGACGCAGCTCTCGTCCCCGGCGGCGATCTTGCGAATCATGGCGGTCTGGGCCACGAACAGCCGCTCCTCGGGGCTGAGGCCGCTGCCGGTCATATCGTAGGCCGCGGCCTTGAAGTCATAGATGACCTCCCGGGTCAGGTGCTCCTCCAGCTCCTCCACCTTTTCCAGGGGAAGGCCGCTCTGCCGGGCGGCCAGCTCATTGAGCTGCCGGTCGTAGAACGTGATGCCCAGCTTCTTCGCCAGGGCCTGGCCGATCTCCAGGCCGCCGGCGCCAAATTCCCGGCCAATGGTGATGATGATCTTGGGCTTGCCGGCCGCGTCCAGCTTGTAGCCGCCGGCCAGCTCCTCCAACGCCCGGTTGACGCGGCTCTCCCGCTCCACGAAGCGCAAAAGCGGTTTCTGGAACAGCTTTTGGAACTGGCGCATGACAAAGCCGGTGAACAGCGCGCACAGCACCGTGCCCTCCCGGACGCCCACCAGGCCGCGGAACCACACCAGGCTCAGTACGGCGGATATCACCACCGCTGAGCAGTCGAATATGGTCTTGCCCGACGCCACGGACCGACCGGTCTTTTCCGCGATGGCCATGGCCATCCCCTCGCCCGGCGTGGGCAGCAGATCCGGGGACAGGTACAGCATCACTCCCAGGGCCACCAGAGGGATGTTGATGGCGATGTACAAAAGCTGCATGGGGTAGCCGGTCGGCGCGGGCAGGCCGCTGAGCATGGCCGTGGTCAGATTTACCAGCTTGCCAAACAGCAAAGACACCGCCAGCTGCAAAAGCTGCACAGGCTTGAATTTTCTTCCCAGCAGCAGCACCTGAAGGAGGATATATACGCAGTAGGTGATGATGGTCCAGTTGCCCAGATTGAAAAAGCTCTGAGGCAGGCCCCGGTCCAGGCCGATCTGATAGAGCACGTTGGCGGGGGAACCTACGGGGCTGACGCCCAGGCCGGACTTGGCGGAGACGGCGATGCCGGCGGCAATGCAGAACAGGCCGCAGCAATAGACGAGCAGCCGCTTTGCCCACAGCAGGACGGTATTTTTGTCGATGCTTTTCATGGCCCACCTCGAAATATTGGTTGCTTACATATAATAGGTTCAGAAATCCCCGATGTCAAACAAGGATATTTGTTTGACAAATTTGTTTGCGGGCTTTCATTCCCGAGCGGAGACGATGCCCATCTTCTGGTCCCGGAACAGCCGCTCGTCCATGGTCGTGAGTTCGGGGGATACCAAAGGCCGGAAGGCCATGTGGGACAGGATATCCTTTTCCACATCCACGCCCTTGGCGACCTCCGTCAGCATCAGACCCTCCGCGGTGAGGCGGAAGACGCAGCGCTCGGTGAGATAGCATATCTCCTGGCCGCTTTTGACGGCGTAGTCGCCGGAAAAGGTGATTTGCTGAACCTGGTCCACGAACTTCATGCCCTTGCCCTCGGATACGACCCGCAGGCCGCCGTCGGCCATTTCCAGCTCCGCCTTGTTCATGAAGGTGCCCATGAAGAAGACCTTCTTGGCGTTCTGGGAGATGTCGATGAAGCCGCCGGCGCCGATGCACCGCCCGGCAAATTTGGACACGTTCACGTTGCCGTGCTTATCCACCTCGGCAAAGCCCAGAAAGGCCATGTCCAGCATGCCGCCGTCGTACATATCGATGGTGTCGCACTGGTAGAAAATGGCCTCCGCGTTGGCCACGCCGGGGAAAGACAGGCCCTCCTGGACCTCGCCGCCCATAGGTCCGGACTCCACGCTGGTGGTGAGGCCGCCGATGCCCTCCTCCGCGGCCACGGAGCCGATGCCGGAGGGGATGCCGCTGCCGATGTTGATGATTGTGCCGGGCACAAGCTCCATGGCGGCCCGCCGGGCCAATACCTTCCGGGGACCCATGGGGAGCCTTTTCGTGGCTCCCGCCGGCGTACGGGCCAGGCCGCACAGCTCCGGCCTGTAACCGTCCCGGGCGTAGCACTGGCGCTGGTTATAGGGATCTCGGGCCACGGCTACATAGTCCACCAGCCGACCATGGATGCGGATGTCCCGGGTGGGGAGGCTGCCCCGGGCTACCAGCTGCTCCACCTGGGCGATGACGATGCCGCCGTTGTTGTGGACGCCCACGGCGATCTCTAGCTCGGAACCTTGTACGCCCTCATGTATCATGGACAGGTTCCCGTCCTCATCGGCGTATGTGGCCCGCAAGAAGCACACGTCGGGCTTGAAGCTCTTGTAGAAGAGATATTCTTCCCCGTCTATCTCCATGAGGGAGACGACGGGCCCTTTTTTCCGGGCCTTTTCGTTCACGGCGCAGCCCTCTACCCTGGGATCGGCAAAGGTGCCCAGACCCACCCTTGTAATGAGGCCCGGACGCCCCCCGGCCACGGCACGAAAAAGGTTGCACATGACGCCCATGGGGGGGATATAGGCCGCGATCTCATTGTTGCCCGCCATATAGGCTATGGCCCTCGCGTCGGTGAGGTTGCCCACCAGAACCGTGCCGATAAGGCCCGGGGCCTTAAGCCGGTTCAGCCCCAGATTCATGCCCTTGCCGGGCTCGGTGGATTCCGTCTTGTCGCCCGGCGTGATGCCGCAGATGGCGGTGAGGTTTTTTGGATGGCCCTCGGACTCATACCGGTCCGCCACCGCCTGCATCAGCTCCTCGGGGCTGGCGTAGGAGCCGAAGCCCGCTACGATGAGGGAGTCGTTGTCCTGTATGAGCGCGGCCGCCTGGGCCGCGTTGATGAATTTCGCCATTACTTATACACGCTCTCCGATTCGTATTTGCTCTTGGTGACAACGCTGAAATGGAACACCGGCCGGTCCACCTTCAAAATGCGCATGGGGTTGTGCGGGATCCCCGCCGGGACGAAGATCATGGTAGAGCGGGTCAGCAGATGGGCCTCGCCGTCGATGCTGTACTCGATTTCCGCGCCCAGGTCATAGGGGTTCGCGGGGTCGGAGGAGAAAAAGCCGATGAGCTCGTCGCTGTCGTCGTGGCAGTGCTCGGTGAAGATAGGGTCCCGCTCGGGCACGGCGGAGTACCAGGCCGTGTTCATCTGGAACGCGCCGGGCACCACGTCCCCGTCCATCCAGATGACGCGCTTGGCGAACCTATCATAGATAGCCTTGAACTCCGGGTCCATGCCGGGGCCGGGGCTCACTTGAACGAAATTGGCGGCATATTTGCCGGACTCGTTGTTGAGGATAGCCATATCATTACTCTCCCGAAAATCTAATTTAAATGTCCATTTGGGTTACCGGGCTCACAAGCACGGATGACCTGTGGGCCCGGTAAGGGGTCAAGTTTTATTCAGCGGGGAAATCCCACTGGCAGAACTTCCAGTAAGGGGCGTTGACACGTTCGGAATATGCCGCCATATCCACGCCGTTCCAGTCATAGAACCCGCGCTTGGTGGGGCTGCGGGCACCCCAGGCATCGGGAGACTCGGCCTTCTCGCGGATGATCTCCGGCGCGCCGTCCCACCGGGGCAGGATGGGGAACACGCTGTCGCAGGTGGTGATGTTCAGCTTGTAGCCGCCATTATCGAAGTGGTCGAATATGCCGATGCTGGTATACCGGGGACAGAAGCTGTAGTTCAGACAGGTGTCGATGTCCTTGGGATCGCACACGCCGTCCTCCACCAGCTTCAAAGCCGCCGCCCAGAGGGCAAATTGCAGATAGTTGCCGATGAAGCCGGGATTGGGCTTTTTCAGCACGGCAGGCTTACGGTCCAGGGATACCAGGACCTCCTTGGCAAATTCCACTGAGGCGGGATCTGTCTTCGCACCGGTGCAAATCTCAAAATAGGGCACCATGTGGGCGGGATTGAAGGGGTGGGTGACGATCACGCGGTCGGCGTATCTCGTCATCCTCTCGCCCAGCACATCGGGCAGATAGGACGACGAGGCGGAGCAGATGACCTTCACATGGGGACAGTTGGCCTCGATGTTGGCGTATACCTGGCGCTTGAGCTCGATGTTCTCGGTGATGCACTCAAAGACGATCTCGCAGTCGGCCAGGTCGGCGTAGCTGTCGGTATATGTAAGGTACTTTTCGCAGATGTGGAACTGCTTCTCGGTGAGGATGCCGTGGCCGATCATCTGGGCGTAATATTCGTCAAACTTGGCCTTGTAGGCAGGAACTTTGGCCATGTCACGGACCACGCTGACGGTCTTATAGCCGTGGCCGGTGGTGAGCACGGTCATGCTGTCGCCTATCATGCCGTTGCCCACGATGCCGATGCAGTGGACGCCGTCCAGCTTCATTTCTTCCAGCCCCCCCGAACGCCGGTGCCGTCAAGCCGGGGGATGCGGAGCATGTCGCGGGCCTCGTCAGGGGTGGCGACCTCCATGTCCAGCTCGTGGATGATGCGCACGATACGCTCCACCAGCTGGGCGTTGGACGCGGCGGGGACGTGATAGCTGTAGTTAATGTTGTCCTCCATGCCGGTGCGGATGCCGGTGCCCCGGAGCATACCGAAGACGGTGCCGTGCAGCTGGGTGGCGCCGATGGCCATGGTGGTCACGTCGATGGGCATCTTGACGCCCGCCTCGGCGGCGCAGCTCTTGGCCAGGTTATACATATAATCGATGTTCTGCTGGGTGCAGCTGATGGCGCCCTGGGAGACCTTGTCCATGCCCATGACCAGGGTCAGGGATACGGGGTCGTCCAGCACGCCGGCGGGGTAGAGGTACTTGAACACGTCCTCGATGGCGGTGGGGTCAAAGACCTCAATCTCGGCCTTGATACCCATGTCCTTGATGCGCTGGGCGGTCTTGATGAGCCACTTTCGGGTCCACATGTAGATGAACTCCAGATCACCCCAGGTCGTGGTCATGAGGGAGCAGTCCAGCGAGCACATCTCAGGCCAGGCAGCGGGGTCTGCGATGTCCAGCACACCGAGCCCGTCGTCGGTCTGGGCGTTGTCACGGGTGGCGGGGGCAGAGGAGTTTTGGATGATGATGGGGCATTTGGCCCGGATGCCGGTGTTGATTTCGGCGAAGACATTGGGGTCGTTGCAGCTCTTGCCGGCCTTGTTGCGGGCGTGGACGTGGACGATGGAGGCGCCGGCGTTGTAGCAGTCGTAGGCGCTCTGGATGATTTCATTGGGCTGCTCGGGCAGATTGGGGTTCTGGTCCTTTCCCTGGAAATTGCCGGTCTGGGCGACGGTCAGGATAACTTTCCTCTTTTCATAAGCCATGGTCGTGCATCCTTTCAATTTTAATAAATTTTTACTTTAGACTTGCGTTTGCGATTTGTTTGTTTTATTATAAAACACATAAAACAAAATGGCAAAATGAATAAGTAATAGTTTTATAAGAAAACCTTATTAAAGAAAGGCGGTGGCTATATGGATCTCACGCAGCTGAAACTGTTTATATCGGTGGCCCGTACCCTGAACTTTACCCGGACGGCCAATGAGTATTTTATGTCCCAGCCCACGGTGTCCAATCAGATACGGGCGCTGGAAAACGAGCTGGGAACGCCGCTTTTGAAGCGCAGCAGCCACCACGTGAGTCTGACGGCGGCAGGGGCGGAGTACGCAGGCTACGCCACCCGTATTCTGGAAATACAGTCGGCGGCGGAGCTGCGGTTGCGCAATCTGGCGGCGGACCGCCCGGGGTATGTGCGGGTGGCCATGCTGTCCTCGGCGGCGGGGCTGTTCTCCCGGGCGCTGAAGGAGTTCTCCAAACGCTGGCCCCGGGTGCAGGTGGACGTGTCTATGCTGGAGGGCGGGGAGATGCTCCGGGCCATCAGCGGCATGGATTATGACCTGTACTTTGCCAACGAGCCTATGATGCCCCATCAGAGCGGGCAGCTGGAGTATGCCGTCACAGGAAGCAGCCAGTTGCATCTGTTCGTCCCTCAGGATGTGGCCCCCACAGTCCGCATGGACGACTGGCCCGGCACTGTGGGTACGCACCCTTTTGTGTCCATGCAGGCCACGGATTTTACGCTGTCAAGCCAGATCAGCCAAATCTGCGCCAACCGGGGCATCCGACCGGATATCATCAACTATTATAATAGAGCGGATATGCTCCTTCTGAGCGTGGCCTCCGGTGACCGCGTGGCTATCCTGCCCCCGGAGGTGTCAGCCTTCCGTCGGCTGGAGGATGTGGCGGCCCTGGCCATCCCCGGCGAGGATGCCATCCTCCGCTCAGTGGTGGCCTGGAGGGGCGGCCCGGAGAATCAGGACGCGGAAAATTTCCGCAAGGTGGTATTGGATGAATAATATACGGCGCTGCCTCCATTTAGCATGAAAAGCTATTTTGAGGCAACGCCTTTTGTTATGCCAATTTCAGGCGGGCGGCGATGGACGCGGGGAAATTATGCACGGCGGACATAATAGGGGAGCTGCGGCGGCTGTTGGCGGTGATTATTGTGGACCGGGAAAAGAATATCCCGTGCGACTGGAC
>CAZVRP010000089.1:0-6959 GCA_964630255.1 uncultured Oscillospiraceae bacterium | reverse complement strand
ATTCCCTGGAAGAACAGTATGGATATATGCGGCCCTGTGATCCGGACGGTGTGAAGATTCTCTAAGAGAAGGCCCGCCGGCCTGGGATATGCCGGCGAGTCTGCCCGGTGCGCGAGGCGCTGCCACATGACGCGCAAGGCATTTGGAACCGGGTAACCGGCGCATCCGGCGCAACCTGGCGATGATGGAGGGAGAGCGGTGGGACGTATTGTGATTTTTGTACAAGAATTTAAAGAGAAAATTAAAATATATGTCTAATAAATGACTTGAAATAAATCGGCATATCATATATATTTATAAAAAATACTTGAAGTAATCCAAAGAAAATTTTATACGGCCAGTTGAAACCGGCAGAACCGGAGATCGGGACTGTTGGCGGATGGGATTCTGGAGAAGCCCGCTCAAAGCGGGGGCCGAAGGGGCAAGGCGTTTCTTAGGACGCTCAAACTCTCAGGCAAAAGGACAGAAGGAAATGCTTGCCCAGGGGGCGGAGGTATTTGTCCGATTGTTTGAGCGTACCATTTGGTAGGCTCAATTTGTTTAACCACAGATTTTATCTGGTTAAAGCGATAAACTATTAACGTAAGGAGAGAGACGAAACATGACATTTTCTGACATCGTATCCAAGGTGGACGGCTGGGTATGGGGTCCTGTTCTGCTGGTCCTTCTGGTGGGCACGGGCATCTACCTGAGCGTCCGTATGGGCTTCCCCCAGTTCAGGAAGTTCGGCTATGCTATGAAGAACACCATCGGCAAGGTGTTCTCCAAGCAGTCCGCCGGCAAGGGTGAGGTCACGCCTCTTCAGGCGGTGACGACGGCTTTGGCCGCCACTGTGGGCACCGGCAATATCGCTGGCGTTACCGGCGCTATCATCACCGGCGGCCCCGGCGCCGTGTTCTGGATGTGGATCTGCGCCCTGTTCGGGATGTGCACTAAGTACTCCGAGGTGCTCCTGGCCGTCAAGTTCCGTGAGCGCAATGACAAGGGCGACTGGGTCGGCGGTCCCATGTACTACATAAAGAACGGCTTGGGCAAAAACTGGAGGTGGCTGGGCGTCATCTTCTGCATCTTCGGTGCGCTGGCGGCCTTTGGCATCGGCAATATGACCCAGGTCAACTCCATCGCCACCGCTATCAACGGCGCCATCGACGCCTTCGGCGGCAATACCGGTGCCAACACTGTGGTGTTGCTCGGCCAGGCCGTGCCCGTGACCAGCCTTATCTTCGGCGTTGTTGTGGCTGTCATCGTCGGCCTGGTGCTGTTCGGCGGCATCAAGCGCATCGGCTCCGTCACCGAGAAGCTGGTCCCCGTTATGGCCGTCATCTACATCGTGTTTTCTTTGATCGTCATTTTCGGCAACGTGAAGTTCCTGGGCCAGGCTTTCGCCCTGATCTTCAAGGGCGCTTTTACGCCGGACGCGGCCCTGGGCGGCGCTTTCGGCATTGTGATCATGACTACCATCCAGAAGGGCGTCGGCCGCGGCGTGTTCTCCAATGAAGCCGGTATGGGCTCTGCGCCCATGGCCCACGCCGCTACCTCCGAGACCGAGCCTGTGAAGCAGGGCCTGTACGGCATCTTCGAGGTGTTCATGGACACCATTGTCATCTGCACCATGACCAGCCTTGTGCTGATCACCTCCTACTGCCGTGTGGGCGCTGCCGATCTGGCCATTGAGTGGGGCGGCTCCGGCGGCGCGGCCCAGATCCAGGCCGCTATGGGCGCTGTCATCGGCATTAAGACCGGCTCTCTCATCGTGGCTGTCGGACTGAGCCTGTTTGCCCTGAGCACCATTATCAGCTGGTCTTTGTACGGCTCCCGCTGCTTCGAGTTCATGTTCGGCACCAAGTACAGCGTCTACTATAAGATACTATTCCTCATCATCCTGGTGGTGGGTTCCGGACTGGAGCTGGAGACCGTGTGGAACATCGCGGACGCCCTCAACGGCCTGATGGCCTTCCCGAACCTGGTGGCACTGCTGGCCCTGTCCGGCGTTGTCGTCAGGACGACCAAGGAGTATTTTTCCAAAAACGAGCTGGCAAAATAAACAAATAAACGCATTTCAATCACGCGCGAAATGCCCCCGGATGATGCCGGGGGCAAGGCGCTGTCCAGGAGTTTTGCACCATGGTTATTTCAGAAGTAGTAGTATTTATCATTTATCTTGTTTTCATGCTGGGCATCGGATTCTGGTTCTTCCTAAAGAATAAGAACACCGGCGAGAAGGGATATTTCCTGGGCGGCCGCCAGATGGGACCTTGGGTCACAGCTCTCAGCGCCGGCGCGTCCGATATGAGCGCCTGGGTGCTCATGGGCCTGCCCACCTCAATCTATGCGTTGGGCGTGGGCCAGCTTTGGATACCGGTGGGCCTGGCCGTCGGTTATGCCCTGAGCTGGGTATTTGAGGCGCCCCGGCTGCGGCGGTTTTCCATCGTGGCCAACGACTCCATCACTATCCCGCAGTACCTAACCAACCGTTTTCTCTCCAAATCCAAGGCCCTGCAGATCGTATGCGCGGTGATCTTCCTGGTGGCCTATACCATCTATGCTGCCTCCAGCGTGAAGGCATGCGGAACGCTGTTCAACACCGTCATCGGCATGGATGAGACAGTGGCCATGTATCTGGCTGCCATCATCATTATCGGCTATACCTTCCTGGGCGGCTTTTCCGCCGTGTGCTGGACGGACTTCTTCCAGGGGATGCTCATGCTGGCAGCCTTGCTGGTCGCCCCGATCTTCGCGGCCGCGATGCTGAACGGCGCCGTCGCTGTGGACCAGGCGGGATTCTGGAACCCGTTTTCCAGCTGGCAGGATATCGTCTCCGGCCTGGGCTGGGGCATCGGTTATTTCGGCATGCCCCACATCATCATCCGCTTCATGAGCCTCAAGAGCCAGAGCGCCTTGAAAAAATCCGCCCGCATCGGCATCGCCTGGACCACCCTGATCGTTATCTTCTCCGCGCTGGTGGGCGTTATCGGGCGCATGTTCCTGGGCTATGACGAGGCCATCAACGCAAACTCTTTGGTATTCATCACCATGACCCGGCGCATCTTCCCGGGGGTCATCTCTGGCATACTGCTGTCCGCCGTTCTGGCGGCTTCCATGAGTACGGCGGACAGCCAGCTTCTGGCAGCCGCATCCGCTTTCGCCAGCGATGTATACAAGCCTGTGATCCGCAAGGATAAGGCGGGGGACAAGGAGATGCTCTGGGCTGGGCGCGTGGTGGTCATTATCATTGCCATTGTGGCCCTCATCATCGCCGCCGATCCCGACGCCGGCTCCATCATGAGCCTGGTGTCCAACGCTTGGGGCGTGTTCGGCGCGGCTTTTGGTCCGGCCATCATGCTGAGCCTGTTCTGGAAGCGCTTTACCTTCGGCGGTGCCGTGGCGGGCATCGTGGTGGGCGCTCTGGCAGATATCCTGTGGTTGGTGTATCTCTCCGGAACAGGTATCTATGAGATTGTTCCCGGGGCCATTCTGGGCCTGATTGCCGCAGTGGCCGTGTCCCTGGTGACGAAGAAGCCGGACGATGAGGTGGAGGCCCTGTTCGACAAGGCCGTCGCTTATGAAGAGACGTAAGGATACCTGTACCGGACGGCGTGGGCCTCTGCCCACGCCGTTTTTGGGATATCTTACAAAAAACTGCCGGAACTGCCGGTATAAGATTGACGTTTCGGAGATTGACAAAGGCCGGCGGCCGGGGATATAATGTCCACAATCCCAAAGTGAATACCGAAAAGGCAGTGAAGAGAAGAGTAAGCGGAAAGGTTATGCCGCCAGAGAGCCCCGGCAGCTGAAAAGGGGCGCAGAGAGTCCGCTGAACATGGTCTTGGAGCCGCGCGGGCGATAGGTAGTCCGCGACGGGGGCGCCCGTGACAGCGCAGGAGTTTGTTGGAACTCTGTAAGGCCCACGCCGTGAGGTGTGGGTGAAGCAAGGTGGTACCGCGGCAGGTTTATGTCGTCCTTGATGCAAGGCATCGAGGGCGTTTTTTGTTGTAAGGCAGGTATAACATGGGTGAGACCATCATAAAGATCGAGCACCTCCACAAGACCTTCGGTACAGGCGATGGGGCGGTAAAGGCGCTGCAGGACATCAACCTGGACATTGAAAAGGGCGAGATATTCGGCATCATCGGTCTGTCCGGAGCCGGCAAGAGCACTCTGGTGCGATGTATGAATCTGCTGGAGCGGCCTACCTCCGGTGCCGTGACCTTCAACGGACAGGAGCTGACGGCCATGAGAGCCAAGGAGCTCAGGGCGGCCCGCCGGTCCATGAGCATGATCTTCCAGGGCTTCAACCTTCTCATGCAGCGCACGGCGCTGGAGAACATCTGCTTTCCCCTGGAGCTGAACGGCATCAAGGGGGAGAAGGGCTGGCGGGAAAAACGGGCGCGGGAGCTTTTGGAGATCGTGGGTCTGCCGGACAAGGCAGACGCCTATCCCGTACAGCTCAGCGGCGGGCAGAAGCAACGCGTTGCCATCGCCCGGGCGCTGGCGGACGAGCCCCAGGTGCTGTTGTGCGATGAGGCCACCAGCGCTCTGGACCCCACCACCACCCAGTCCATTTTGGATCTTTTGAAAAAAATCAACCGCCAGATGGGGGTAACTGTGGTGGTCATCACCCACGAGATGCGGGTGGTGGAGCAGATATGCGACCGGGTGGCCGTGCTGGAAAACGGCGTTGTCCAGGAGCAGGGACCCGTTTCCGAGATATTCTCCAACCCCCGGACAGAGGCCGGCCGGCGGCTGGTGATGCCTGACGGAGAGAAGATACACGTCCTGCCGGAAAACCGACTGGTGCGCATCGTGTTCAACGGCGCCGTGGCCAGCGAGCCTATCATATCCGAGATCGGCATCAAGCTGGGCATCCGCCTCAACATCTGCGCGGCCGACACACGGACCATCGGGGAGAAGGCCTTCGGTACCATGGTGCTGGCCCTGCCCGTGGATGAGACAGACGCCGCCCGGGCCCTTATCTATCTGCGGGAGATACCCGGCGTGACCGCCGAGGAGGTGAGCGATTATGTTCAGTGAAGAGAATGTACAGCTTCTGATGGATATCCTCCGGCAGGAAATCTTTAACGCTCTCGGGGAAACGCTGGTCATGACCGTTGTACCCACGGCTCTGTCGGTGCTGATCGGTCTGCCGCTGGGCGTAATGCTGGTGACCGGGGAGGAACGGGGCATCCGTCCGCTGCCCAAGGCGCTGATGCAGACGGTGAACTTTATCATCAACATGCTCCGTTCCGTGCCCTTCCTGATTCTGCTGGTGGCGGCCATGCCCCTGTCCAGCCTGATCATGGGCACCCGCCTGGGGGTAAAAGGCATCATCGTGCCGCTGACCATCGCGGCTTTCCCCTTCGTAGCGCGGATCGTGGAGACCTCCATCCGGGAGGTGGACCAGGGGGTCATCGAGGCGGCCCAGGCCATGGGAGCCAGCCCCATGCAGATCGTCATGAAGGTCCTTATTCCCGAGGCGAAGCCCGCCCTCATCTCCAACGTCACCGTGGCGCTCATCACTATCTTCAGCTATGGCGCTATGGGCGGCATCCTGGGCGCCGGCGGCATCGGCGCCATTGCCATCAACTATGGCTACTACCGCACGAAATATCTGGTCATGTGGGTGATGGTGCTGCTCATGATCATTCTGGTGCAGATTTTCCAGACGGCAGGCGACCGCATCGCCAAGCGGAGCGACAAGCGCATCCGCTGACAAAACAGCGCAATACCCATTTATCATACAAATCCATTTTATCAAAAGGAGAAAACCAACATGAAAAAGACCCTTGCAATCGTTCTGGCCCTGGTCCTGTGCCTGGGCATCCTGGCCGGCTGCGGCGGCTCCAAGGAGACCACCCTTAAGGTCGGCGCGTCCCCCACGCCCCACGCGGAGATCCTGGCTCAGGTGGTGGATATCCTGGCTGAGCAGGGCATCACCTTGGAGATCGTGGAGTACACCGACTATGTCCAGCCCAACCTGGCCGTGGAGTCCGGCGACCTAGACGCCAACTACTTCCAGCACACCCCCTATCTGAACACCTTCAACGCCGAGAACGACACCCATCTGGTGAGTGTGGGCCTCATCCACTATGAACCCTTCGGCATCTACGCCGGCAAGACCGCAAGCCTGGCCGATTTGCCTGACGGCGCCACCGTTGCTATCCCCAACGATGGCTCCAACGAGACCCGCGCTCTGCTCCTGCTCCAGCAGGAGGGCCTGATCACCCTGAAGGATGGTATTGACGCCTCCTCCAACGCCACTGTCTTCGATGTGGCCGAAAACCCCCACAACATCCAGTTTGAGGAGATGGAGGCCGCGCAGCTGACCAACGTGCTGGCGGACGTCGACCTGGCTGTCATCAACGGTAACTATGCCCTGCAGGGCGGTCTGAACGCCGGCACCGATGCCCTGGCCGTGGAGGACGCCTCCGGCGAGGGCGCCCAGACCTACGCCAACATCCTGTGTGTCAAGGAGGGCAATGAGAACAATGAGGCCATCCAGGCCCTGCTCAAGGCTCTGCAGTCCGACACGGTGAAGGAGTATATCGACGCCACCTACAACGGCGCTGTGGTCGCCATCTTCTGACCGTCATTTTGAAGGCGCAGCCGCCCTGTCCTCACGGACAGGGCGGTTTTGTCATACCAGCTTTACCTTGTAGGTCTTCAGCCAGTGATTCACCTGGAGCATATAGGCGATGGTCTGAGGGGTGGTCATGAGCTGTCCGTACCAGGGCTGGGCCTTATCATCGTTCAGAAGGGATTCCAGGGCGTCCTTTCTCACAATGTCCAGCAGCGGTGCGCCGGGGGTGTCCAGTACGGCCCGCAGGCGGTGGGATACCTCCGCCATGTAGCCGGGATTGTGGGTCTTGGGATAGGGACTCTTTTTCCGCCACAGCACTTCGTCGGGCAGATATCCCTTCATGGCCTCCCGCAGCAGGCCCTTCTCATAGTGGCGTAGGTCC
>CAZVRP010000088.1:0-7046 GCA_964630255.1 uncultured Oscillospiraceae bacterium | reverse complement strand
GTCCCTCTTTCGGCAGCAATATGTCCGCCGGGGTGAAGATATTTTTCATGGGAATTCTCCTCGTATATGTCTTTTGTCAATTTTACCCGATTTCGCATAGCATGGCAAGAGGTGATGAAGTTGAATTTTACATTGCAGGGGGCCGACCCCCGGTTCCTGTACCTAAAAAAGCGGCTGGAGGCCGACGGCCACCGGCTGACGCCCAACAGCGAAAACGTGATCGCGCCGCCCGCCCAGAGGCGGGGCGTCCCCTATTATGAGGACAGCATATACGCCATCGAAAACGCCGCCCTCGCTGCGGAGGGAGCACTGGAGCTGCTGATGCGCCGGTCCAACCGCGCCCTGGCGGGGATGGACGTTCTGGTGGCGGGCTTCGGCCGCATCGGCGGCTTTCTGGCGGGTATGCTGTCCGCCCTGGGAGCCCATGTGACCGTAGCCGCCCGAGGGGAGGCCGCCCGGGCCGCCGCCCGGTCCCGGGGATTCCGAGCAGTTGACATAATGCACATCCCCGTCCCTTTTGACGCGGTGGTAAACACCATTCCGGCCCAGGTGCTGGCGGGGGATTACGGCGGCGCACTGTGCATGGACCTGGCCAGCGCCCCGGGAGGCTGGCAGGATGAAACCCCCGTGCTGAAGGCACCGGGTCTGCCGGGACTGTACGCCCCCAAGGCCGCCGCTGACGTGATGGCCGAGGCGGTATATCGGGTGATGGCGGAGGTGGACACCGTATGAACAAGCTGCGTTTGGGGCTGGCCCTGACCGGCTCATACTGCTCCTTCGGCAAGCTGGCGGCGGTGCTGCCGGACCTGTGCCGGGAGTTCGACGTGCTGCCCATATTCAGCGAAAACGCCCTGAAAGACAGTCGCTTCGGAGAGGGCGCCAGCTGGCTCGCTCTGCTGGAGGATACTACAGGGCAGGAGGCCGTGACCACCATCGCGGGGGCCGAGCCTCTGGGTCCCAAGGGTCTCATCGATGTGCTGGCCATCGCGCCCTGCACGGGCAACACCCTGGCAAAGCTCAGCCGTGGCGTGACGGACACCTCTGTCACCATGGCCGCCAAAGGCCACCTGCGCAACGGCAAGCCCCTGGTTCTGGGGATATCCACCAACGATGGTCTGGCCGCCTCGGCGGAAAACATCGGCCGTCTCCTGGTCCGGAAGAACGTCTACTTTGTCCCCTTCGGCCAGGACGATCCGGCGGCCAAGCCCGCCAGCCTGAGCTGCCGCTACGGCAAGATCGCCGATGCGGTCCGCGCCGCCTATGAGGGGCGGCAGGTGCAGCCCATATTGATCTGAAACGCCTATGCGCCCTCCCGTCAGGGGGCGCATAGCTTGACATCATTTTCCCCGCTCCCGTATCTTCATCCCGGCCACGGTCACATAGGCCGCTTTGGTGCCCAACTCGTCCGTGACCGTCACGGCGAACAGGCAGGTCCGCCGGCCGGAGCGTATCTCTCTCGCCTCGGCGTACAGGGTCCCGCCCCGGGCCGGGGCCAGAAAATGTATTTCCGCCGACGAGGACACGAACACATCCCGGTCAAAGTTGGACGCCACCCCAAAAGCGAAGTCCGCCAGGGTGAACACCGCCCCGCCCATGGGCATCCCCAGGGGGTTCAGATGTCCCGGCTCCAGGACCATGGAGCACCGGGCATACCCATCCCCCACCGCCTCGATGACACAGCCTGCCCGCTCCGTGGCAAAGGCGGTCCGGTCGAATATCGCTCTTGCCCGTTCCAGATCTGTCATAGCCGCTCTCCTTTGTTATGTCACTCACTATACACATTATTGTAACATATCCGCCCATTTTATCGCAAGATATGGTCTATATTCCCCACCCACTTGCTATTTTGCCCCTTTTGTGGTATCTTTTTATGGGAACTGACCCCCAGGAGGCACTGTATGTCCCACGAAGAGAAAAAAACGCAGCAGAAGCGAAAGTATACGCCCCGCCGCCTGTCCCCCGGCCAGCGGCTTTTGGTGGTGATGCTGCTTTTGGTCGTATTGGCCCTGTGCAGCACTATGTTCCTGGACCTGCGGACCATAGTGGCGGAGCCAGCCGCCACGGCCGCCCCCGATTGGGAGGCCCCCATACAAGCCTACGTGCTGGCGGCGGAGGGCGAACTGACCGCCCCATTTTATAACGAGGGGCTGGCGGTGGCCTCCCGGCCCGGCCGGGGCACGGAGATCCTTTTGGAGAGCTGGGTCCCCTTGGTGACCGAGAGCGGGGATGAGTATTATCACGCCTGGCTGGACGGTGAGACGGGCTATATCCCCTGCGCCAACGTCACCGACGACCAGTCGGCGCTTCTGCAGGAGAGCCAGCTGTATGTGCGCACGGCGGTGGATCTTTTGCAGGACCGGGACGGCATCCAGCTGGGGAGCCTGGCGGAGCGGGGCACGCTGCTGCGCATCATCGGCTACGACTACTTCAAGGAAAACGGCGCTGTGAACCGGTACAACGTCCGCATGGGCGAGGAGTCCGGCTGGATACAGGCGGAGTACGTTACCTTGGACTACGCCGAGTCCATGGAGAACTGGTCCGACCCCGACAACTATGTCGACCACGCCGCGGTGGGCGATACATACGGCGGCGGCGACGCCGGCGGCCTGGATTACTGGCCCCATGAGAAGGGCGACTTTGCCGACGAGGGGAACGTCATGCCCGAATCGGTATACGCCCTGTATATCCCCGCCTATGAGTCCTCGCCGGAGAAGATAGCGGAATACCTGTCCTTGGCGGAGGGTTCGTCCGTCAACGCTTTCGTATTCACCATCTTCGACGAGGGGGAGATGGCCTACTACTCCCCCTGGCTGGAGCAGAACGGACTTCTGGACGTCTATACCAACCACTGCACCGTTGAGGAATTCACCCAGTCCGTCCAAATGGTCCGGGACGCCGGATACTATGCCATCGCCCGTATCACTGTGTTTCGGGACGGCGAGCTGGCCCTGGCCCACCCGGAGTGGGCTATCGCCGACATCTACGGCGCCCCCATGCTCCTGAATGACACCTACTGGCCCACCGTCTATTCCCGGGATGTATGGGAGCTAAAGGTGGGTCTGGCCGTAGAGGTGGCGGATACTTTCAGCTTCAATGAGATCCAGTTCGACTACGTCCGCTTCCCCGACTGGATCATCAACTATGAGGAGGAAGGCACCGTGGATCTTCGCAACACCTATGGCGAGTCCAAGGCCCAAGCCGTCCAGCGGTTCCTCACCTACGCCACGGATGTGCTCCACGACCACGGGGTATATGTAGCCGCAGACGTGTTCGGTGAGACCTCCAACAGCTATGTGGCCCCCTACGGCCAGTACTGGCCCGCCATCACCAACGTGGTGGACGTTATATGCGGCATGCCCTATCCCGACCACTTCAGCTCCTACTATTCCAGCACCCTGCAAGGGTACTATGTGCCCTATAAGCACCCCTATGAGGTCCTCAACAGCTGGGCCGGGAGGGTGAATCAGCGGCAGCAGGAATGCGCCTCTCCCGCCATCGTCCGCACCTGGATACAGACCTGGGACGACGCGGACTATGAATATAACGCCCTGGCCATCCAACGGCAGATCGTGGCGCTGTACGACGCGGATATCACCGGCGGCTATATGCTCTGGCACGGTAACGGCTCTCTTTACAAGGCGGATGTCCTGCCCGACGCCATCGAGCCGGACTACTATGCCCTGTACCGACAGGCTCAGGCCGCAGGACAGGATCTGTCGGACTATATGGGCATGGACACCGGCGAAGGATAACGACACTATTGCATAAACACGCCCGGAGCATTTTCCGGGCGTGTTTATGTTTTGTTCCGCTCAGTCAACATCCGCCGACAGGTCGATGTCCGTCTCGGCCGTGACTGTGGGCAGGTCCACTTTGCTGTAGGTGCCGTTGTAGTCCCAGGTGACCTTCAGGGTGCCGGAGGCGCCGCTGTCCACCTCCATGGAGGCGGTAAACAGGTCGCTGTCCACCAACGCGTCGCTATCATTGAGGATGATGGAATTTCCCGTGGCCTCAGCGGTTTGCCCGGCGAATTCCACGGTCACCGGCCGCTCTATGATCTGCAGGGAGTAGGAGCTGACCTTGCCTGTCACCTTCAGTTCTACCTTGCCGTCCCCTTTCTCCACAGCCTCCCAGCTGATGTTCAGAGTCAGGGCCGTGCCCGTATCGGAGGAGGCGGTCCCGCTGGCAATCACGGTGCCCGGCGCCACGGTGGGGGTAGGCTCAGGCGTGGGTTCCGGGGTGGCGGTGGGCTCCGGGGTGGCCGTAGGCGAGGGCGTGGGTGTGGGCGTGGCGGTGGGTTCCGGGGTGGCCGTAGGCTCCGGGGTGGCGGGCGGCACGGTATAGGACACAGAAGCCGGGGTGGCTGTGGGAGTCGGGTCGGACTTATCGCCGCCGCAGCTTCGCAGCAGCAGCACCATCTCCAGAAACACAACTGCCGCCAGCACGGCCACGACTGTCCAAAACTTCTTGTTTCCCATGTGCGTTCTCTCTTTCCGGGGCATATCACCCCACAGGCTCAAAGTCCTCCGGACCGTGCTTGCAGATCGGGCACACGAAGTCAGGCGGCAGGGTCTCGCCCTCGTACACATAGCCGCAGACTGTGCACTTCCAGCCCTTCTTCACCGGCTCCTCCTTTGGGACGCGGCTTTTGATCACGTCCTGATAATAGGCGTAGGTACAACTGGGTCCGTCCGACAGCGCCTCGGCGTTCGTCAGCTCCCCGATGAACAGCGTATGGCTGCCCAGGTCCTGAGCCGACGCCACCTTCAGCGACAGAAAGGCGTTGGTCTGCTTCGTCAGGTAGTAAAGGCCGTTCTCACTGCGGCGCACGTCCGCAAAGCCGGCAAATTTATCCGTGTCCCGGCCGGACTGCATCCCAAAGCGCTTTATAAGGCCCATCTCCGCCTCCCGGGTGAGTACGGACAGGTTGAATATGCCCGTCCGGGCGATCATATCGCATGTCAGATTGCTTCTGATGACCGCCACGGAGATACGGATGGGGTCGCTGGCCACCTGGACGGCGGTGTTGATGATGCAGCCATTGTCCCTGTTCCCCTCCCGGGCGGTCAGAAGGTAAACGCCGTAGGACAGCTTGCGAGCCGCTTTTGTGTTCATATCGGTTCCTTTCCGGCGTACCCTCCACGCCGCAGTGCGGTATTTTGAAAAAGAGAGCGGCGCGGGGCCGCTCTCTGATTTCTTCACGCTTCCTCAAAAGCGTCCTTGCCCAAGCCGCAGATGGGGCAGACCCAATCCTCAGGCACGTCCTCCCAGGCCGTGCCGGGGGCTACGCCGTTGTCGGGGTCGCCCACGGCCGGGTCATACTCATAGCCGCAAGGGCACACATACTTTGCCATGTTCCGCTCCTATCAGCCGAAGTAGCGCTTCAAAAGGCCGGCCAGGGCCTTGCCGTGACGGGCCTCGTCGCGGGCCATCTCGTGGACGGTGTCGTGGATAGCGTCCAGATTCAGGGCCTTGGCGCGCTTGGCCAGATCGGTCTTGCCGGCGGTGGCGCCGTTCTCGGCCTCCACACGCATCTCCAGATTCTTCTTGGTAGAGTCGGTGACCTTCTCCCCCAGCAGCTCGGCAAACTTGGCGGCGTGCTCGGCCTCCTCCCAGGCGGCCTTCTCCCAATACAGGCCGATCTCAGGATAGCCCTCCCGATGGGCCACACGGGCCATGGCCAGATACATGCCCACCTCGGTGCACTCGCCCTCGAAGTTGGCGCGCAGATCCATGATGATATCCTCGGGAGCGCCCTGGGCCACGCCCACCACATGCTCGGCGGCCCAGGTCATCTCGCCCTCCTGCTTCTGGAACTTGGACGCGGGAGCCTTGCAAACCGGGCAGGCCTCGGGGGCCTGCTCACCCTCATAAACATAACCGCACACTGTGCATACCCATTTGGCCATAATTGATATACCTCCGATCTTAAATTTAGGAATAGTTCCTAATCTTTGACAATTATAACATATACGCCCTGTTTGTCAATAGGACGTGCCGGGATAAAATTTCGGCGGGCGCGGTAAAACAGCCTTAAAAAAGGCACAATATCATTACCGGTCCGCAACGGGCCTCGTTTCGACAGATTGATACATATTGTTTGGTCCCATCTTGCCAATATGTATATTTTGTGGTATTCTAATAAAACACCGGATGAAAATTGACGGGGTGCGCCCCCTGGAAGGAACTTTATGGAATCCGTACTGACCCCCAATGAAAACAAGGCCCTGCGTATCGACACCAGCTTCGGCGCCTATGACCGGGGCGCCATCAAGACCCACTTCGTGGAGGTGGGCGAGGACTATATCGAACTGGTGCGCCGGTACGTACTGCCGGCCTACCAGGACGGGGATATCCTGTCCGTGGCGGAGAAGGTCATCTCCCTGTGCCAGAGGAACATCATTTATAAAAAGGATATGAAGCTGTCCCGGCTGGCGCGGTTTTTGTCCAAGTTCGCCTCCCACAGTCCCTATGGCATCGGGGTGGACAACCCCTGGAAAATGCAGTTCGCCATCGACCACTGCGGCGCGCTGAAGATCATCTGGGCCTCCGTGGCCTCAGGCGCGGGTAAGCTGTTCGGCAAGCGAGGCATATTCTATAAGATCGCCGGACCCGAGGTGGCCGGCCTGGACGGGTTTTACACCGCCTCTTTCCAGGTCTATGGCGACTTCTGCATGATGCTGCCCAAGGAGCCGGAAACCGTCTGCCGCCGGATCAAGGAGGAGACCGGCGTCACCTGTATGCTGGTGGACGCGAACGATTTTGAGCGGGACATCCTGGCCAAGAGCCCGGACCTGGCCCTGACCGACGAGCAGTGCGCGGAGCTGATTCGGGACAACCCCTCAGGCAACTCCACCCAGCTGACCCCCTTCATCCTCATCCGCAAAAGCGCGGAGTAAAAAACATCCTTTATATGGCAAGGAGAAGGAGCGGATTTTGATTTGTACGCATGTCGTACCCAAGAAAATGATGGGTTCAGATATGCGCTCAATGGTGCCGGCGGCGGGGCTCGAACCCGCACGTCCGAAGTGGACAAGGGATTTTAA
>CAZVRP010000087.1:0-7115 GCA_964630255.1 uncultured Oscillospiraceae bacterium | reverse complement strand
GACTCGGGCGTCTCGGCAGACTCAAGGGACACCTTCTCCACATTCGCGCCGGAGGCGGTCAGGGTGACGGCTATGATCCCGTCCACATCCACTACCTGGACGCCGGCGCTTTCATCCGCATTGTCCGCGCCGGTGGTCAGGAACAAATCCACCGCTCCGGAGCCGCTGACCGCCTTCAAGGCGTCCGCCGTGCCGAAAGCGATGACATATATCGTCTCATGTTCCTCGGTGAGATAGTCAGAGGGGATAGCCTCCTGGATCTCCTCGGCCGTCGTCTCGGGACCCACGCCTATAAAGACGACGGGAATCAGATCCTCGCCCGACGCAAAGGTGAAGTCCCGCTCCTCGCCCGGCCAGATCACGTACGCGTCGCCCACAGCCCCGACATCGGGCTCCGCAGGGGCGTACACCAGGGAATATTCATATCCGGACTGTCCCTCTGCCAAGCCGTCCACATCCACAACGATGGCCGCGTTGTTATACTTCTCCATCAGCGCGGAGATATCCGCTTCGCTGAGCTCATCCTCCGCGACAGCCAGCACCGTCACGCTCTCCGCCTCTGTAGCGGCAGCCTGGACGCCTATGCAGACGAACATACCGGCCACCAGCGTCAGTATCATAAGTACGCTCAATAATCTCTTCATTGGGGTTCCCTCCGTAATCCAATTATTTCCAATCATCTGTAATTGATTTGTTTATTTTTGTTATCAGTAATCGGATTCGGTTACAATTCTATCATCAAGAAGCCCCGTTGTCAACGTTTGAAATCTAAATTTTGAGAAAAATGAGATAAAATTTTCAAAAATTACAAAAGATTACATGTCGCCTGCTCATTCCTTCAGGCCCTCTCCAGAGGGATGTCCCCAAGGTTCACATCCCGCCCCACAGTAGAGACGGCCCCGAACCGTTTGGGCGCGAACCCCTCCGCCCGAATGGTCAGGTCATATATCCCCTCCGGCAGGTCATGGAACCAGAAGTCGCCGAAGTCATCGGTAAAGGTCTCCCGGCCGTCGGACAGGCCGCATGAGGCCCCGATGACCACCTCTTTCTCCACCGGATCGTACACCAGCCCGCCGATGAACCGGCCGGGCCGGTGTTTATACACCACCCGCAGGCCGTCCTCCGGCTCGGCGTCCACCATTCGAAGGGCGTCCGTGGGACAGGCCTCCACACACCGGGGCTGCGTCAGCCCCGCGTCCAGCAGGTGGGCGCAGCCGGTGCATTTCTGGGCGATGTTTTTTCCCTCGTTGAAATACACCATCCCATAGGGACAAGCGGCCACACAGGCCCGGCAGCCGGCGCACTTGCCCGGATCGATGAGTACGAAGCCCTCCGCCTCCCGGCGGTATATGGCCCCGCTGGGGCAGGCGGCCATACAGGCGGCGTCCTCACAGTGGCGGCACAGCTGCGCCTCATAGTGTATCTTCACCTTGGGGATGGTCCCGTGGACATGGTCCTCCACCCGGCACCAGAACTGGCCGGTGAGAGGCTGGGCCGCCGCATAGGGAGGCCAGTCGTTCCCCGCGTGCTCGTCCTTGCAGGCCAGCTGGCAGTTATAGCAGCCGGAGCACCGGGCGATATCCACAATGAATTTTTTGCTCATAGCTGTTCCCCCTCGGACTGCATCCATCCGGCCAGGCACACGCCGGCGTCCGGGTCGATCTTCCGGGCGAAGGCCTCGGGATAGTCACGCCGCCAAGCGGCCCACTCCTCATCGGAGACTTTTTCGATCTCCACCAAAAAGCCGGACACGGCCATGCCTGTGGCGTTTTTGCTGGTGGTGTTCTCCGGGGTAATGGTGTTGATAGCCCCGCCCCGGTCAAGCCAGCCGGGGATGATGGGGTCAAGCCTTGCCCCGTGGTCCACAGAGCAGGCGCCGGGGATGAGCCGCTCCGTCACATAGGCCCCGCACAGGACGACACCCCGCTCGTTGAACACCTTCACCACATCCCCGTGGCGGATGCCCCGCTTGGCGGCCTCGGAGGGGTGCATCCACACGGGCTCGTACTGGTAGCCGTCGAAGCCCCTTATCTTCATGGTGGGCACCTCCCGGTTCCAGACGATATCGTCGCACTGGGCGTGCATCCGCCAGCGGCCATGGTTGCTCATGCAGATCAGGGGGTACTTTCCCGCGCGCTCGGAGGTGACCCGCTCGCTGTGGGAGGGGCCGTTCTCCACCCAATGGGGCACGGGAGGCCGCTCCCGGTCGTCCGGCAGCCGCTGTTCCAGCAGGGTGGCGCTGTACTCCAGCTTACCGGTAGGAGTGGTCAGGGGATTGTTGTCCGGGTCCTCATAGAACCTCAAAAGGCCGGCGGGGATGGCGTCCAGCTCCTCCTGGGTCTTGCAGGGAACCACAAATATCTTCCGCCGCTCAAACTCCTCCCAGCTCATGTATTCCTCGCAGCCGGTGGCCTTGTAGAAAAACCGCACCCGGTCCTCGTCGGACATATTATCCGTATAGGCATCGTAGTATGCCGGCCCCAGCTTGGCCGCCACCCGGGCGCACACGTCAAAGTCGGACACGCTCTCCCCCAGAGGCTCTATACACTTGTGCTCCAGATAGATGGACGTGAAGTTGCCACTGGACATGTCGTTCCCGATATCCTCCAGCTCATGCTTTGTGCACACCGGGAAAATGATATCGGCAAAGTAGCAGTCGTTTTCAAACCAGGGATGCTGGGCCACGATGGTCTCGATGGAGGGATGGCGAAAGGCGTCCGCCATCTTGTTGCCGTCGTTCCAGCAGGTGACCTGGCAGGGGGCGTCCGTCCAGATCATATGTATCTTGCTCAGGCCCGGCCGGGGATAGACCATGTCCTCCAGCTGGTACTGCTGGGTGGGGTGGCGGAAGTTGTTCTTATCCGGCTGCTGGCTGGAGGAGAAGCACTGCAGGCCCTTCCACTCCGCGTGGCCGTTCAAAATGGCCTCATGGATCAGCACCCGGGGGATAAACTGCTTGGGGGCGGGCAGCTGGGTGAACAGCTTTATAAGCTCCGGGGCCCTTTTCTTCTGCTCCTCGGTCAGGCAGAAGCGCCGCATATTGATATGGGGCTCCACATCCCCGTCCACGGGCCGCAGAGGGTCCGCGATCTGGGTGATCCTGGGCACAAATTTCCCCTGGAAAGGCACGGGGTAGTCCCGGTTCCACAGGCTCCACTCCAGCACCTTGGCCTGGTGGACGCCCGGCCGGCCCAGACCCTGCATGCCAAGGAGCATGACCTCCAGCCGGGCGGGCTCCGTGGCGTAGGGGCCCCGGATCATGGGCCCGCCGTTTCCGTGGAGGATGGATACCGTCTCCTTGGCCCACTTCCTGGCCAGAGCCTTGATGGTCCACTCAGCCACGCCGCATTTTTCGCTGGCCCAGGCCGGCGTCTTGGCAATGCCGTCCTCCCGGCCCAGGACATAGTCCTCAAATTTGTCAAAGCCGTAGGTATGGGTGGCGATGTAGTCCTTGTCATACAGGTTCTCCGTCAGCCACACATAGGCGATGGCCAGCTGCAGAGCCGCGTCAGTATTTGGCAGGATGGGTATCCACTTATCCGCGTGGACCGCCGCGCCGTAGTTGAGGTCCGGGCAGATATAAACCTGACTGATGCCGATATCCCCCAGCCAGTAGCACAGGCGGCTGGGCATGTGGCTCACCACGCCCAGGGGCGTGGTCTCCGGATCGCAGCCCCAGAACAGGAGCATACTGGAATGTCGGGCGATATCCGGGAACAGATTGGCCTGAGGGGCCATTTCCCCCACCGGCTCGCAGCCCCATACATACTTAGCGCCCCAGAACCATCCCTCCCAGGAGTCCGGGTTGCGCATTTGAAGAGTGTACCCGCCCATGAGGGACAGCAGGCGGTTGGGGCAGCCGTGGGCCGGGGAGACGTTCTTTCCCTCCCCGTGCATATCCGCCTCGCACAGCACCGCCTCCGGACCGTAGGTCTCCTTCATTCTTTTAAGCTCGTCAGCCACGATCTGGGCGGCCTCGTCCCAGCTGATGCGGACATACTTCGACCTGCCCCGATTCTCCGGGTGGCGCTCGCCATTGGGGTCCCAGTCCACCCGCTTCATGGGATACAGGATGCGGTTGGGAGAGTACACCCGGCTTTTGTAGCCCAGCCCGAAGGGCGTGATGGTCACCCGGTCCGGGGCGGAAAAGGTAGAGCCTCTGGCCTTGATCTGCCAGGGATTGCAGTACTTGTCCGTATACTCCTTGTCATAAAAGTACGGGCGGATGCGGGTGATCCGTCCGTCGTCAGAATCCACAAGGCAGGGCGCTCCGCTCTCAGGGCCCATCAGAGAAAAGCTGATGATATTCTGTTTTTCAGGCGCTTTCTTCATAGTGCTCAAATTATATCAAACCCTGTTCCCTTTTGCAACCGAATGTGTTAAACTGTGATGGAAATTAAATGTATGCCCTGACATGATCCAGGAAAACTATTTGTATCTTCCCATACATCGTATATGAGGTCATGCTATGCAAGTCATCCTATCCATCATTCTGGCCGTCATCCTGTCGCTGAATCTGGCGAAGGGCGCTATCGTCTCCCCGTCTGAGAGCGCGCTTCCGGCCATCTCCGGACAGGCCGCCGCGGTCGAACCGGCCGATCCGGGGACGCTGCCGGAGACAGAGCCGGCCATTCCGGCGGCGCCCGCCTATGCCCCGCAGGATGTGGACTGGTCTGACATGGAATACTGGCACTATGAGCCGGACGCTTTTTATGACGGCGTGGACGAGCTCGCCGCGCAGGCGGACGGCGCGAACGAGGCCGCCGTCATCCGGCTGTACGAGGAGCTGTATGAGGAATACACTGTCATCGACACCCTGGACGCCATCGCCTATATCCGCTACAGCGCCGATGTGACAGACGAGTACTGGTCCGGGGAGACTCTCTACTGCGGCGCCATACTGGCGGAGATGAACGACGCGCTGTGCACCGCCTGCCATGAGGTGATGCTGGGCCCCTGCCGGGACGGCTTCTCCGCCTATGTGGGTCCGGACGCCGCCGATGTCTTTCTCTCCTACGAGCCTATGACCGAGCGGGAGGCGGAGCTGACCGAGCGGGAATTGGAGCTGGTAAACGAGTATTATGAGCGCATCAACGATGCGGACGACGCCACCTATATGTATAGGGGCGAGACCTGGACCTTCGACATGATCCAGGGCTTCCGGGGCCGGAACCTCGCCTATCAGGATTACGATAGCTATCTTGAGGTGTTTTACGGCCTGCAGAAGACCGTGAACGACGCGGTCGGTCCCATCTTCACGGAGCTGGTGTCCGTTCGCACGGAGCTGGCGCGGCTGGCCGGCTATGACAACTACATCGACTACGCCTATGAGCTGGTCTATGGCCGGGACTACGCCCCGGAGGACGCCCAGCTGCTGTGCGACACGGTGAAGGAGCTGGCCCCGGCCTATTATGAGGAGCTGTACTACAGTGATCTTTGGTACAGCACGGATATCCCCTCTCCGGTCATGAGCGGCCAGGAGCTGGTATCCGTCCTGGGCCGGTACACAGGGCTCATTGACCCCGCGCTGGAGACGTCGTGGCAGTATTTTTCAGACCACGGCCTGTACGACCTGGCCGCCGGCGGCGACCGCATGGACGGCGCCTATACCACCGGCCTGAGCCGGTATGGCAGCGGCTTTATCTTCGCCACCCTGGACGGGAGCTGCTGCGATTTTGGGACGCTCTCCCATGAATTCGGCCACTTTACCAACGAGTACCTTCACCCCGCCCCCAACGTTCTCACCTCCGTGGGCCAGATGGACCTTTTGGAGATACACTCCCAGGGGCTGGAGGCACTGCTCACCGAATACTATGACCAGATATACGCCCAGGGCGGGGATATCGCCGCCTTCATCACCTTGGGCAATATGTTTGAGAGTATCCTGGACGGCTGCATCTACGATGAGTTCCAGCGCAGGATTTATGCCGAGCCCGACATGAGTCTGGACGGCATCAACCGCCTTTTTGCCGCTGTCTGCGCCGAATACGGCTCCTATGAGCCTCTGGGCGTAGACTATTCCTGGGTGTATGTCCTGCATAACTTCGAGGCGCCTTTGTACTATATCAGCTACGCCACCTCCGCCCTGGCTGCCCTGCAGATATGGGCTCTGGCCCGCCAGGATCTTCAAGCCGGCATAGACGCCTATATGGCGGTGCTGGAGGCGGGGGCCTATGAGGACGGGTATATGACGGTGCTGCCCAGCTGCGGCATGCGTCTTTTCACGGAACCCGGCGCTGTGGAGGATATCTGCGGACCGCTCCTATCCCATCTCAAGATACTGGAACAGAGGGCATACGCATCATGACCGCGTGGAAGTCATCGAGAAGCGCCGGAGCGTCCGGGCCTGCCAGGAGCCCCCGCCCCAACATCCCCCCAAAAACCTTTCGGACATCGCCTTTGCCGAAACATACGGAACGCCCCTCATATCGCATATAATGAAATATCCCTCCGGAACAGGCCGGAGGGAACTTTTTGTATGCTCTTTCAGTCGGCGTCTTGCAGCACATCAAAATTCTGGGCGAGGTAGACGGCCCCGGAGATCACCGTCAGCCCCACGCATATCCACATAAGGATGTTCGCCATAGGCTCCAGGAAGGACACCCCCAGCGCCCTGAACACCAAGACCGCCACCAAAGACAGATCCTGCACCAGCGTCTTCAGCTTGCCCCAGATATTAGCAGCCACCACCCGGCCCTGCTCCGCCGCCGACAGACGGATGCCGGAGACGAAGAATTCCCTAAACAGGATCACCACCAGCGCCACCGGGGGCACCAGCTTTTCCGGGATGAGCACGATCATCACCGAGTAGTTCAGTATCTTGTCCGCCAGGGGGTCCATGAACTTTCCAAGGTTCGTCACAAGGCCCCGGCTGCGGGCGATGCGCCCGTCCGCCGCATCGGTGAGCGACGCCAGCGCGTACATCACCGCCGCGAGCCAGGCCCACGCCGCCCCGCTCATCAGCAGAAACACCACCATCAGCACCGTCATTGCAATGCGGAGCACCGTCAGCTTGTTCGGCAGATTCATTGAAGTTCTTCCCCTTTCGCCGCCTGTGCGGCGTCTTATTTTAGTATAATTGGGCCAACGCTGTCAAGCCCGGGGCGGATTGTAAT
>CAZVRP010000086.1:0-7235 GCA_964630255.1 uncultured Oscillospiraceae bacterium | reverse complement strand
TAAATTTATTCATTATGACGAATATACAAAGATATGCCGCAAGGAAACATTGAGCCTTTGCTATATGAGAGAGGGGCGGGGACAGACATTCCGTGTGGATTGCTTGCGCACTCAAAAATCGGGGGGTGGCAGATTTTGCCAATGGCATGGCTGTGCAGCGGTGTGAAGCAGATTGACAAGACCTGACATCTTCGATAGACTTCTGGTAACAATCCTATCAATTTTAGCCACAAATGTTACAAAAAAGCTTGACACTACATGCGTTCATAAAACTGCCCGGCCTACAATATAGCCGCCGAAAACCGGCAGCGAAGGCGAATTTATTGCAGCAGACACAATATGAGTCCATAGACCACGCTGGCTGTCAGGCCAAAGGTGATGACAGGTCCGGCAATGGTGAACATCTTCACCGCCGTACCCAGAATGAAGCCCTCGGTCTTGAATTCCAGCGCCGGGGATACCACAGAGTTGGCGAAGCCCGTGATGGGTACCAGCGTCCCCGCTCCTGCAAAGCGGGCTATCTTGTCATAGATATTCAGACCAGTCAGAAGCGCCGACAAAAACACCAGCGTCATGCTCACCGCCGTGGCGGCGTCCGTCTCCGGCAGGCCCGCCCAATCCTCATAGAGCATACGCAAGCCCTCGCCCGCACAGCAGATGAGTCCACCCGCCACGAAAGCCTTGATAAGGTCGCCGGCAATCGGTGACTTGGGGGCCTTGTTCTTGATATATTCGTTGTATTCACTGTTCGTCATATTCATAAAGATCACCTTCCGCTAGTTTGAGTCAGACGTTCTTGTTTTATACGCAGGGTCGGCGCTTTTTCCCGCAGGTCCTTTTTATGTCGTTTGACGCTTACACACAAACCGTGCGATAAAACAGACGAACAAGGCATAGAAGAAGCCCCGGAATCGTTGAGATTCCAGGGCTTTCAGCTTGGCAGCGGGAGAAGGATTCGAACCCTCACATACGGAGTCAGAGTCCGCTGTGCTACCTTTACACAATCCCGCTAGGTCATGAACAGTTGGTATTATACACCACTTTCAGAAATTGTCAAGGGTAATGTCGGAAAACGGGAAATTTTCTACACGGCCGCATCATGGAGCCACGACAGCGCGTCGGCCAGACCGCCCAAGCCGTCCATCAGCCCGCAAGACACGGCTTCCTTGCCGTCGATAATGCTGCCCACATCGTTGGCGATCTCTCCGGTGCGGAGCATATATTCCAAAAACTTCTCCCGGCTGATGTGGGAATTGGCGGTCACAAACCGGACAATCCGCTCCCTGGTGCGGTTAAAATACTCGTAAGTCTGACTCACGCCTATGACCGTGCCGTTCATCCGCACGGGATGGATGGTCATGGATGCCGACGGCGCGATAAAGCTGCGTTTGGCCGCCACTGCCAGGGGCACGCCGATGGAGTGGCCGCCGCCCAGCACCAGGGACGCCGTGGGCTTTCTCATCCCGGCGATGAGCTCCGCAATGGCCAGGCCCGCCTCAATGTCCCCGCCCACGGTGTTGAGCAGGATCAGCAGCCCCTTCACATCGGCCGACTCCTCCACCGCCGCCAGCAGGGGCAGTACATGCTCATATTTTGTGGTCTTGTTTTCCTCGGCAAGCACCTGATGTCCCTCAATCTGTCCGATGATGGTGAGCACCTGGATAGCCGACGGTGCGCTGGTCCCAAGCTCTTTTATCGCATCTGTCTTGATTTCCTCCATAAAAATCACCCGGAACCAGTTTTCCCGGTCCCGGATGATTTTATAAGTGCTTATTTCGCCTCATAGGCCGCTTTCATACATTTATAGGTCATATAGCAGTCGAATTTGGCCGTAGTCTCAAAGGGCGCGTGCATGCTCAGAACGGGCACGCCGGCATCGATTGTGTCGATATCCCGGTCGGCCATGAACAGGGCCACGGTGCCGCCGCCGCCCTGATCCACTTTGCCCAGTTCGCACATCTGCCAGACCACGCCCGCGTCATCGCACATCCGGCGCAGGGCGCCCACCAGCTCTGCGGAGGCGTCGCTGGCCCCAGATTTGCCTTGGGAGCCGGTGTACTTGCAAAAGCCCACGCCATAGTTGATGCGGGCGGCGTTCTGCTTCTCGCTGACCTCAGGGTACATGGGGTCCAGTGCCGCCGTCACGTCTGCGGAGATGCAGAAACTCTTGGAAAAGCACTGGTACAACGTGCATGCTCCGCCGCAAAGCCGCTCGATGAAATACTCAAAGGCCCGGCTGCGCATGCCGGATACACCCACGGAGCCGATCTCCTCCTTGTCCGCCAGGATGCACACAGCCGTGCGTTCCGGGACGTCCATTGCCAGGATAGCGGCCAGCTCCGCATAGGCGCAGACCCGGTCGTCCTGGCCGTAGCCGCCGATGAGGCTCCGGTCCAGGCCCAGCTCCCGCACATCGAAGGCCGGCACCGCCTCCAGCTCCGCAGAGATGAGATCCGCCTCGGAGATGCCGTAGCGGTCGTTCAGCAGGCTCATAATCGCCAGCTTTACCCGGTCTGACCCCTCCCCGGCGTAGGGCACGCTCCCCGCCAGGATACACAGCTTCTCGCCCTCTATGCCCTTGGACATGGTCTTTTGCATCTGGTCCTGGGCCAGGTGGGGCAGCAGATCCGTGATAACGAACTGAGGATCATCCGGCTCGCGGCCGATGGCCACATCCACAACGGAGCCGTCCTTCAGCGCCACCGCGCCGTGCAGCTCCAAGGGAATGGCGGTCCACTGGTATTTTTTGATGCCGCCGTAATAGTGCGTGCGCAGATAGGCCAGCTCCCCGTCCTCATAGAGGGGCCGCTGCTTCAGATCCAGCCGTGGTGCGTCCACATGGGCCGCCTCCACTACCACACCTTCGCTCATGGGCTTTTTGCCGCCCACCGCCAACAGCAGGCTCTTGCCCCGGTTGCTGTAATACACTTTCTGCCCGGGCTTGATGGGACCCTCGAACCCGTCGGCAGACACAAAGCCCGCTGCCTCCGCCAGCCTGACGGCCTCCTTCACGGCCTCCCGCTCGGTACGGGCGGCGTCCAGATAGGCCATATAACCCCGGCAGTAGTCCTCGCAGGCCAGGCGCTCCTCCGCGCCGATCAGGTCATAGCCGTTTTTTGGCTGATAAAACAGTTCTTTTTTCAACTCATCCATAGTCAAACCTCCAATATAGTCTTAAATATCTTTTCGCAGGCACGCCGGTATTCCTCCCGGCTGCCGTCGTTTCTTATGATGTGATCGCAGTTTTCCTCAAAATAGGCGTCCGGCTTTTGGGCGCGGATGCGCAGACGGGCGTATTCCTCCGAAATGCCCTCCCGGGCCACCAGCCGGGCCACTCGAGCCTCCTCGGGGGCAAGGATACCCACCAGCGCTGTGAACCGCCTGGCCAGGCCGGTCCCAATCAGGTTGATGGCGTCCACGGCGGCATACCGGCCGCCGGCCGCAGCGTGGTCCGCCAGCAGCTCGTTGATGGCCCGGTCCACATATACATCGGTGATGGCGCTCAGGTCCGCCAGGTCCCGCGGGTCTGAAAACACCGCCGCACCCAGTCTCTGCCGCTGCAAAACGCCCCCCTCCACGGAGCCTGGAAACCGCCCCTCTATCTCGGCCAGCATAGCCGCGCTGTCCCGGCACAGATCATGATACACCGCATCCGCGTCGATGACAAGGACGCCCATATCCCGCAGCGTCTCCAGGGCGGTGGTCTTTCCCGCCCCAGTGCCGCCGGTGACCCCCACGATCTTCAGCGAGGCTATCAGCGCCTCCTGGATGTCCTCCGGCCGCAGAGCGCCCCGGCGCAGGACGCGGTACGGCGTCACGGACATGTCCACGATGGTGCTCTCTGTCCCGAGGCCACAGGGGCCGCCGTCGATGATGGCCTCGATCTTTCCGTCAAAATAGGCTGCAACCTGGTTCGCCGTCTTGGGACTGGGAGCCCCGGAGGGATTGGCCGATGGCGCGGCCAGAGGCAGGCCGCATGCCTGGAGAAGCGCCAGCGTCTTTTCGCTGTCAGGGCAACGAAGTCCCACTGTATCCCCACCAGCCAGGACAATTTTTGGGGTTTTAGGGTCCGCTTTCACCACAATAGTCAGTGGACCGGGCCAAAAACGCTTGGCCAGCACCCACGCGCCCCGGGGCACGTCCCGGCCGTACAGGCCCAGCGCCTCGGACCCGGGGACCATCAGACTCAGGGGCTTCCAATCCGGCCGGCCCTTTACCTCATATATCTTTTCCACGGCGGCTGCGCTCAGCCCGTTTCCCGCCAGGCCGTACACCGTCTCCGTGGGCACGGCCACCAGCCCGCCCTCATGTATGATCTCCGCCGCACGGGCGATGCCGCCGCCGTCTTCTATATATTCTGTCCTCATATCACATACTCTCAGCCCGCAGCTTCTCTGCCTGGTCGGCGGTGACCAGAGCATCGATGATCTCGTCCAGATCCCCGTTCATCACTGCGTCGATCTTGTACAGGGTCAGGCCGATGCGGTGGTCCGTCACCCTTCCCTGGGGGAAGTTATAGGTGCGGATGCGCTCGTTTCTCATGCCGGTGCCCACCTGGCTGCGGCGCTCGTCCGCCACAGCATCCGCCTGTTTTTGCCGCTCAGCCTCCGCTAGCCGGGAGGCCAGGATGGACAGGGCACGGGTTTTGTTTTTATACTGGCTGCGCTCATCCTGGCACTCTACCACTGTACCGGTGGGGATGTGGGTCACCCGGATAGCGCTTGACGTCTTGTTCACCTTCTGACCGCCGGCGCCGGAGGAGCGGAACACATCGATGCGCAGTTCATTCATATCCAGCTTGAATTCCACCTCATCCATCTCCGGCAGCACCGCCACAGTGACCGTGGAGGTGTGGACGCGGCCCTGGGTCTCCGTCTCCGGCACCCGCTGGACCCGGTGTACGCCGCTCTCAAATTTCAGCCTGGACCAGGCTCCCGCTCCCTCCACGATGAAGCTGATCTCCTTGATGCCTCCCAGGTCTGTCTCATTGAGGTTGGCGATGGCGGTCTTCCAGCCCCGGCGCTCGGCGTACATGGCGTACATCCGGTATAAGCTGGCGGCGAACAGAGCCGACTCCTCGCCGCCCACGCCGCCCCGGATCTCAACGATGACATTTTTTTCATCGTTGGGGTCCTTAGGCAGAAGGAGCGTCTTTAATGCCAGCTCCGCCCCGGGCAGGGCCTCCTGGACCGCAGTCAGCTCCTCCCGGGCCAAGGCATGCAGATCCGGTTCGTCCTCCGTTTCCAGCAGCGCCTCCGCCTCGGCCGCTGTGTTTTTCAGCCCCTTGACCCTGCGCCAGGCGGACACCACCGCCTCCAGCTCCTTCTGCTCACGGGCCAAGGTCCCGTAGGCGGCAGGGTCGGCATAGGTGGCCGGGTCCGCCATCTGGGCCTGGAGCTTTTCATATCTGTCTTCGATCTGTATCAGCTTTTCATCCATATCATAAAGTAACAGGGCTCGTCTTCCAGTCGGAGCCGCCTCTCCGTTCTTCAGCCGCCTCGTAGCCCAGCACATAGAAATCCCGGGCGGCCGCTGTCAGGTTAAATATATCCAGGGCCGGGCCGGGAAGCTCCTTTGCCCCGGCTGGCCTGTTGATGATGGGCACAGATGAGCGATCTCCCATGTCCCGCAAAAGGGCCCTGCCCCGTTCGGTTGACGCCAGCAGCCTGGCATAGGGAGGACTGCCCGCTGTCATATCTGCCCGCACACCCAGGGCGCCGCAGATCACCATCCGGCGCAGACGGCTCAGAGGATACCGCTTCGTCTTCACTGCGGAGAGCACCGCCTCCACGCTTCCCTCGCCGCAGACCGCCTTGTAAAGCCGGTTGCCCAGCCCCTCCGTGGCGTCCGGCAGAGCCTCAAAATCTGCCTGGGACAGCATCCGCAGCCGGGCCATGATGGCCATCTCCAGCCGCTCCATGGTCACAGGACCCCGGCCCCGTTCCATCTCCCGTCCCGGCAGGGCGGCCGCCGCCGGCGGCACATAGGGGGATATATCTTCCCCTGCCTCCAGCATAGACCGGAGCTGAGCGGCGCTGCGCACGGGTCCGGCGGAAAAGCCATCGTGCCCGCTCTCACGGCGGGAGGTGGTGACGGGCGTTATATCGGCGTGAAGAGCGATCAGGGCTTTCAAATACTCTACAGCCAGGATATTGTTGGGCTTTTGCAGGAGCCTGGCCTCCTCCCCCAATGTCTCATGGAGCGCCATCTCCCGGGCCGCCGCAAAAGACATGCCGCCGGCCATCCGCTCCTTTATTTTCTCAACATTCGACGGCTCCAGGGCAGCCTGGGCCAGGGCCGTCAAAGGCACCAGATCCCCTGCCTCGCTGCCAAAGGAGAGGTGGGTCACCGCCCCCAGGCTGTTCAGAAGCCCCACGGCCCCCCTAGCGAACCGCTCCGCCGAGGCCACGCACCAGGGCAGCGGCAGCTCGAACACCAGGTCGGCCCCGCACAGGACGGCGGTTTCAGCCCGGGTATGCTTGTCAAAGACCGCCGGACTGCCCCGCTGGACGAAGTCCCCGCTCATGACGCATACCACAGCCGCGTCCGCCCCCACCAGCGCATGGCTGCGGCGCAGATGCTCGTAATGCCCCAGATGGAAGGGGTTGAACTCCCCAACTACGCCGATCACCGCCATAATTGATTCAGCCTCTTGCGTTTTTCCAAATTTGCGATAAAATAGAAAATTAGAGTTTCCTGTTTCATTTTACACGTTTTTTATTTTTTTACAAGACGAAAGGAATCAACTATGAAAATTCTTGTCATCAACTGCGGCAGTTCCTCCCTGAAATACCAGCTGCTGGACATGGACAGCGAGACCCTCCTGGCCAAGGGCCTGTGCGAGCGTATCGGCATCGACGGCCACCTGCAGCACAAGCCCCAGAACGGCAAGCCCGTCTTTGACGAGGCCGTCTCTCTCCCCACCCACACCGAGGCGATCGCCGCCGTGCTGGATAAGCTGACCAGCGCCGAATACGGCGTGGTGTCCAGCATGAGCGAGATCGACGCCGTGGGCCACCGGGTCGTACACGGCGGCGAGAAGTTCGCCGCTTCCGTGCTCATCAACGACGAGGTCCTGGCCGCCATTGAGGAGTGCAATCCCTTGGCCCCCTTGCATAACCCCGCCAACATCATCGGCATCCAGGCCTGTGCTGATGTGCTGGGCGATGTGCCCCAGGTGGCCGTGTTCGACACCGCTTTCCATCAGACCATGCCCGGCAAGGCTTTCATGTACG
>CAZVRP010000085.1:0-7344 GCA_964630255.1 uncultured Oscillospiraceae bacterium | reverse complement strand
ATAGAAGTGGTATAATACTATCTCTATTTATATGTGGGCGGTCATATCCGGGAGGTCGTTATGTGGATTGCGGACAAGTGGCGCGACTATGAACTGATCGACGCCTCCGGCGGGGAAAAGCTGGAGCGGTGGGGCGACTGTATCCTGCTGCGCCCGGATCCACAGGCCATCTGGGCCACGCCCCGGACCGATCCCCGGTGGGCCAGACCGGACGCGGCCTATAAGCGCTCCCGCTCCGGCGGCGGAGCTTGGGAGAAAAATTCTCTGCCCACCAGCTGGCGAATATGCTATAGCGCGCTGACCTTCCAGGTCAAGCCCATGAATTTCAAGCATACGGGCCTGTTCCCGGAGCAGGCCGCCAATTGGGACTGGGCCATGGAAAGAATACGCGCCGCACACCGTCCCATCCGGGTGCTGAACCTGTTCGCCTATACAGGCGCCGCCACGGTGGCATGTCTGGCCGCTGGAGCAGAGGTCTGCCATGTGGACGCGGCCAAGGGGATGGTAGCGTGGGCCAGAGAGAATGCCGTCTGCTCCGGGGTGGCGGATCGGCCCGTGCGATGGATCGTGGACGACTGTGTCAAGTTCTGCCAGCGGGAGATACGCCGGGGCCGAACCTACGACGCTGTCATCATGGATCCGCCCTCCTACGGCCGGGGGCCGGGAGGCGAGGTGTGGCGTCTGGAGGACAATCTCTGGCCGCTGGCGACCACCGTTGCGCGGCTTTTGTCGGAGGAGCCGTTGTTCGTGCTCATCAACTCCTATACCACCGGCCTGTCTCCCTCTGTGCTCACCTATATCACCGAGAGCGTTTTTACCAAAAGATACGGAGGGACCAGCGACGCCCAGGAGCTTGGACTGCGGGCCAGCGCCTCCGGGCTGGTCCTCCCCTGCGGCGCGGCATGCCGCTGGTATCGTTGAAAAGCTGTGAGGATTTTATGGACCCTGTTATAAGCATACAAAACATCTCCTTTGCCTATCCCGACGCCCCGGCAAGAGCCCTGGACGGCGTCACGCTGGATATCCTGCCCGGTGCTTTCGTGGCCGTGCTGGGCGCCAACGGCTCCGGCAAGTCCACCCTGGCAAAGCATTTGAACGCAATTTTGACCCCCGCCTTCGGAAAGGTTCTGGTAGATGGGATGGATACCACCGACGAGGCCAATCTCATCCCCATCCGCCGTCGGGTGGGCATGGTGTTCCAGAACCCGGACAACCAGATCGTGGCCAATGTAGTGGAGGATGACGTGGCCTTTGCCCCGGAGAATCTGGGGGTGGAGCCGGCGGAGATACGGCGGCGGGTGGACGAAGCTCTGCGGCAGGTGGGGATGTATGATTTCCGTATGCACGCGCCCCATCTTCTGTCCGGGGGGCAGAAGCAGCGGGTGGCTATTGCCGGGGTGCTGGCCATGGAGCCGGAGGTACTGGTGCTGGACGAGCCCACTGCCATGCTGGACCCCCGGGGCTGCCGGGAGGTGATCTCCACCGTGGAGCGGCTGTGCCGGGAGCGGGGCATCACCGTGGTGCTCATCACACACCACATGGAGGAGGCCGCCCGGGCGGACCGGCTCATCGTGATGGACCGGGGCCGTGTGGCCATGGACGGAGCTCCCGGGGACATATTTCCCCAGGTGGAGGCATTGAAGGCGCTGAGCCTGACGGTGCCGGACACTACCGAACTCATACGCCTGCTGAACGCCGGAGGGATGGACCTGCCGCCGGAGATCCTTACGCCGGAGGACTGCGCTGCGGCGATCGGGGAGGCTCTGCTATGCCGTTGATAGAGCTGCGGGGGCTGACCCATGTTTACAGCAAGGACACCCCCTTTGAAAAGGTCGCCCTGGATCACATAGACCTGACACTGGAAGCCGGCCAGACCGTGGGCCTCATCGGCCACACGGGCAGCGGCAAGAGCACCCTCATCGGCCATTTGAACGCCCTTTTGAAGCCCTCTGAGGGGACCGTCCTTCTGGACGGGCAGGACATCTTTGCCTCCAAGGCCGTCATCCGGGACGCCCGGTTCCGGGTGGGAGTGGTGATGCAGTACCCGGAATACCAGCTTTTCGAGGAGACGGTTTTTCAGGACATCGCATATGGCCCCAAGAATTTGAAGCTGGACCAGACCGAGATCGACCGCCGTGTCCGGGAGGCTGCCGCCTTCGTGGGCCTGGACGAGAGCGTGTTTGGCCAGTCGCCCCTGGAGCTATCCGGGGGACAGAAGCGACGGGCGGCCATCGCCGGCGTGCTGGCCATGGAGCCGGAGCTTCTGGTGCTGGATGAACCCACGGCGGGCCTGGACCCCGCCGGGCGGGCGGATATGTTGGATATGCTGTTCCGCTGGCGGGAGGTCCGGAACGCCACTGTGCTGCTCGTCACCCATGACATGACCGCAGCCAACCGATGCGACCGGCTGGTGGTGATGGAAAACGGCCGGGTGGCCATGGAGGGCACGCCGCCGGAGATATTCGCCCGGAGTGCCGAGCTTCTGGCCATGGGCCTGGATCTGCCGGGGGCGGCCCGGATCGCCCTGCTGCTCCGGGAGCGGGGCGTGCCCCTTCCCGAGGGCATATACACTACCGATGAGCTGGCCCAGGCCATCCTGGCCATGTACGGGAGGGAGGGCGCCCCATGCTGAAGGATATCACCCTGGGTCAGTACTTTCCCGGTGACACCCCTGTGCATAAGCTGGACCCACGGACGAAGCTGATACTGACCGTGGTATACATCGTTGCCCTGTTCATTGCCGGCTCCTGGAGCGGGTATCTTCTGGTGCTGGCGGCCCTGGGAGCGGTGATGGCCGTGAGCCACATCCGGCCCAAGGCTATGCTGCGTGGCTTGAAGCCTCTGATATTCATCATTGCTTTCACCGGCATTTTGAACCTTTTTTTCACCTCCGGGGAGGACTACATCCTCCACTGGCGGTTTATCCGCATCACCTACACCGGCCTGCACAACGCTGTGACCATGGTGCTGCGGGTGATACTGCTTGTGTCGGGCACCTTCCTGCTGACCTACACCACCTCCCCTCTGGCCATCACCGACGGACTGGAGCGGCTCATGTCCCCCTTGAAGAAGCTGAAGGTGCCGGTGTATGAGCTGAGCCTGATGATGTGCATCGCACTGCGGTTCATTCCCACCATCATCGAGGAGACGGACCACATCATGTCGGCCCAAAAGGCGCGGGGCGCGGACCTGGAGACAGGCACCCTCCCGGAGCGGGCCAGGGCGCTGCTGCCCCTTTTGATCCCACTGTTCGTGTCCGCTTTCCGGCGCTCAGAGGAACTGGCGCTGGCCATGGAATGCCGATGCTATAACGGCGGCCAGGGCCGCACCAGGATGAAGGAGCTGCACATGGCCGGACGAGACGCCGCAGCTTTCGCATTGGGTGCGCTGCTGGTGGTCGGAGTGATCCTGCTCAGAAAGGCGGGCATATGAGAAACATCGCCCTGCGCCTGGCCTACAACGGCACCGCCTATCACGGCTGGCAGACCCAGGCCGAGGAGGCTACCGTCCAGCAGACCCTGGAACGGGCCGTGGAAAAGATCGTGAAGCACCCGGTTCATGTGATCGGCTGCGGCCGGACGGACGCGGGCGTCCACGCTCTGCGCTACTGTGCCAACTTCTGCACGGACTGCGCCATCCCCATCGACCGGGTGCCATTGGCTCTGAACAGCCGCCTGCCGGCAGACATCGCCGTATCCGCCGCCGTGGAGGCCCGGCCGGACTTCAATGCCATAGGCTCCTGCATTCAAAAGGAGTATATCTACCGCATCCACAACAGCCGCATCCGGGACCCGTTCCTGGACAGCCGGGCCTGCTTCTGGCCCGCCCCTTTGGACGTGGAGGTCATGGATACGGCCGCCGCCGCTTTCGTGGGCACTCACGACTTCGCCGCCGTGCGCAGCGTGGGTACCCAGACAAAGACCACCGTCCGCACTGTCCACTGGTGCCGGGCGGAGCGGGCTGGGGACATGATAACCGTGTCCGTGTGTGCCAACGGGTTTTTATACAATATGGTCCGGGCCATTGTGGGCACGCTGGTATATGCCTCCGACGGCAAGCTGGCCCCGGAGGATATCCCCGCCCTGCTCACCCGGGGGGACCGTCGCCGGACCGGTCCCACAATGCCCCCCCAGGGGCTCTATATGCACCGGCTCTGGTACGATGGTCCGGTGGGCTCCATGATGGCCGTGCCCTGACAAGTTTACAACGCTTGACTGTCTGTGATAAAATATATAGTTACAAACACCAAGGGGATGGCCCATGGCAAACAAACATCTGAAAAAAAACGGCCGGACCCGGAATGTGAAGACGAAAGGACCGGCGACTCATACGCCGGAGACGCCGGACATCCCCGTGCCCAAGGAGGCAAAGCCCTCCGGTGTCAGGCGGGAGAAGGCCCCCGGGCCCAAGGCGGAATCCACCGCCCGGGAGGCGGCGGCCCCCATCCTGCGCCTGGTGACGCCGGAGACACCGGCGGCCGCCCCCGACAAGACGCCGGCGTCCGCCGGGACCGATGCGCCCCCGGAAAAAAAGCGCCGCGCCGTCACCTTCCGCCGGACCCGGACCAGGGCAGAGGCCGGAGCGCGCCGCTTCATCCTGTCCCCCAAAGACACCATGGGGGCCGTGGCAGCTCTGACCGCCGCCATGGTACTGCTGGCCGCGTCCGTTGTCATTTGGCTTTATCGGGACCGGTTCGATTCGGACAACCTGATCCTCTCAACGGATACCGTGGCCGTGGCCCAGGAGGAATATGTCTTTGACGCCGGCTCCGGTCAGGCATTCGCCGCCGCCGGACAGGGGCTGGCCGTGGCCAATGGCACAGGCCTGGAGCTTCTGAACGGCGAAGGCGTGGCCGTCACCAGCAAACTCATGCAGATGGAAAATCCCACCGCCGCAGGATGCGCGGACTACGCCGTATTCTATGATCTGGGCGGCACAAAGCTGGCCGTGGCCGATTTTGAGGGCAACGTGCAGGAGCTGTCCGTTCCAGGTGAGATATTGTCTGCCACTGTGTCGGAGGCGGGCTATATGGCCGTGACTACTACAGCCACCGGCTATCGGGCCATGGTCACAGTATATGACCCGGAGTTGAATGTCATCTACGAATGGTATTCATCCTCCGCCTGGATCATGAGCGCCTGCGTCTCTCCGGAGAGCCGGCAGCTGGCGGTGCTCAGCTACACCTCCTCCGGCAGCGAGGTCCGTTTCTTCGATCTCTCCAGCACCGACCAGCAGACCGCTTTCTCCGTGACAGACACGGTGCTGCTGGATGTGCACTGGTTCTCCGAGCGGGAGCTGTGCGCGATCTCCTCGGAGCAGATGTTCTTCTTCGACGACACCGGCGCCTGGAAAAACACCTACACCTTTTCCGGCCAATACCTGACCGCCTACACCTTCGACGGCAGCGGCTATGCCGCTGTGGCCCTGAGTCCCTACCGGACGGGCACCGTGGCCTCGCTGGTATCCCTGGACGCCGGGGGAAACGTGCTGGGCACGGCGGATGTGGACAGCGGCATCGTATGTCTCACCGCCCGGGACGCGGAGATCATGGTTCTTTGCGCCGACGGCGCCGTGCTTTACAACAGCTCTCTGTCCGAACGGGGCCGCCTCACCGGTCTGCCCGGCTTCAAATTCGGTCTGCTCCGGGACAGGGGCGAGGCGCTGCTCATCGCCTCCAACTACGCGGATGTTTACCAGTTCTGACCTGACCCGGCCACTTACTTTTTGCGCGAGGTAGTATTTATGGATCTGAGTTCTGTCATCAATCTTGTCCTGATTGCCATCCTCATCATCTGTGCCTGGCAGGGATTCAAAAAGGGCATCATCATGGGAATTATCGAGGTGCTGGTGATAATACTATCTCTATATGGCGCGCAGCTTCTGACCGACACCTTCTCCTATGAGGTCATTCCCGTGCTCCAGCCCTTTGTCAACGGCTACATCGAAAATCAGGTCCAGGAGAACACCTATCTGGCCTTCGGCTATGAGCCGGACGAAAACGGCGATTTCGACGTGGACCTGTCTGTGGGCGACCTGCTGGACAGCCGGCCGGAGGCCCGGGAGGAGATCACTCTGACCACCTATCAGGGCCTGGGTCTGTATGACGAGCTGGCGCGCACACTGACCGACCGCTCCTTAGAATACGCCGAGGAGAACAACGCCTCTCTGGTGTCCTCTGTGGTGACGGTGGTATGTCAGTCCATTACATGGTACGGAGGCTTCCTGCTGGCCTTCATCCTGGTGTTCACAGTGTTGATCGTAATCGTGAACATCCCCAATCTGAGCTTCCGGATACCGTATGTGGGCATCGTGAACGATATAGGCGGCCTGGCCATCGGCATCTTCACGGGCGCTCTGTTCTGCTCCGTGGTGGTATGGGCAATGCAGTTCATCGGCATCCTACTGCCCGAGGAGACTGTTCGCTCCACGGGCCTGGCCGCGTATTTCCTTGATAAAAATATGCTGGCAAACTATATCACTTTTTGACCTCATAAGGAGATTTCCCAATGCAACCTACACTGTGTGCCCGCTGCCATAAAAATATGGCGGTCATCTTCATCACAAAGATCGAGAACAACCAATCCCATAACGAGGGACTGTGCCTGTCATGCGCCAGGGAGCTGCACATCAAGCCTGTGGACGATATCATCTCCAAGATGGGCCTGTCCGACGAGGACCTGGACGCCCTGTCCGGCGAAATGACCAACGCTTTGGGCGGCCCGGACGGCATTGAGGGCCTGATGGACATCGAGGCCGCCGACGACACCGAGGAGGAAGACCAGGGCAAGACTGCTACCTTCCCCTTCCTCAACCGACTGTTCGGCGGGCCCCAGGGACAGATGAACAACAACACCGCTTCTCCCGGCCCCAGCCCCGGACCTGGGCCCGGCCAGCCCGGCCAGCCCGGCCAGGAGCGCCGGGGCGGCAAGAAGAAATTTTTGGAGAATTACTGTCTGTCTCTGACCCAGCAGGCCCGGGAGGGCAAGCTGGATAAGATGATCGGTCGGGCCGAGGAGCTGGAGCGGGTCATCCAGATCCTAAACCGGCGGCAGAAGAACAACCCCTGCCTCATCGGCGAGCCCGGCGTGGGCAAGACCGCCATCGCCGAGGGCCTGGCCCAGCGCATCGCCGCCAACCAGGTGCCTTATAAGCTCCAGCACAAGGAGGTCTATCTGCTGGACTTGACCGCTCTGGTGGCAGGGACCCAGTTCCGGGGACAGTTCGAGAGCCGGATGAAGAGCCTGATCGATGAGATACGCCGTCAGGGCAATATCATTCTGGTCATCGACGAGGTCCATAACATCGTGGGCGCCGGCGACGCCGAGGGCAGCATGAACGCCGCCA
>CAZVRP010000084.1:0-7389 GCA_964630255.1 uncultured Oscillospiraceae bacterium | reverse complement strand
TAGTGTTATTATACCATCTACGCGCTCCTTTTTCAACCTCCCGGCGGGAGAGCGATCTCTGCCCGGGATAGAAACGCCCCCGGCGGACCCGCCGGGGGTGGGAAATGCGCCGCATCAATTCTCAGCGGTGGGGCCCATAGAAGAACAGGGCCACGGCGCCCGGTCCCACGTGAGAGCCGGTAACGGGCTCATAGCACACGTTCAAGATGGGGCCTGTACAGCCGGCGTCCCGGATCTTTTTGATGACGGCGTCGGTGTCGGCGGGACTGTCGCAATGGGCCAGGCCCACCGGCTGGCTCATATCCGCGCAGTGCTCCCGGTACTTAGCGGCCAGGGTGTCCAAAGAGCGCTTCCGGCCTACATTCATATGCTTCAAAACGATATGGCCCTGGTCGTCGCCGAATAGGATGGGCTTCACGTTCAGAGCGCTGCCTACCTTGGCCACGGCGGTGTGGAGCCGCCCGCCCCGGCGGAGATAGTCCAGGTCCTCCACCGTGAATACCTGCCACATGTGGTCGCATTTATCCTGGGTTTCGGTCACTGTCTCCTCAAAGCCGGCCCCCTGCTCCCGGAGGCGGGCGGCGTACAGGACCGGCAGACCCTCTCCCAGGGAAGCACCCTTTGAGTCGATGACGGCCAGCTTCCGCTGGGGATACTTTGCCTGCAGCTCCTCCGCCACGGAGCGCCCGGCGTTTACCGTGCCGCTTATGCCGCTGGACAGGCCGATGTACATCAGATCCTCGCCTTTGTCCAGGACCTCCTCGAACAGGTCGAAAAACCATCCCAGGGGCGGCATGGAGGTTCCGGTCTTGGCCCCGGCCCTCATGGATGCGTAAAAAGCGGGGCCGTCAAAGCCTTCGGATACGTCCAGGACCTTGCCGTTCACGGTGCAGCGGATGGGTATGATATCGATCTTGTACCGCTCCACCAGCTCCTGGGGGAGATTAGCGGCGAGATCCGTGAAGATATGAAACATAGGGCGCCCTCCTGTGCGAATTTTCTCACAGCTTACCCCGGTTTGGGCTCCGGAGGCAACCTATGATCCCGCTAGCGCTCTCCGCTCCATTCGGAGAGAGATTCTCCGATTTGTAGAATCCCGCACATTTCAAGGTCTGGCGGCCTTGAATGCCGAGTGATGCCTATTCGGGACGAGCCATGCGGTCGGGCCAGTCAGAGCGGTCAAAAAACTTGTTTTTTGACAAGCTCGGGCCGGACGTTTTTGATGAAACGCCCGGCCCGAGCCGTCAAAGTATTTCATTTGGGTCCATACCTACAAGCGAATCTACATAAGAGCGCATCTCATCCTTGGAGCGGATGCGGCTGGACTTTTGCAGCACCTGCTGCCGCTGAGCATGGGTCAACCCGGAGAACACATCCATGGCGTCCGGGTTCTGGGCCAGCGCCATGCCGAACCCCAGGGGGACACCCTGGCCATCAATAAAATTCTGCTTCATGCTTTTCATCACCGACGGTAGTGTTTCCGGCAGAAGCGCGAACTATGCGTCAGGCGCCGTAAAGCTCCCGGCACAGGGCTATCTCCGCAGCGTAGCCCGCCTCATCGTTGGGCGTCTCCAGGATGAAGGGCAGCTTCGCCAGCGCGGGATGGGTAAGGATGCGCCGGATGGCCTCCAGGGGGAGCTTGCCCTCGGTGAGCTTGGCGTGGCGGTCCTTGCGGGCGCCCAGGTCGTTCATAGAATTGTTCAGATGCACCGCCTTCAGTCGGTCCAGACCCACTGTATCATCGAACCGGGCCAGTACGCCGTCCAAGTCGTTCACGATGTCGTAGCCCCCGTCCCAGATGTGGCAGGTGTCCAGGCATACGCCCAGCTTGTCCGCCAGCGCCACACGGTCGATGATCGCCCGGAGCTCCTCGAAGCGGCCGCCCACCTCGCTGCCCTTGCCGGCCATGGTTTCCAGCAGCACGGTGGTGGTCATGTCGGGAAACAGCACCTGGTCAAGGACCTGAGCGATTTTTTCGATGCCCGTTTCCACCCCCTGACCCACATGGCTGCCGGGGTGGAAGTTATAGTACTGGCCGGGGGTATTCTCCATCCTCCGCAGATCGTCGGCAAAGGTTTGCAGCGCAAACTCCCGGACGTTTTCCTTCTCGGCGCAAGGGTTGAGGGTATAGGGCGCGTGGGCCACCAGCCGGTCGATATCCCGCTCCCGGCAGAAGGCCAGAAACGACTCCACATCCGCCGGGTCGATGGCCTTGGCCGCCCCGCCCCGGGGGTTGCGGGTGAAAAAGGCGAAGGTGTTTCCCCCCAGACTGTCCGCCCGGCGGCCCATGGCCTCATAACCGCCGGAGGAGGATATATGGCATCCAATGCGCAGCATAGGCTCTCCTTTTCCTGTGACATGGAAATAATATCCTGAAATACCGGATATTTTTCGCTTTTTGTCACATTTGCTTCACGCTGATTTCATATTTATATTATATCATGACAGCAAGTATGGTACAATGACAAAAAACAAGGAAATGTCGGACAATGCAGAGGAGGAACGATATGGGCAGACGGAGCGGGACATGGAACGCGCTGAGCAAGGTGATCTTTCTCGCGGTTTTCGCCGTGTCGGTGGGTGTATTCTATCTCACCCGGACCGGGGGCGGGTACATAGACTTCTTCATCAATCTGGTGTTCGATGCCGTAGCGCTGGTCTTTCTTATCATATATTTTGCCGGCTGCGCCCGCCCGTTGACCAGAGTGACCGGGGCCCTGTCCCGGATGACGGACGCCGTACGGTCGGCCGGAGAGGATCCGAAGGCCCTGTGGAACCGGTTCGGTCGGGAGGGCATATTCGGCGAACGCCGCCTGGACGAGCGGTACGGCGCCTATGTCCGGGAGGCCCGGCGGCAGCAGCGGCGCAATTCCCTCACGGCGGACGTATCCATCGAGGACTACATCGACGAAGATCTGATCTACGCTGCGGTGAACAAGTCCTTCTGCGATCAGTTATCCGGTATCATGAGCGGGCTGGGCATCCTGTTCACGTTCATCGGCCTGGTATATGGCCTGCGGAATTTCGACGCCTCATCCGTGGACGTGATGCAGACCAGCACTCAGGCGCTGATGGCGGGCATCAAGGTGGCATTCCTCACGTCCATCTTCGGCCTTATCTATTCTCTCCTGTTCGGGCTGACATATAAGAAGCTCCTCGGGTACGGCCTGCAGGCCCTGTACGGCTTCCAGGACGCCTTTGCCGAGTGCGTCCGTCCCAGCAATGAGCATGCCGCCCAGGATGCCATGCTCCGCCTCCAGACGGAGCAGAACGCCGCCCTGGAGCGCTTCGGCTCCAGTGTGGGCGAGCAGGTGAGCGAGGCCGTTATCACTCTCATGGGGCCCACAGTGGATACCCTCCAGAGCACCATCACCAAGTATGTGACCGTGGCCATCGAGGACCAGCGGGCGGGAATGGACAAGGTGGTCCGCTATTTTCTGGACAGCATGAACAGCTCCCTGGGCAACATCTTCGGCCAGCTCAAGGACCGGACGGAGGACCTGGCCCGCTGGGAAACGGAGATGATCGCCGCCATCCGGACTATGACGGATGACATGGGCCGGACCGGGGAGGACCTGGGCCAGGCCCAGGCCGCCGCCCTGCAGATCACCCAGGCCATGGCCGCATACACCGACACGATCCGGAGTCTTACCGATGCCCAGAGCGGCGTGATCCGGGATATGGATACGCTTATCCGCGCCTATGACGGCCGCCGGGCGGCGGAGGCGGAAGCGGTCCGGTCCGTGACGGACAGCGCCGCCGCCGTGACTAGGGGCCTGGAACGGGCGCTCGCGGCGGCCCGGTCCACGGAGGACACGGCGGCACGGGTGAACGCCGCCGGGGCCGACAGCGCCCGGCAGATAGCCGAGGCGGGCCGGCAGATCACCGAAGCCGCCGGCGCGGTCCGGGACATGGCCGGCGCGGCCGCATCGGGGATGGACGATGCCGCCGACAGACTGGCGCGGGCCGCCGGGGACCTAGCTGACAGCATGGGCCGGAGCGTAAGCGACAGCCTGAGCCGGCTGGATGAGAGCATCGCCCGGCTGAACGGCGCCATGGAGAGCATCTCCGGGGCCGTGGGCGGCGTCGAGAAAACCATGAACGCCCTGCCCAAGACTGTGATAGGGGTGGATACGGACATCCGGAGCACCGCAAGGGTCATCGATACCGAGCTGAAGCTCCTTTTGAAGGCTGTATCCGACACGCGGAAGCTCCTGGACCGCTTCAACGACGACCTTGAGCGCCGGACCGGCCGCTGAGGAGGGACACATGGCGAGACGAACCAGAAAGCCTACGGAGTTCCAAGAGACATCCTATTGGCAGTCCTACTCCGACATGATGGCGGGCGTGCTCCTGGTGTTCATCCTCATCATCTGCGGCTCGCTGTTTGTGTTGATGCAGGTGAAAAACTCCTATGACGCCAGCGAGCTGGCGCTGCGGGAGAGGGAGGAGGAGTTGGAGCAGGCCATCGAGGACAATCTGGGGTATATCGACCTGACCGAAGCCCAGGACACGCTGCTCCAGGACCAGCAGACTCAGCTGGACGAGCAGCAGGCCCGGCTAGATGAGCAGCAGACCGAGCTGGAGGACGCCCAGGCGCTGCTGGAACAGCGGGAGGAGGAGCTGGCAGCTGCTCAAGCCCTTTTGGGGGTGCAGCAGGCCGCCCTTGCCCGACAGCAGACAGAGCTGGAAAACCAGCAGGTCCAACTGGAGGACATCATCGGCGTGAAGCGGGAGCTGATCGCGGCGCTGTCGAATGCCTTCTCCTCCTCTGACCTGAGCATATCCGTCGATGAGCAGACCGGCGCCATCACCTTGGATTCCAGCGTTCTGTTCGACTATGACAGCGCGGAACTGAGCGAGGAGGGCGAAAAGGCTCTGGCCGGTTTTTTGCCCGCCTATTTCGATGTGGTCCTGTCGGATGAGTACATCGATTATATCTCAGAGATCATCATCGAGGGCCACACTGACACCTCCGGCTCCTATGTATACAACCTGGACCTGAGCCAGGCTCGGGCGGCGGCGGTGGCAGCTTACTGCCTGGACGATGGGCAGAGCATGTTCTCCGGGGATATGCTCAGCCGGGTGCGGGAGCTGGTCTCCGTCAGCGGCCGGTCCTGGAGCAGCCCCATCTATGACAGCGGCGGCAACGTGGACGCGGCGGCCAGCCGTCGGGTAGAGGTGAAGTTCCGGCTCTCCGACGAGGAGATGATCGACCAGATGCTGGAGGTCCTGGACCAGTATGAGCCATGAAAGCGGCCTTTTCGGGCGCATGGGATATCGTGCGCCGCACACCGCTGCCGCACCGGAAGCCCGCCGCGGCGGCGATCCGCCGCCGGATGGCTCCATTTCACCAACCGCTGTTCCCTGGCAGGCAACAGCATTATGTCTTTCTTCCGGAGGCAATCTGTCCGGCCCAATCTCTGTTCGGGGCCAGTTCTACCAGGATGACCGCCGCAAAGACCAGCACACAGCCGAAAAGCTCCCAGCCGGACAGGACGGAGCCGGGCATGAGCACATAGCCCGCCAAAACGGAGAACACGCTCTCCAGGCTCAAAAGCAGGGACGCCACCGCCGGATGGACCCCCTTCTGGGCCACCACCTGGAGTGTGTAGGCCACGCCGCAGCTCATGACGCCCGCATAGGCGATGGGGAGCCGACAGGCCCAGATGTCCCGCCAGACAGGATGTTCCCAGATGAACATACATGGCAGGCACAGCGCCCCGCATACCAGAAATTGGATGCAGCTGAGCCGTACCCCGTCCGCCAGCGGGGAGAACCGGTCGATGACCAGGATGTGTACGGAAAAGAACACGGCACAAAGCAGAAGCAAAAGATCGCTGGTCCCCAGGCCCAGACCCTGGCCGGCCGCCAGGCCGTCCATCAGGCAGAGGAAGAAGAAGCCCGCCACCGCCACGGCCACCCCCAGCCATACTAGCAGAGGGGACCGTCTTTTGACGAACAGGCCCATCACCGGCACGATGGCGCAATAGCAGGCGGTGATGAAGCCGGCCTTGCCCACGTTGGTCTCCGGACCCTGGAGGGCGATGCCGAACTGCTGGAGCATGGACGCGGTGAACAGCACCACGCCGCACAGCACGCCGCCCACCAAAATGTCCCGCCGGCGACCTCTTTCAAAAGCGCCGCCACGGGCGCGAAGCTTGTCCAGCGCCGGCAACAGGACCAATAGCACCGCGCCGCCAATGAGACTGCGCACACCGTTATAGGTGAACGGACCGATATAGTTCATACCGTCCTTCTGGGCCACGAAGGCCACGCCCCAAATCAGGGCGGTGAGAAGCAGAAGGGCGGAATTTTTAAATGAGCGTGTATTCACATGAGGACCTCTTTCCATCAGGATGGCGATCAATTGGCATTATAACATATAATACCGGATCTGTCACGATCCGCCCGGCCGGCCATTGGAGAAGAAAAAATGACTTTTATCATTGACAGTTTGCCGGCGGAGCCTTATAATATTAAGACCCAATAATACATAGTAGGAGGAAAACCCAAAATGAAGAAGATTCTTGCGCTTCTCCTGGCCATGGTCATGGTCCTTGCGATGGCCGCCTGCGGCTCCAGCGGCGGGGACGAAACTGCTGTCGAGGTCGCTCCCGACGCCACTGCGGCCGACGCCGATGCCGCCGCCCCCGAGGCCGAGGGCGACGACTTTGCCGAGTACAAGGCCTACTTTGCGGCCTATGCCGCAGCCGGCGCTCCCGACGAGGAAGAGAAAGCCAATATGGCCGCTCTCATCGAGGCCTGCCAGACCTTTGAAGACATCGAGGCTCTTTCTCAGTCCACTGTTCTGTTCGAGAGCGTGGGCGTGCTGACCTATGACGCCTGGCTGGCCGCCGGCAAGCCCGAGGCCGACACCGAGGGCATGGTCAGCGAGGCTGTCAAGCAGGGCGCTTCCGGCGAGCCCAGCGGCGAGGCCACTGAAGAGGCTGCCGAGGGCGGCGAAGCCACTGGCGAGCCCACCGGCGAACCCGTTGCCGAGCTGTTCGAACCCACCGCTGACTACAGCCGTGACCTGGACGGCTACAAGCAGTATGCCATCGATGCCCTGCAGTCCGACCCCTCCGCTCCTCCTGACATCATTGATATGACTGTTGAGGCCATCGAGGCGTATGAAGAGGGCGGCGACGCCTCCAGCACCTTTGATATGCTGGTCATGCAGGGCCGTATCCTGTCCTACGAGGACTTCTTGGCCTCCTGATCTGTGAGGCCACAGCGAACCGTGCCCGCCCATGACGGCGGCGCGGCCGCAGCCGAAAACCATAAAGACCGCCGTGCGAACAGCCTGTCCGGCTGCGCGGCGGTCTTTTGCCGTTTCACCAGGACGGTCGGTTGACGGAAAAGAATTCCTATGCTATAATAAATTTT
>CAZVRP010000083.1:0-7419 GCA_964630255.1 uncultured Oscillospiraceae bacterium | reverse complement strand
ATGGCGGTGTTCTTCGCCAGGATGGTGATGCCCCGCTCCCGCTCCAGGTCGCCGGAGTCCATGACCCGCTCCACCACCTGCTGATTCTGGCGGAAAGCGCCGGACTGCCTGAGCATGGCGTCCACCAGGGTGGTCTTGCCGTGGTCCACGTGAGCGATGATGGCGATGTTTCTAAGCTCTTGCATATTACACGTTCTCCCTGTCCCGTATGACAGACATTACATTTATAAATTCACACAAATAAATATTTTACCATGCCGTCCGGGAAAATGCAACAGAAGGCCCGCCATTTTTTCCTTCCCTCCGCTCAGACGGATGATTTCCTTTGTCTTGACAGCCGGGGCGGAAAGACATATAATAACGTTGCTAAAATCACTGGTTCCGAAGCCTGGCGGTCTAAAGGCGTGAGCCCATGAGCGTCTGGCCGGAGTTCCTTTGCGGAACTCCCGGGTCCTGCCGGAAACGGCGCGGCCTCTCCGTATTTGAGAAGGAACAGACCGCCGCTGATGAAAACGGCCGTTTTGTGTTCTCAAAACGGGCCGTTTTGCCGTTTTTATTGATGCTCGCAGGCAGCCCAAATTCTTCATAAAGGTTTTAAGGTGTTTTCGATGGACTGGTTTCCCCTGTTGAACTCCCTGCGCATCGCCGCCATCTCCACGGCGGTGGTTTTCTTCCTGGGCATCGCCGCGGCCTACTATGTGGCGCGGCTGCCCCGGCTGGTCAAGGGTGTGGCAGACGTGGCGCTGACGCTGCCGCTTGTGCTGCCCCCAACGGTAGTCGGCTATCTGCTGCTGCGTGTGCTGGGACCTAAGCGGGTAGTGGGTGCGCTGTTTCTGCGGCTGTTCGGCCTGCGGCTGGTGATGACGTGGTGGAGCGCCATCTTTGCCACGGTGGTGGTGGCCTTCCCCCTCATGTACAGGACGGCCCGGGGCGCCTTTGAGTCCTTCGATCAGGACCTGGCCGGCGCCGGCCGGACACTGGGCCTTTCCAACACCTATGTGTTCTGGCGCGTCCAGATGCCTACCTGCCGGCAGGGGATCTTGGCCGGGACGGTGCTGGCCTTCGCCCGGGCCCTGGGGGAATATGGCGCCACCAGCATGATCGCCGGCTACACGCCGGGCCGCACCGCCACCATATCCACCACCGTCTACCAGCTCTGGCGCACGGACAACGATGCCCTGGCCCTAAAATGGACCCTGATCAACATCGCCATCTCCGCCGTGGTGCTGCTGGCGGTGAACCTTCTGGAGAGGGACAGAAAGCATGCCGGTCAGCGGAGAAAGGCGGCGTGATATGAGCTTGTCGGTTGACATAAGAAAGAAGCTGGGCGCCTTCTCTCTGGACGTGTCCTTTGAGACGGGGGACGGGGTGCTGGGCATCCTGGGGGCCTCGGGATGCGGCAAAAGCATGACGCTGAAGTGCGTCGCCGGGCTGGAAAAGCCGGACGAGGGGCGGATCGTGCTCAACGGGCGGACGCTGTTCGATTCGGAAAAACGCATCGACCTATCCCCCCAGCAGCGGCGGGTGGGATACCTCTTCCAGCAGTACGCCCTGTTCCCCAACATGACCGTGGAGCGGAACGTGCTGGCCGGGGCGCGGCGGCTGTCTAAGGACAAGCGGCGGGATGCGGCGCGGAGCGTGATCGGCGCCCTCGGCCTGAGCGGTCTGGAGGAGAAGTATCCCGCCCAGCTCTCCGGCGGGCAGCAGCAGCGCACGGCCTTGGCCCGGATACTGGTCAGCGGGCCGGAGGCCCTGCTGCTGGATGAGCCCTTCACGGCCCTGGACGACTATTTAAAGTGGCAGGTGGAACTGGAGCTGGCGGATATCCTGAAGACCTTCGGCGGCATGACGCTGTTCGTATCCCACAGCCGGGACGAGGTGTTCCGCCTGTGCGATCGCGTATGCGTGCTCAGCGACGGCCGGAGCGAGGCCGTGCAGACGGCGGAGCGGCTCTTTCGCGGGCCGGAGACGCTGTCCGCGTGTCTTCTGTCCGGCTGCAAGAACTTCACCCGGATTGAGAGATTGGACGGCGGTCATGCCCGGGCGCTGGACTGGGGCGTGACCATAGAGGGGCCGTCCATCCCCCGTGACGCCGCCTGCGCCGGCATCCGGTCGCACTTTATCCAGCCCGGACCGGGACCCAATCCCATCCCTTGCCAGGTGGAGCGGGTGGTGCGGGACCTGTTCTCCACGGTGGTCATGCTCAGGACCCCCGGCGGGGAGACCGGCTGGAGCCGCCTGCGGATGGAGCTGAGCCACGAGCGGTGGGCCGCCCTGGGGGAGCCGGAGACGCTCTCGGTGAGTATGGCTCCGGCGGATATCATGTTTTTACGGGAGGGATGACTGTGGAGCGCATAACGCCGGCGCAGGCCGTGGAAAGGCTGCTGGCCGTGCCTGTGTCATTAAAAACGGAAACCGTCCCGCTGGCGGCCGCCTGCGGCCGGGTGCTGGGGGCGGATATGACGGCGCGGCTGTCCGTGCCGCCCTTTGACCGGAGCCCCTTCGATGGCTATGCCCTCCGGGGAGCGGATACCGTCAACGCCAGCCGGGAGCATCCCGTGACTCTGTCCATCACGGAGGAAATACCCGCCGGGACGGTGCCCCGGTATCCCGTGGGACCCGGCCAGGCGGCAAAAATACTCACCGGCGGACCCATGCCGCCGGGAGCCGATACCACTGTGAAGTATGAGCAGACGGAGTTCGGACCCGATCATGTGACCATATTTTCCCCCTGTGCCCCCGGTTCCAACGTGGCCCGGGCCGGAGAGGACGTGGCCGCGGGCGGCGTGCTGGCCCGGCGGGGCGATGTGCTGGAGCCGGCGGCCCTGGGTCTGCTGGCGGGCCAGGGTTTCACGGAGGCACCCGTGTATACCCGCCCGGCGGTCACGGTTCTCAGTACCGGCAGCGAGCTTTTGAGACCTGGCCAGAACTGGGAGCCGGGAAAGATATACGACTCCAACACCGTCTATATCACCGCCTTGCTGAGGTCCCGGGGCGTCGATGCCGTGGACGGCGGGACCGTGGCGGACGATCCGGACGCCATATCCGCAAGGCTTTTGGAGGCGCTGGAGGGCAGCGACATGGTCATCACAACCGGGGGCGCCTCGGTGGGGGACTATGACTGGGCCCAGAGGGCGGCGGAGGCCATCGGCGGGGAACTGCTGTTTCGCAAGTTCGCCCAGAAGCCCGGAGGCTCCACCCTGGCGGCGGTGAAGGACGGAAAAGTGCTGCTGAGCCTGTCGGGCAATCCCGGCGCGGCGGCCCTGGCCCTGCTTCGGGTGGGGATGCCCTATATACGAAAGCTCTGCGGCCGGCGGGACGTGCTGCCGGAGACGTTCCGGGCCGTCATGGCACGGCCCTACGGCAAGAGGACGCAGATGCCCCGGGTCCTCCGGGGACACCTGGCCTTCTCCGGCGGGCAGGCGCTCTTTCACCATCATGAGGGGGACGGCAACGGCATCCTGTCCTCCCTGGCCGGATGCGACGCTCTGGGCCTGGTGCCGGAAAACAGCCCGCCCCTGGCGGCAGGAGAGATGATCGAAGTGCTTCGCCTATGAGAGATACATTTGAAAGGGAGATCACCTATCTGCGGTTGTCGGTGACGGACCGGTGCAATCTCCGCTGCCGGTACTGCATGGGAGAGGAGGGCGTCCCCAAGCGCGCCCACCGGGATATCCTGTCCTATGAGGAGATGGAACAGATCGTCCGGGCCGCCGTGGCCTGCGGGGTGCGGAAGGTGCGGATCACGGGAGGCGAGCCTCTGGTCCGGCGGGGGATTGCGCACATCTGCCGGACGCTGGCCGCCATAGAGGGCGTGGAGGAGCTTTGCCTGACTACCAATGGGGTGCTCCTGCCCAAGCTCGCCCTGCCCCTGCGTCAGGCGGGGGTGCGGCGGCTGAATATCAGCCTGGACACCCTCCGGCCGGAGCGGTATGCGCATATCACCCGCATCGGGACCCTGGACGACGCCCTGGCCGGACTCCGGGCCGCCCGGGAGGCGGGCTTTCCCCCGCCGAAGATCAACTGCGTGCTTATGGGCGGGGTCAACGACGATGAGATACCCGATTTTGTGGAGCTGACCCGGCATGAGCCCGTCAGCATCCGATTCATCGAGCTGATGCCCATCGGGCCCTGCATGGGCTGGGACAAGAGCCGGTTCATCCCTGCCGGGGCGGTGCTGCGGGCTGTGCCCGCGCTGGTCCCCGCCGGGGACGACGGGGTGGCCCGGCTGTACCGGCTGCCGGACGGGGCGGGCACCGTGGGACTCATCCGGCCGGTGAGCGATCACTTCTGCCCCTGCTGCAACCGCATCCGGGTAACGGCGGACGGCAAGCTGAAGCCATGCCTCCACTCCGCCATGGAGATACCCCTCCGGGGCCTCCATGGCCGGGAGCTGGAGGCCGCCATCCGAGGCGGCATCGCCGCCAAGCCCCAGCGCCATCATCTGGACACAGGCAGCGAGAGCCGGCGCGGTATGAGCGCGATCGGAGGATGAATATGGACAAGGAATTGACCCATTTCAATGACCAGGGCCGGGCCCGGATGGTGGATGTGGGCGAAAAGGAAGAGACGGCCCGCGAGGCCGTGGCATACGGGGCGGTCCGGGTGAACGCCGAAACCTTCCGGCTCATCGCGGAGGGCCGGATGAAGAAGGGCGACGTGCTGGCGGTGGCCCAGGTGGCGGGCATCATGGCCGCCAAGCGTACATGGGAGATCATACCCATGTGCCATCCCATCCCCCTGACGGGGGTGGACGTGTCCTTCCGGATGGAGGAGGCGGCCCGCGTCATCCATATCACCGCCGCCGCCCGGTGCACGGGGCGGACCGGAGTGGAGATGGAGGCCCTGACGGCCGCCGCCGCGGCGGCTTTGACCATATATGATATGTGCAAGGCCGTCCAGCGGGACATCGTTATAGAGAATATACATCTTTTGGAAAAGTCCGGGGGCAAATCCGGACATTACCGTTGGGAGGAACATCATGGCTTCAGTAGTTGCGGTATGTATCAGCACCCGGAAGGGCACCCCGAAATTTGAGGCGCCCCAGGGGGAGCTTGTGGCGGGGCACGGCATCGAGGGGGATGCCCACGCGGGTCCCTGGCACCGGCAGATAAGCCTTTTGGGCCGGGAGAGCGTGGACAAGATGCGGGAAAAATTCCCGGACCTGCCCCACGGGGCCTTCGCGGAGAACATCCTCACGGAGGGACTCTGCCTCTATGAGCTGCCGGTGGGGACCCGCCTGCGGGTGGGTCCGGCCCTGCTGGAGGTGACCCAGATCGGCAAGGAGTGCCATCAGGGCTGCGCCATCCGCAAAATCACCGGGGACTGCGTCATGCCCCGGGAGGGCATCTTCGCCCGGGTGCTGGAGGGCGGTACGGTCAAAGCCGGGGACGCCGTTGAGGTGGCGCCATGAGAAAAATACCCGTAGACCAGGCCGTGGGCCAGACCCTGTGCCACGATATGACGGCCATCCTGGACAACGGCTTCAAGGGCGTACGCTTCAAGCGGGGCCATGTCATCACGCCGGAGGATATCCCCGTACTGCTGGACATGGGCAAGGAGCATATCTTTGTCTGGGAGCCGGAGGCGGACGAGGTCCATGAGGAGGACGCGGCCCGGCTTCTGACGGAGGCCATGTGCGGCCCCGGGACAGGCTTCAGCGGTCCCAGCGAGGGGAAGATGACCGTCACCGCAGAGACGGACGGCCTTTTCCTGGTGAACAGCCGGGGCTTGAACAGAATCAATCTGGTGCCGGACTACACCGTGGCCTGCCTTCCGGGGAACACCCGGGTCAGCAAGGGACAGCGGCTGGCGGGGGCCCGCATCGTGCCCCTGGTGACCAGGCGGGATAATGTCCGGACGGCGGTGGCCATCGCCCGGGAATGCGCGCCCGTCTTCTCCGTAAGACCCTTCAAAGCCCTGAAGACCGGGGTGGTCATCACGGGAAACGAGGTCTATCACGGCCGCATTCCGGACCGGTTTGAGGGCGCGCTTACGCCAAAGCTGGAGAGCCTTGGGGCGGAGATACTGGGCTTCGTCAAGTGCCCGGATGACCTGGACGCGATTCTGGCGGCGGCGGAGGCGTTTTTGAACAAGGGCGCGGAGCTCATTTTATTCACCGGGGGCATGAGCGTGGACCCGGACGATCTGACGCCTGCGGCCATCCGGGCCATGGGGGGCCGGTTCGTCACCCAGGGGATGCCCATCCAGCCGGGGAATATGCTCACCATCGCCTATGCGGACGGCTGCGCCCTGGTGGGCGTGCCGGGGGCCAGTCTTCACAGTCCGGCCACGTCGCTGGACATCTTCCTGCCCCGCATCTTCGCCGGGCAGACCATCACAAGAGAGGAGACGGCGGCCATGGGCGAGGGCGGCTTATGCCAGGGCTGCGGCGTCTGTCATTTTCCAAACTGCACCTTCGGGAGGAACGGCACATGAGCTATACTGCGGCGGTGATCACTGTGAGCGACAAGGGATACGCGGGCCAGCGGGAGGATACCGGCGGACCCTTGACGGCCTCCATGCTCACCCAGGCGGGCTATGAGGTGGTCTACACCGCCATCGTGCCCGATGACATCCCCATGATACAGGATGCTATCCGGGAGTGCGCCCGGCGGGATATCGCCCTGTGCCTCACCACCGGCGGCACGGGCTTCTCTCCCCGGGACGTGACCCCGGAGGCCACAGCGGGGGTATGCCAGCGGCTGGCTCCGGCCATCCCCCAGGCCATGCTCTTCTGCGGTCTTCAAAAGACCCCCCGGGCCATGCTCAGCCGGGCCCAGGCGGGGATACTGGACCGGACGCTGGTGGTGAACCTTCCCGGCAGTCCCCGGGCCATACGGGAAAATCTGGAGCCGGTGCTGCCCGCGCTGGAGCACGGGCTGGAGATGCTCCGGGAGCAGGGCCGGGACTGCGCGGGAGACGCACGATGAGCATCCCGGTGTTCTCCTTCGTGGCCTGGTCCGGCACGGGCAAGACCACCCTGCTGGAAAAGCTGGTGCCGGCGCTGAAGGAACGGGGCCTGACCGTGGCTGTGGTGAAGCACGACGGCCACGACTTCCAGATGGACCGCCCCGGCAAGGATACCTGGCGCATGACACGGGCGGGAGCTGATGTGACGGCCATCGTCAGCGCCGGCCACGCGGCCTTTCTGGAGAACCGGCCCATATCGGAGACAGAGGCCGTGGCGCGCATCCGGGACGTGGATGTGATCCTCACCGAGGGCTGTCAGGACGGCCCATGGCCCAAGATCGGCCTTGTGCGGCAGAATACGGGCAGGGGTCTCAAGCCGGTGAAGGGAGGCTACGCGCTGGTCATGGCCGACGGCCCGGCGGACACAAAGGCCCCCGTGCTGGCTCTGGACGACATCCCGGGCTTGGCGGATTATATAGCGGAGCATATATGATATCAGGGAATAGC
>CAZVRP010000082.1:0-7641 GCA_964630255.1 uncultured Oscillospiraceae bacterium | reverse complement strand
AAAAATTATGATGAACCGGGTTATGGTGGACCGTTTTAGGAAACGGCTTGATTGCTGAACGGTATACCCAACAGCATACCCGACAGCGATACGTTCCGTCGGTATTTGAGCGTTTAAACCCGAAAAAGTTGACGGAAGTCTTACAGGAAACTGTGATGCCCGCAGGAAAAACGATGGGAACGGAGGGGAAAGCTGTCTGTGGTCATCGCGTGGGCATCGGAAAACCAGATACTGCGGGACAGCTGGCCGCAGCCGACAATCAAATATATCTTTCCTCAAAAGTAAATGCTGCCGCCGTGGGCCTTTGCAGACGGCCCCGCATTTTGTCCATGATTTAACACATAACGGGTGCATGACTGAGAATTTTTAGGAAGAATGCCTATTGCATCAAAAGTGGAGGCCGTGTATTATATAAAAGGAGGCATAGTAAATATGTGCAAGATGCCTAAATCGTTATTTTTCTGACTTTGCGCAAGTCAGCGGAGCCGGAGGTGCTTGATATGTCATTGGAGGCGTTAGATACCATCGCCCTGGCGGAGGAAAAAGCCCGCCAGATCCGCGCCGCCGCCGCAGCGGAGGCTAAGAAATCCGTCCAGGAGGCGGAGGAGGCGGTGACGGTCATGATCGCTGCGGCGGACGGCAAGGCGGAGGCTGAGATCAAAGAGCTGGTCCGCAAGGCCGATGAAAAGGCAAAGGAGGACGCGAACGTTCTGGCGTCCAATACCCGTAACCGGGAGGCCGCCATGAAAGCCCGGGCCGAACGGAAGATGGAGCAGGCCGTGGATAAGATCGTGGAAAGGATCGTGAACGGCTGATGTCCATAGTCAAGATGAAAAAGCTTCGGCTCATCGCGCTGCGGGACCAGCGGGACGGTCTGATGCGCCAGCTTCTGCGCCTGGGCTGCGTGGAGGTCCACGAACCGGAGGGGATGTTGTCCGATCCGGACGTGGCCGGGCTGCTCCGGCCTGAACGGGCCGGACTGACCGCCGTGCGCACCCGGCGGACGGAGATGGAATCCGCCCTGCGGGTTCTGGCCCGCTATGCGCCGGAGAAGAAAAAGCTCTTGGCCGCCAAGCCCATGGTGGCGGAGGCGGACTTCATGGATGACGAAGCCCTGCGGGCGGACTATGCCCTGGCCGAACAGATCAACGAGTGGGATGGTCAGCTCCGCCGTCTGGCGGCGGAGGAGAGCAATCTCCGGGGGACTGTCGAGGCGCTGCGCCCCTGGGAAGCTCTGGATCTGCCCTTGAACGGAGCAGGCACCAGGACCTGCGGCGTGGCCATGGCCACCGCCCCGGCGGATGTGGACATGGAGAGCGTGGCGGACGCGGCAGAAAGCGTGACTGAGGAGGTCCAGATCATGCTGGTGTCCTCCGATGAGCAGCAGCGCTGCTTCATCGCCATCGCCCTGCGGGAGGAGCTGCCCGCCGTCACCGATGCACTGCGCTCCGCGGGCTGTGCGCCGGTGAGCTTTCCGGGCATGACGGGCACCGCCAGGGAGAACATCGACGCCATGACCGACCAGATCACGGAGCTGGAGATGCAGCGGCAGGACCTGGTCAGTCTGATCGCCCAGCAGAAGGATAGGGCTCCGGCCCTGCGGCTTTCGGCGGACCGGTTGGCGGCGGCGGAGGCCCAGGCGGAGGCGGCGGAACGTCTGCGGGGCACGGACAGCATCGTGGCCCTGGAGGGATGGTGCCCCGCCCCGGAGACAGCCAGGCTGGAAAATACGCTGAAAAACTTCGACTGCGCCTGGGAGTTCACAGACCCCGCGCCGGAGGAATATCCGGACGTGCCGGTGCAGCTGAAAAACGGGCGGTTCGTCCGTCCTATGAACGTAGTAACGGAGATGTACTCTCTGCCCGCCTATGACGGCGTGGATCCCAACCCCCTGATGGCGCCGTTTTTCATCCTGTTTTACGGCATCATGATGGCGGACATGGCCTACGGCATCCTCATGATGGTCATGTCCCTAGTGTTCCTCAAAAAGATGCGGGCCAAGGGCACCATGGGTCACCTGGCGGCTCTGATTGGCCTCAGCGGCATCAGCACGTTCATCTTCGGCGCCCTGACCGGCGGCTTTTTCGGGGACTTTCTGCCACAACTCGCCAAGTTCATCAATCCCAACACCACCTTCACCGCCATGCCGGCTCTGTTCACGCCCCTGGACGACACCATCATGATTCTATTGGGCTCTCTGGCCCTGGGCGTGGTGCAGATATTCACGGGCATGATCGTGAGCGTAGTCTATAAGTGCAAAAACGGTGATGTGCTCAGCGCCATATTTGATGAGGGCGCCTGGTGGCTGATTCTGTTCGGCGTGGCCTTTATGGCGTTGGGCGTGGGTAGCGTAAACGGTGTGCCGGTGGTGCTGTGCGCAGGCGCGGCGCTGCTGGTAGTGGGCCAGTTCGTGATGAAAAAGAGCCTTGTGGGCGGTATCACGGGCCTGTTCGGTGCCATCTATAACGGTGTCACCGGCTATTTCAGCGATATTTTGTCCTACTCCCGGCTCATGGCCCTGATGCTGGCGGGCAGCGTCATTGCCACGGTGTTCAACACCCTGGGCGCGGCCATCGGGAACGTGGTGGTGTTCGTCATCATCGCCATGATCGGCAACGCCCTCAACTTTGGCCTGAACCTTCTGGGGTGCTTCGTACATGACCTGCGGCTGCAGGTGCTGGAGTTCTTCGGGCGGTTTTATAAGGACGGCGGCAAGCCATATCAGCCGCTGGCTGTCAATACAAAATATGTAGACGTGATCAAGGAGGAAATCTAAGATGGAATTTCTGCAACAGTTTGGTGGACTGGCCCTGGCATTTTTGGGCGGAGGTCTGGCGGTCGGCTGCTGCTGCGCCGGCTCCGGCAAGGGCTGCGGCTATGTGGGCGAGGCGGCTGCCGGCCTTCTCACCGAGGCGCCGGAGAACTTCTCCAAGTGCCTTATCATGCAGGTCATCCCCGGTACCCAGGGCCTGTACGGCCTGGTCATCTGGTTTTTCGCCATGTTCCAGATCGGCATGTTCGGCGGCAGCGGCCTGATGGATTTGACCATCACCCAGGGCGCCAATGTATTTCTGGCCTGCATCCCCATGGCCATCGGCGGCGGCATCTCCGCTGCGGCCCAGGGCAAGGTGGCGGCCTCCTCTATCAATATCATAGCAAAGAACCCCGGCCACTGGTCCAAGGGCATCATCCTGTGCGTTACGGTGGAGTTCTATGCCATTTTGTCCCTGCTGGCCTCCATTATGATGCTGCTCAATGCGGTATGAGGCACGGCGTATGAACGGCATCGACAAGATCACGGCCCGCCTTGAGACGGACGCCGTGGCGGACGCCGCCCGTATCGCCGAAGAGACGAAGGGCCGGTGCGATTCCATCCGGGCCGAGGGCGAGAAAAAGGCCCAGGAGAGCTATTGGCAGAAGGTCCGTCAGGGCGTCGCTGCCACGGAGGACCGGGTCCAGCGCCTGGCCAAAACGGCCGATATGGAGGCCCGCAAAAGTGTTTTGAGCTGCAAGCAGGAGCTGGTAGCCCAGGCTTTCCAGATGGCGGAGGAGCGATTGAACACCCTGTCCGGGGAGGCGTATGTGACCTTCCTGGCGACACTGGCGGCCAAGGCCGCCGCCACCGGCACGGAGGAGATCGTTCTCTCCGCCGGGGACAGTGCGCTGGGAGTCCAGGTAGTCAAAAAAGCCAACGCTGCCCTGTCTGCCGCCGGAAAGACGGCAAAGCTCACCCTGTCCCCGGAGGCGGGGACGTTCGCCCGGGGGCTTATCTGCCGCCAGGGGAGCGTGTCCGTCAACTGCACCGTGGAGGCCCTGATGGCCCAGGCCCGGGAGGACATGGCCGCCGACGTGGCCGCAGAGCTGTTCGGCTGAGCGCGCATCCTGGCGCCATGCCTGTCATCAAAGGACATGACAGCGGTATCGGTGCGGCAGCGTTACCGGACTGCGCTTAAAAAGTAATTTGACATTGGCGCGGCCTGGAAATTCTTTTTGCTTCTCTTTCTTCTAAGAAAAAGAGGGGGGAAAATCAACTTGTCAACGATCAAAAATACGGATTACCTGTTCCTGTCCGCCTACATCCGGGCGCGTGAGGTGTCGCTTCTGGGAGCGGCGCGGCTGGAGCAGATGGTGGATGCCGCCGATTTCGATGAGGCCGTGAAGGTGCTGGTGGAGTGCGGCTACCCCGACCTGACCGGGGCCTCCGACAGGAAGGTGGAAGACGCCTTCAATCAGCGGCGGGCGGCATTCCTGAAGGATATCGAGGGAGCTTGTCCGGAAAAGCAGCTGGTGACCGCCTTCCGCATGCGGTATGATTACCACAACGCCAAGGTCCTGACCAAGGCCGAGGCGGCGAATGTGGACGGCGGGCGGCTGCTGTCGGACTGCGGGCGCGTGCCGCCCCAGGTGCTGGCGGACGCCTTTTATGAGGATGACTGGCGGCTGGTGCCGTCGGCCCTGGCCGCCGCTATCCGGCAGGCCAGGACCACTCTGTCCAACACCGCCAACCCTCAGCTGTCTGATATGAGCCTGGACCGGGCCTATTATAGGGAGCTGCTGGGTGTGACGGAGACCCTGTCCACCGACTTTTACACGAAATATGTGCGCCTTTGTATCGATGTAGCCAACCTGCGCAGCGCCGTGCGATGCATCCGGGGGCACATGGACGAGGGCGTGCTCCGGGCGGCCGTCATCGACGGAGGAAACATCTCCGCCGACCGCATTTTGCGCCATGTGACGGGCGACGGGGTGGCGGCGGTATTCCGGGACAGAACGCTTGCTCCCTGCGCGGAGTTGGGCCAGCAGGCCATTGACGGCGCGCCCCTGGCGGCGTTCGAGCGGGCCTGCGACAATGTCCTGTCGGCGTTTCTGACCGGCGCAAAGCAGGTCTCCTTCGGGCCGGAGGTGGCGGTAGCCTATCTGGCCAGTCTGGAGGGCGAGATCGTGGCGGCCCGGATGGTGCTTCTGGGAAAGCGCGGCGGCCTGACGCCGGAGGCCCTGCGGGAAAGGTTGCGTGTGAGCTATGTATAAGATCGCCGTCATCGGCGGACCCGACACAGTCATCGGCTTTCAGGCCCTGGGACTGGATACCTTCCCCGTGCGGGAGGCGCAGGAGGCCCGTCAGATATTCAAGACCATCACCCGTCCGGATCAGCCGGACGAATACGCCATCATCTATCTGGAGGAGCGTCTGGCGGAACCCCTGCAGGCAGACATCGACCGCTTCAAGGACAGCCCCAGCCCGGCGGTGATCCTCATCCCCGGCAAGGACGGCTCCCTGGGTCTGGGTCAATCGGCCCTCCAGGCGGCGGTGGAGCGGGCCGTGGGCGCGAATATTTTGTAATGTAATATATTATCCCTTCTTGGGAAGGCATATTTTTACCGAAAGAAGGTTGAAGCATGAGCGGAACGATCACAAAAGTTTCCGGCCCGCTGGTGGTGGCCACCGGCCTTGCCGATGCCAACGTCTCCGACGTGGTGCGGGTGGGCAGCCAGCGGCTCATTGGCGAGATCCTCCAAATGAAGGGGGACAGCGCCTCTATCCAGGTCTATGAGGAGACCTCCGGCCTAGGCCCGGGCGCCCAGGTGGAGACCACCGGAAGCCCCCTGAGCGTGGAGCTGGGGCCGGGCCTTCTGACCAGTATATACGATGGCATCCAGCGGCCTCTGACGGAGATCCGGGACCTGACCGGCGCCACCATCACCCGCGGCGTGGACGTGGCGGCATTGAGCCGCAAAAAGGTCTGGGAGTTCACCGCCGCCGCCAAAGCGGGAGATATCGTGAAGGCGGGGGACGTGCTGGGCACAGTCCAGGAGACCACCGCCATCCTCCATAAGATCATGGTGCCCCCCGGCATTGCCGGCGTAGTCCGGTCCATCTCCGGCGGCAAGTACACCGTGGACGAGACGGTAGCCGTCATCCGAGACGATAAGGGCGCCGATCATGATATCAGTATGGTCCAGCGCTGGCCGGTCCGCGTGGCCCGTCCCTATGAGCACAAGTATGTCCCCAGCCGGCCTATGAACAGCGGCCAACGGGTCATCGATACTCTGTTCCCCATCGCTAAAGGCGGCACCGCCGCAGTACCCGGTCCTTTTGGCAGTGGCAAGACTGTGGTCCAGCACCAGCTGGCCAAGTGGTCGGATGTGGACATTGTGATCTACATCGGCTGCGGCGAGCGGGGCAACGAGATGACCGACGTTCTGATGGAGTTCCCCGAGCTGAAAGACCCCCGCTCCGGCGAGAGTCTGATGCAGCGGACCGTGCTCATCGCCAACACCTCCGATATGCCTGTGGCAGCCCGTGAGGCCAGCATCTATACCGGCATCACCATCGCCGAATATTTTAGGGACATGGGCTACGATGTGGCGGTCCTGGCCGACTCCACCTCCCGTTGGGCCGAGGCTCTGCGCGAGATGAGCGGCCGGCTGGAGGAGATGCCCGGCGAGGAGGGCTACCCCGCCTATCTTGCCAGCCGCCTGGCCCAGTATTACGAGCGGGCCGGTGTGGTGGAGTGTCTGGGCAGCGACAGCCGCCAGGGCTCTATCACCGCCATCGGCGCCGTATCCCCTCCGGGCGGCGATACCTCCGAGCCCGTCAGTCAGTCCACCATGCGCATCGTCAAGGTGTTCTGGGGCCTGGACAGCTCTCTGGCCTATGCCCGGCACTTTCCGGCCATTAACTGGCTGACCTCTTACAGCCTGTACACCGACACCCTCAAGGACTGGTACGACCAGCAGTTCCCCGGCTTCATGGCCCTGCGGGAGAAGAGCCTGGCCATCCTCCAGGAGGAGGAGAGCCTCAACGAAATCGTCAAGCTGGTGGGCAAGGACTCCCTCAGCGCCGACGACCAGATGACGCTGGAGACAGCCAAGATGATCCGCGAGGATTTCCTGCAGCAGAACGCGTTCATGGACGAGGACGCCTACTCCTCCTATGACAAGCAGTTCAGGCTCCTGGGCCTGATCCTTAAGTACGACGAGCTGTGCCGGGCGGCCATGGCCAAGGGCGCACCTTTGGAAAAGCTCTTTGAGATACCCGCCCGGGAGCTGATCGGTCGGGCCAAGCTGATCCCGCCCGGCCAGTATGAGAAGGAATACGCCGATATCGAGGAGAATATGAAGCTCCAGATCGGAGAACTGACAGCGGGAGGTGAGGACCAGTGATCCGGGAATATCAGACGATCAGCGAGATCGCCAGCCCTCTGATGATGGTCAAAGACGTGGAGGGCGTCACATACGACGAGCTGGCGGAGATAGAACTGCCCAGCGGGGAGAAGCGCCGCTGCAAGGTGCTGGAGGTAGACGGCGATGTGGCCGTGGTGCAGCTGTTCGAGAGCGCTCAAGGCATCAATCTGGCCGGCTCCAAGGTCCGTTTTCTGGGCCATCCTCTGCAGTTGGGCGTCAGCGAGGACATGCTGGGACGGGTCTTCAACGGTATGGGCGAGCCCATCGATGGCGGCCCCGCCATCTTGCCCGAGAAATATGAGGACATCAACGGCCTGCCCATGAACCCCTCCGCCCGAGCCTACCCCGCGGAATTCATCCAGACCGGCGTGTCCACTATCGACGGGCTGAATACTCTGGTCCGGGGCCAGAAGCTGCCTATCTTCTCCGGCTCCGGCCTGCCCCATGCCAACCTGG
>CAZVRP010000081.1:0-7794 GCA_964630255.1 uncultured Oscillospiraceae bacterium | reverse complement strand
TAAAACTTCCAGCAGCCCTTGCGAGCCGCTGGAAGTCCATAATCCGGTATTTTATTTCACTGTCTTCCTGACGGGGCGCGGTCCGCCGAATGACAATGTACTCGGGGCTTGCTCGTCTAAGAATTAAAGCTTCCGCTTTTTCTTTTCCTTTCCCTTTTCCCCGGTGGTGCCGGCAAACTCCCGCAGCAGTTCCTTTTGCCGGGCAGAGAGGTTTTCCGGCGTTTCCAGGTCGACTGTGACGAACTGATCGCCCCGAAGCCCGCCCCGCAGACTGGGGATGCCCTTCCCACGCAGACGGAACACGGCCCCCGTCTGGGTGCCCTCCGGTATATTCAGCTTCACATCGCCCTCCAGGGTGGGGACCTGAATCTCCGTGCCCAGGGCCGCCTGGACGAAGCTCAGCTTCGTGCTGATATAGAGGTTGTTCCCCTCCCGCTGGAAGATGGGGCTGGGCCTGACCTGTACCTGTACCAGCAGGTCCCCGGCGGGACCGCCGCTGGCGCCGGCATTGCCCTGGCCTCGGAGGGAGATAGTCTCTCCATTGTCGATGCCCGCAGGGATGGACACGTTCAGGGTCTTTTGGACCCGGACCGTGCCGCTGCCCCGGCAGCGGGAGCAGGGGGAGTTGATGATTCGGCCGGTGCCGCCGCATTTGGAGCAGGAATTGGTGGACTGGAACACGCCGAAGGGCGTGCGCTGCTGGGTACGGACGGTGCCGGAGCCCTTGCAGTCCGGGCATGTCGCCGGCGCGGTGCCGCTCGCGCAGCCGGAACCCTTGCAGTCCGGGCATTGGTCAATGCGGGTGATGTTGATGTCCTTTTTGCAGCCGAAAGCCGCCTCCTCAAAGGAGATGGTCAAGCGCACCCGCAGGCTCTCGCCCCGCCGGGGGGCGTTGCTGCGGCTGGTCTGGCGGCCGCCGAAGCCTCCTCCAAAGGCGCCGAAGATGTCGCCAAAGATGTCGCCCAGGTCTCCGAAATCTCCGGTGAATCCCCCTGCGCCCGCGCCGAAATTGGGGTCCACGCCGGCGAATCCGAATTGGTCGTACTTAGCCTTCTTATCTGGGTCGGACAGGATGCCGTATGCCTCGTTTGCCTCCTTGAACCGGGCCTCCGCCTCCTTGTCGCCGGGATGGAGGTCCGGATGGAACGCCTTGGCAACCTTGCGATATGCTTTTTTTATTTCGTCATCCGAGGCCCCCTTGCTCAGGCCAAGGACCTCGTAATAATCCCGTTTGTCTGCCATTTTTATCACTTACCTTTGAAGGGGCGGGGCGCTAGCGCCCCGCCCGCTGGATGGTTGTCACTGGTTGTTGGGGTCGACCTCGGTGTAATCCGCATCGTAGTAGGTCTGGCCGCCGTCCTGGCCGGCGCCGCCCATATCGGGGCCGGGGTTGGGCCCAGGGTTGGACCCGCCCTGGTCAGGTGCCGTCTGCTGATAGAGCTTCTCGGAAACCTTGTAGAAGGCCTGGGTCAGCTGCTCGGTGGCAGTCTTGATAAGGCCGGTATCGGAGCCGGACAGGGCGGTCTTCAGGTCGGCAAGCTTGCTCTCTACCTCGCTCTTGTCGGCGGCGTCCAGCTTGTCGCCCATCTCCTCCATGGTCTTCTCGGTCTGGTAGACCATCTGATCACCGGCGTTGCGCACGTCCACCTCTTCCTTACGCTTGGCGTCCTCGGCGGCGTACTGCTCGGCCTCCTTGACGGCCTTATCGATCTCGTCCTTAGAGAGGTTGGTGGAGGCAGTGATGGTGATATGCTGCTCCTTGCCGGTGCCCAGGTCCTTGGCGGACACATTCACGATGCCGTTGGCATCGATGTCGAAAGTGACCTCGATCTGAGGCACGCCCCGGCGGGCCGGCGCGATGCCGTCCAGATGGAAGCGGCCCAGGCTCTTGTTATAGGCGGCCATCTCCCGCTCACCCTGGAGCACGTTGACCTCCACGCTGGTCTGGTTGTCGGCGGCGGTGGAGAAGATCTGGCTCTTGCGGGTGGGGATGGTGGTATTGCGCTCGATCAGGCGCGTGCATACGCCGCCCAGGGTCTCGATGCCAAGGCTCAAGGGGGTCACGTCCAGCAGCAGGATGCCTTCCACATCGCCGCCCAGCACGCCGCCCTGGATGGCGGCACCCACAGCCACGCACTCGTCCGGGTTGATGCCCTTGAAGGGATCCTTGCCGGTGAGCGCCTTGACCTTGTCCTGCACGGCGGGGATACGCGTGGAGCCGCCCACCAAAAGGACCTTGCTCAGCTGGCCGGCGGACAGGCCGGCGTCAGAGAGAGCCTGCTGCACGGGGCCTACGGTCTTCTCCACCAGATGGCTGGTCAGTTCGTTGAACTTGGCCCGGCTCAGAGTGATGTCCAGATGCTTGGGACCGGTGGCATCAGCGGTGATATAGGGCAGGTTGATCTGCGTGGTGGTCACGCCGGACAGATCGCACTTTGCCTTCTCAGCGGCCTCACGCAGCCGTTGCATGGCGACCTTATCGGTGGACAGATCCACGCCGGAGGTCTTCCGGAACTCATCCACCAGCCACTTGGTGACGCACTCGTCAAAGTCATCGCCGCCCAGGCGGTTGTTGCCGGCAGTGGCCAGCACCTCGATAACGCCGTCGCCGATCTCCAGCACGGACACGTCGAAGGTGCCGCCGCCCAAATCGTAGACCATGATCTTCTGGTCGCTCTCCTTGTCCAGGCCATAGGCCAGGGCAGCGGCGGTGGGCTCGTTGATGATGCGCTTCACATCCAGGCCGGCGATCTTGCCGGCGTGGCGCTGGGAGTCGGTGAAGTAGGCGGGCACGGTGATGACCGCCTCGGTGACGGTGGCACCCAGATAGGCCTCCGCGTCCTTTTTCAGCTTGGCCAGCACCATGGCGGAGATTTCCTGGGGAGAGTAGCTCTTGCCATCCACGGTGACGCGGTAGTTGGAACCCATTTCCCGCTTGATGGAGCTGATGGTCCGGTCGGGGTTAGTGACGGCCTGGCGCTTAGCCACCTGGCCCACCATCCGCTCGCCGTCCTTGGAGAAGGCCACCACGCTGGGGGTAGTGCGTCCGCCCTCAGCGTTGGCGATGACCGCCGCCTCGCCGCCCTCCATGACGGCCACGCAGCTATTGGTAGTACCCAAGTCGATACCGATGATCTTACCCATTTTCATGTTCCTCCTGTATTCAAAAAATCGTAGTTTGTTTATATTGAAACTCCGTCCGGAGTTTTGGACTGTTTCGCTGCCCGGCGCAGCTGAAAAGCTCTATCAGTTGGCCACCTGGACCTTGGCGAAGCGGATGATCTTGTCCCCAAGTTTGAAGCCTTTTTCCAGCTCCAGGACGATCTCACCCTCGCCGTACTTCTCATCCTCGACGTGCAGCAGCGCCTCATGGACAGCGGGGTCAAACCTCTTGCCCACGGCCTCGATCTCCGTGACGCCCAGGCCGGCAAGGATGGCCTTGAGCTGGTTGAGGATGGCCTCCACCCCCTGGCGGGTCTCCTCATCGGACTCATGCTGGACCGCCCGGGCCAGGTTGTCATATACCGGCAGGAACTTGGTCACCGTGTCCGCCCGGACATCGGCATAGATGCTCCCCCGCTCCTTCTGGCTGCGGCGGCGGTAGTTGTCGTACTCGGCCAGCATCCGCAAATATTTGTCGTTGGCCTCGGACAGGCTCTGGCGAAGCTGGTCGATCTCGCTTGTTTCAGGGGCCGCCTCGGCGGCCTCGTTCTGATCGGCGGGGGACTCGGTCGTCTCCTCCTCGACCAGGGTCTCGGGTTCCTGTTCGACGGGGGCCTCCGGCTGCTCGTCGGGGGTCTTTTTCTCTTCCTTCTTACTCATGGCGTTCACTTTCCTTCAAAACCAGTTTGTTGTTCAAGCCCTCCGGGGCGTCCGGTCCGGCCAGCAGCCGGCTCAGTCCTGCGGCGATATAGCTCAGCTTCGCGGCCACGCTGGAGTAATCCATCCTCGTGGGCCCCACCACGCCGATATAGCCCCGCATCCCGTCCCCGGCGTCATAAGAGGCCATGACCACGCTGGAGTCCTTCAGCTCCTCCGCCAGATTCTCCGGACCGATGGTCACCCGCAGGCCGTCCTGCTCCTTGCCCATGCTGGGCAGGTCGGAGATGAGCCGATCTCCGCTAGAGATGAAGTTCATCAGGGCGTGAGCCTTGTCCGGGTCCCGAAATTCGGGCTGATTCAACAGCTGGGAGGCCCCTGCCACCCTCATGGGCGCGGTCTTGGCCGCAGCCAGACACTCCAGGGTGAAGCTTGCCACCACCGCCACCAGACCGTAGGTATCCCCGGCGGCCCGCTCCGTGGAGCGGATGAGGCTGTCGGTGATCTCGTCATCCGTCAGGCCGGTAAAGTTGGCGTTGAACAGACTGGACAGGGTATTCACCTGTTCCTGGTGAACGGAAAAGGGCAAATGGATGAGCTTGTTTTTCACCGTGTTGTCCGTGAGGAGCGCCACCACGATGAAAGTGTTGGCATCCACATAGATGAAGTCGAACCGCTTCACGGCGGCGGGAGGCTTCATGGCCAGGGCATAGGCGGGATACTGAGTCATGGTACTGGTGAGCTGGCCCACCTCGGCCATAAGCTGCTCGATCTGGGCGTCCTTTTTGGCCAGCTTATCGTTGATGGCGGCAGCCTCCGCCTCGGACAGCCGCTGCCGCTCCATCAGCTCGTTCACATACAGTCGATAGCCCGCCGGGGACGGCACCCGCCCCGCGCTGGTGTGGGGCTGTTCCAGATAGCCCATGCCCGTCAGCTCGCTCATCTCGTTGCGGATGGTGGCGGAGGAGCATCCGATGATCTCCGCCAGGGCCTTGGAGCCCACCGGCTCCGCCGTGGCGATGTAGCTCTCCACAACGGCGGTCAGTATCCTTTTTTTTCTATCGCTCAGTTCCATAGGCCCACCTGGCAATCTCCGGCCCCTCCTGCTAGCACTCTGTTTCTCTGAGTGCTAATTTATCACACCTTTTAGTGTGTGTCAAGAGGTTTGGGAGTATTATTGATAAAATGTTCAAATTTACAATAGGGGACCGCAACGAAAAACAGACAAAGGCCCGCCGGATGCGTACGCATCCGGCGGGATGGCTCTCATTGGGAGGGCCGCTCACATGCCCTCCGCCGTCTTTTTCAGCTGGTACAGAAGATTCAGCGCCTCCAGGGGAGTGACGGTGTTCAGGTCGATATCCCGCAGCCGGCGGGCAAGCTCCCCGCCGGCCACATCCAGCATGGACACCTGCGCCTCCGCCGGGGGGGCGGCCGCCGGACTGGCGGGACCCGGGCCGCCTGATTCCAGCTCGGACAGGTATTGCTTGGCCTTTTTGATGACCGTCTCCGGCACCCCTGCCAGCTTGGCTACCTCAATGCCGTAGCTGTCATCAGCGCTGCCGGGGACGATCTTCCGCAGGAAAATCAAGGTCCCGTCCTGCTTTTTTGCTGTGATATTGTAGTTTTTTACCCCGTCGAGGGTCCCCTCCAGAGCGGACAGCTCATGGTAGTGGGTAGCGAACATGGTCCGGGCCCCCAGCTTCCGCTTGTCCGCGCAGTACTCCAGCATGGCCCGTGCGATGGCCATGCCGTCGAAGGTGGAGGTGCCCCGGCCGATCTCGTCCAGGATGAGAAGGCTTGCGCCGGTGGCGTGGCGGAGAATGTCCGCCATCTCCGCCATCTCCACCATGAAGGTAGACTGGCCGCTGGCCAGATCGTCCGATGCGCCGATGCGGGTGAACACCCGGTCCACGATGCCCACGGTAGCGGCACGGGCCGGGACGAAGCTGCCGATCTGAGCCATGAGGACGATGAGGGCCGTCTGGCGCATGTAGGTGGATTTGCCCGCCATGTTGGGGCCGGTGATGATGGCCACCCGATCCGCGCCGTCGTTCATAAATGTGTCGTTGGGCACGAACAGCACGTCCTTCTGGGCCTGTTCCACCACCGGGTGGCGGCCCTCCAGGATGTGGATGGTGCGTCCCACGTCGATCTCCGGCATCACATAGCGGTTGCGGCTGGCCACCTCCGCTAGGGAGCACACCGCGTCCAGCTCCGCCACCCGGGCGGCGGAGGCCTGGACCCGCTCCACCTGGGCCGCCACCCGCTCCCGCAGGGCGGAGAAGATCTGAAACTCCAGATCCGCGATGCGCTCCCGGGCGTTCAGAAGGGTGTTTTCCAGCTCCTTCAGCTCCGGGGTGAAGTACCGCTCGTTGTTCACCAGGGTCTGCTTGCGGATGTAGCTGTCTGGCAAGGGCGTGTCCCCGGCGGATCGGGGCACGTCGATGTAATAGCCGAAGACCTTGTTATAGCCAACCTTCAGCTTCTTGATGCCGGTGCGTTCCCTCTCCCGGGCCTCCAGCTCGGACACCAGCCGGGCGCCGTTGTCCCGCACATCCCGGAGCCGGTCCACCTCGGCGTCCGCCCCGGAGCGGAGGATGTCCCCCTCCCGGACGGAGAAGGGCGGGTTTTCGCTGATGAGACTCAGGATATCCTCTCGCAGATCGTCCAGGGTGTCCAGGGCCGCCGCCTCCCGGAGCATGGCGCTGCGGGCATTGCCCAGCAGCTCCGCGATCCGGGGCAACAGGCTGAAATAATGTCCCAGAGCCAGCAGGTCCCGGCCGTTGGCCGTGCCGTAAACGCACTTGCCGATGAGCCGCTGGATGTCCCCGATATCGTGGAGGATCAATATGAGCTCCGGCCGCAATATGGCGTCCTTGTATAGCTCGTCCACGGCGGTCAGCCGCCGGCGGATGGCCACCGGGTCCAGCAGGGGCCGCTCCACCCAGGCGCGCAGGAGCCGCCCGCCCATGGGGGTCTTGGTCCGGTCCAGAACCCACAGCAGGCTGCCCCGCTTCTCTCCGGTGCGCAGGCTCTCCGTCAGCTCCAGGTTCCGGCGGGTGGTGTAGTCCAGCTCCATATACCGTCCCTGGCCAAACCGGTCCAGACGGCGGATGTGGGAGAGGTCGAATTTCTGGGTGTCGATGATGTAGCTCAAAAGTGCGCCGGCTGCCATGGTCTCACCGGGGGAGATCACCTCCCCGAAGCGGTCATATACCAGTTCCCGGCAGCCCTCGGCATCGAACCGCCCCGCCTCCTTTTCAGGCAGGCAGTCGATCTTCCGCAAAAAAGCGGATATGGCCGGTTCCTTTTCCGCCCGGTCGGACAGCACAGCCTCCTTGGGGGCGAACCGGCCCAACTCGTTGAGGATGTGGGTCACAGAGTCGTCGGAGAAGCCTTGGACGCAGAATTCGCCGGTGGAGATGTCGCAAAAGGCGGCGGCCCCCTGCCCGTCTTCCAGCCAGATGGCGCCGAGGTAGTTGCTCCGGCCCTCCTCCAGCATGGAGCTGTCCGTGACGGTGCCCGGGGTGATGATGCGGATGACGCCCCGCTCCACCAATCCCGTGGCGGCGGCCGGGTCCTCCAGCTGCTCGCAGATGGCCACCTTGTATCCCTTGGCGATGAGCCGGGCGATATACGCCTCGCTGGAATGGAAGGGTACGCCGCACATAGGCGTCTGCTCCTCCTCCGGCTTGCCCCGGTCCCGGGTGGTCAGGGCCAGGTCCAGCTCCTTGGACGCCACCCGGGCGTCCTCGTCGAACATCTCATAAAAATCGCCCAGGCGGAAAAAGAGCAGACAGTCCGGACATTGCTCCTTGATCTCATAATACTGCCGCTTCATGGGCGTCATCTCAGCCATGGTCGTGTACTCTCTTTCTATGTGTTAGCAGTGGGGGCATAGGCTTTAATCAGGCCGGCAAACTGGAATTTAGCGTTCAAAATATTCTTCTTTAGAAAGCACATTGATCTCTT
>CAZVRP010000080.1:0-8005 GCA_964630255.1 uncultured Oscillospiraceae bacterium | reverse complement strand
AGCCTGAGGGCATCACCACCAACAACACCGTCTCCGGCGAGGCTTCCTCCGAGGCTGCGAGCGGCGACACCTCCGAGGCTGCCTACCAGGAGTATCTGCACCAGTGGCTCATCGCAGAGGACGAGGTCAATGAAACTATGACCGAGGACATCCGTGAGAATGAGTTCATGCCCCTGATCTACGCCGGGGACTATGAGACCTTCCCCGCCGAGATGCTCTGGAGCGGCATGCTGGAAAACGGCAGCCCTATGACCTACGACGAGTTCGTGGCAGCCGGCGGCGTCTATTGATACACCCCGGACCCGACCGTGAACTGAGACCGATATCCATTCGGTCGAACGCCCGCGCCCCCGCCGAAAGGCGGGGGCGTTTTCTATTCCCTGGTGCAAATACTTCGACCGCCGGGGATGACATCGGTTTGCGATAACTAACAAATTTTATAGAGAAAATGCGCCTTTTTTCGGCAAGGCGCTGAAATAAGACCAACGGGCTTGACAAATTGGTTAGATATAACTAAAATACAGATGATGTTAGTAATAGCTAACGATGGGTTATAGGCATGAGTTAGAGAACGCTAATATACGGCGTGGAGGCGCGAAATGATGCTTACGATGCTGAAAAAGGGAGAGAGCAGCCTCATCACCCGCATCGGGGGAAAGCCGGAGACCCGGCAGTTCCTGGAAAACCTGGGCTTTGTGGTGGGCAGCCCGGTGACGGTGGTGGCCGACATCGGCGGCAATCTGATCGTGAAGATCAAGGACGCCCGGGTGGCCATCAGCAAGGAGATGGCCAGGAAAATATTCGTATAAGTTGCGTTTCTTGAAAAAGCAACCAAAACAGCTTTTGCGCCGCGCCGGGCAAGGCGGTATTCCGGGGACATAGCGCCCGGTAACGATACAGCGAGCAAACTCAAACTGGAAAGGAGAGAGGATCATGACACTGCGGGACGTCAAGGTGGGCCAGACCGTGAAGGTGGTCAAGCTGGAGGGCGCGGGCGCCGTGAAGCGCCGGATCATGGACATGGGCATCACCAAGGGCGAGACGATCTATGTCCGGAAGGTGGCCCCCCTGGGGGACCCCGTTGAGATTACCATCCGGGGCTATGAACTGAGCCTGCGCAAGGCCGACAGCGAAATGATTATCGTCGAATGAAAGCCGCAGGAGCTTTCATTGAGACCTAAAAGGAGGCAAACATGGCAGAAAAGAACATAACCATCGCGCTGGCGGGCAACCCCAACTGCGGCAAGACCACGCTGTTCAATGCCCTCACCGGCGCGAACCAGTACGTGGGCAACTGGCCCGGCGTCACGGTGGAGAAGAAGGAAGGAAGCCTGAAGGACCATAAGGACGTGACCGTCACGGACCTGCCGGGCATCTACTCTCTGAGTCCCTACACCTTGGAGGAGGTAGTGGCCCGGAACTATTTGATCGACGAGCGGCCTGACGTGATACTGAACATCGTGGACGGCACCAACCTGGAGCGGAACCTGTACCTGACCACCCAGCTGGTGGAGCTGGGCATCCCGGTGCTGGTGGCCGTGAACATGATGGACGTGGTGAAAAAGGCTGGGGATAAGATCGACACCAGGCAGCTGGCCAAGGAGCTGGACTGCCAGGTGGTGGAGATATCCGCCCTAAAGGGCGACGGGATCAAGGCCGCCGCCGACGAGGCCGTGGCACTGGCGGAGAGCGGCCGGAAGACGGTGCCCCAGCACCGGTTCGCCGGATGTGTGGAGCATGCTCTGGCCCACATCGAGGAAATCACCGTCCACCAGCTCCCGGCGGAGCAGCAGCGCTGGTATGCCATCAAACTGTTCGAGCGGGACGGGAAGGTGGCCGAGAAGCTGGCTCTGACCGCCGATACCCAAGCCCACATCGAGCAGGACATCCAGGATTGCGAGAAGGAGATGGATGATGACGCGGAGTCCATCATCACCGCCCAGCGGTATGACTACATCACCTCCATCATCAGCCGGTGCTGCACCCGCAGGAACAAGGAGAAGATGAGCGCCTCCGACAAGGTGGACCGGGTAGTCACCAACCGGTGGCTGGCGCTTCCCATCTTCGCGGTGGTCATGTTTTTGATCTACGCCATCGCCATGGGCGGCTGGAGCTTCTCCATCGGCACCCTGGGCACCGACTGGGCCAATGACGGCCTGTTCGGTGATGGCTGGTTTGTGCCCTTCACGGCGGATAAGGATGCCTGGGAGGAAGATTCCGGGGCTTTCGAGGAGGCGTCCGCCATCATTGAGGCTTACGAGGCCGGGGACGGCGAGGTCTACTTCTACGATGACGAGACCGGTGAGACGGAGACCGTGGCCCTGACCGAAGAGATGTATGACGAGGCCCTGACCGTGGCGGAGCCCGACCCCGGCGACTATGGCGTCTGGGTACCCGGCATTCCGGCGCTCATAGAAAGCCTGCTTGCGGCCATCGGCTGCGGCGATGTGATAACGGGCTTGGTGCTGGACGGCATCGTGGGCGGCGTGGGCGCCGTGCTGGGCTTTGTGCCTCAGATGCTGGTGCTGTTCCTGCTGCTGGCTATATTGGAGGATGTGGGCTACATGGCCCGTGTGGCTTTCATTATGGACCGGATATTCCGCCGGTTCGGCCTGAGCGGCAAGAGCTTCATCCCCATGCTGGTGGCTACGGGCTGCGGCGTGCCCGGCATCATGGCCTCTCGGACCATAGAGCAGGACCGGGACCGAAAGATGACCATCATGACCACCGGATTCATCCCCTGCGGGGCGAAGATGCCCATCATCGCCCTGTTCGCGGGCGCTCTGTTCGGCGGCTCCGCATGGGTGGCAACCAGCGCGTTCTTCATCGGCATTGCGGCCGTGGTGATCAGCGGCGTTATGCTGAAGAAGTTCAAGGCATTCGCCGGGGAACCCGCACCCTTCGTCATGGAGCTGCCTTCCTATCACGCCCCTCAGGCCCGGAACGTGCTGCGGGCCATGTGGGAGCGGGGCTGGAGCTTCATTAAGCGTGCCGGCACCATCATCCTTCTGAGTTCCATCATCCTCTGGTTCCTCCAAGGCTTCGGCGTGGAGAACGGCTCCTTCGGCATGGTGGAGGATAACAACTCCTCCCTGCTTGCGGCTATCGGCGGCGCCATCGCCTTCATCTTCGCCCCTCTGGGCTTCGGCAGCTGGCAGGCCACCGTGGCCACCATCACCGGCCTCATCGCGAAAGAGGAAGTGGTGGGCACCCTGGGTGTGCTGTATCCGGGGAACCTGACCGTGGAGATTGGCCTGGCCTATACCGCCGTCAGCGCCTATGCCTTTATGATCTTCAACCTGCTGTGCGCCCCCTGCTTCGCGGCCATGGGCGCCATCAAGCGGGAGATGAACAATGCCAAGTGGACCTGGGCGGCCATCGGCTATATGTGCGCGTTCGCCTATGCCATCGCCCTGATCGTTAACCAACTGGGCAGTCTGTTTACCGGCGGCGGCTTCGGTATCGGCACTGTGGCGGGACTCATCGTCCTGGCGGGGCTTTTGTACCTGCTGTTCCGTCCGGCTCCCAAGCTGGAGGACGAGGCGGCCAAGTCCGCCCGCAGCGTGAGCGTGGGGGCCTGACCTATGGGCCAGTTTCTGGCGCTGTACGGCGGGGATATCCTGGTCAGCGTTCTCATCATTGCGGGCGTGGCAAGCGTCATCCGCGGGATGGTGAAGAACAAAAAGGCGGGCAGGAGTCCCTGCGGCGGCTGCAGCGGCGACTGCGCCCACTGCTCCCACCATGGATGAATAAAGCAACTACCTCCATTTGACGGCACCGCCGGCGGTCGGTTTGGCCATAGCCGGTCGCGGCGGACCGTCTGTCATAACTTCAAAAGGACCGGCGAGGATATAACGCCGGTCCCGCTTCTATTTTCATGGGATTTTCATGAAGTTTTTGTCAAAGCATCTTTTTCTTTTATGACAGATGTGGTAATATAAGGTCATTATGAGTGATTATCGTTACAACTACTCCAACTCCCCCGGACCTGGCCCTGGCAACTCCCCCGGCCCCGGCCCTGGGAACGGCCGTCCTCCCCGAGGCGGCGACCCCTGGGAGAACATCAGCTGGGTCTTGGGGGTGGGACTGATCTTTCTGTGGTTCCCCCTGGGCCTGTTCTTCACCATCGCCCACGCCGCGGGCCATGATCTGTTGGGCGGCCTGTTCAGATCCCTGTTCACACAAAAGCCCGGCGGATCGGCAAAGACGACCTATACTGCCCCCGGCGGGACCAAGCGCACCCGCAGGCCGGAGGGGGCTGTGCAGGAACGCTTCACCGGCGTTCGCCACGCGGATGCCGGGGCCACCGTGAAGACCGTCTTCGGCTGGATACTGGCGGTCTTCGGCCTCCTGGGTACGTTGGGCGCTGTCATCGACTGGGCGGGGGTCTGGTCCGTGCTGAGCGCGATCGCCGTTGCCTTGGGCGGCGGCGCACTGGTGCTGTCGGCTGTGACCGGCCGGCGGAAGGAGGCAAAGTTCCGCCGGTGCATGACCGTATCCGGGGACCGGGGTGTGGTGGACATGAAAAAGCTATCCCGGACCATGGGGGTCGAGCTGGCGGAGGCCGATAAGCTGGTCACTGAGATGGTGGACCGGGGATTTTACGGCGAGCGGGCCTATATCGACCATGAGCGGTGTCTGCTGGTCATCGACGTGGAGGATATGCGGGACGTGTACCGCCGGGAGGACGAGGCTCAAAAGGCTGCCGCGGCCGCCAAAGAGAAGGCGGACACCGATGAGGCCCGGGCCAAGATGAACGAGTACGAGCGGTATATCGACCTCATTGAGCAGGCGGACATAGATATCGAGGACGGGCCTATGAGCGAGAAGATACAGCGGATGAAGAGCATCACCGCGGCCATCTTCCAGGAGGTGGAGGCCCACCCGGAGAAGCGGCATCAGATCGACCGGTTCATGAACTACTATCTGCCAACCACCCTGAAGCTGCTGGAATCCTACGCCCGCATTGAGCGGCAGGGGGTATCCGGTGAAAACATGGCCAAGGCTAAGGCGGATATCGAAGGCATCGCGGACACCCTGGTGGCAGGGTATGAAAAGCAGCTCGACAAGCTCTACCGGGCGGAGGCCATGGATATTGCCGGGGATGTGAGCGTTATCGAAAATATGCTCAAGCGGGACGGCCTGAGCGGCTCCTCCGACTTTGGGCAGCCTATGGGAGGGCACTGACAGATGGAAAATCACTATGAAAAGCTCCTCCGCTGCCGGGACACAGTCCGGGCCAAGACCGATTTCCAGCCCCGTATCGGCCTCGTTCTGGGTTCCGGCTTGGGGCTCATCGCGGACACCATGGACGTGGCGGCGGCGGTGGACTATAAGGACATCCCCGGCTTCCCCGTATCCACTGTGCCGGGCCATGCGGGCCGGTATCTGTTCGGGTATATCGGGGGTGTGCCGGTGGTATGTATGCAGGGGCGCGTCCACTATTACGAGGGCTTCGACGTACACGATGTGGTACTGCCCATAAGGGTGATGGGCCTTTTGGGCATCAGGACCCTGTTCCTCACCAACGCAGCCGGAGGCTTGGACCCGGATATGGACACGCCCGCTCTGATGGTCATCTCCGACCACATGATGTTCGGCTTCCCCAACCCCCTGGTAGGGCCCAACCTGGACGAGCTGGGCCCCCGGTTCCCGGACATGAGCCAGGTGTACGACCCCGCTTTGCGGCGGGTCCTCCGCGAGACAGCCGGCAAGCTGGGCCAGAAGCTGACGGAGGGGGTCTATATCCAGCTCACCGGCCCCAGCTTCGAGACACCCTTCGAGGTGCGCTATTACCGAGCCATCGGCGGCAGCGCCGTGGGCATGTCCACCGCCTGTGAGGCCGTGGCCGCCCGGCACATGGGCATCCGGGTGTGCGGCGTGTCGTGCATCACCAACAAAGGAGCGGGCCTGTCCGCAGAGCCTCTGAGCCACGAGGAGGTCATCCAGGCGGGAGATATGATCGGCGATCGGTTCGCCGCCTTGGTGACGGCGGCCATCCCCGCCATCGACGCCGTATGAGGGAAAAGGTACGCAACATCGCGCTCTCACCGGATGGGAGCGCGGTGCGCATTATTGACCAGACCCGCCTGCCTGGGGAATTGGTATACATCGACCTGCGGGAGCGGGAGGAGATGTTCGAGGCCATATTGGACCTTCGGGTCCGAGGCGCTCCTGCTATCGGCATCTTCGGGGCGTACTGTGTGTACGTGCTGGCCCGGGGTTATGGGCGGAACGGTTTTTTTGCCCGGCTGGACGCCGACTGCGACTATCTGATATCCAGCCGGCCAACGGCGGTGAACCTCAGCCGCCAGGTGACCAGGATGCGGGAGCTTGCCCATGCCATGACGGACTCGCCGGCGGCGGATATCACGGCGGCCCTGGGCCGGGAGGCCCGGTCCATCCAGGAGGAGGACATCGCCATGTGCCGGGCCATCGCGGAGGCAGGGTTGAGCCTGCTCCATACGGGGGACACGGTGCTGACCCACTGCAACGCCGGGCCCCTGGCCACCAGCGAGTATGGCACGGGCCTGGGTCCGTTGCTGCTGGCTGCGGAGCAGGGTGTGAAGCTGAGGGCCTATGTGGACGAGACCCGGCCCCTGCTCCAGGGGGCCCGGCTCACCGCCTGGGAGCTTCAAAACGCCGGGGTGGAGTGTACCCTGATATGCGACAATATGGCCGCTCTGGCCATGGCCCAGGGCCGGGTACAGGCGGTACTGGCCGGCTGCGACCGCATGGCCCAAAACGGCGACGCGGCCAACAAGATCGGCACCTCCGGCGCGGCCATAATAGCCAGGCACTACGGGGTGCCCGTATATATCCTTCTGCCCTCCTCTACAATCGACATGACCTGTGCCACGGGCGCGGACATCCCCATCGAGATCCGGGACGGGGCAGAAATCGCCGCCATGTGGTATAAAAGACCCATGGCCCCGGAAGGCGTGCGATGCTGGAACCCGGCTTTCGATGTGACGGACCATGAGCTTATAACCGCCATCGTAACGGAAAAGGGCGTCGTCTACCCGCCCTATGACATCAATCTCAAAAAACTCTTCGGAGGAAGTCCTGTGGTATGAAGCTAAGGATGATCAAGACAAAACCTGGGGAAAAAGCAGCGGAAACGGCTGCCGAACTTGATGAGTCCTGCTGATCCGCAAAACTATCAACTTGAAACCTGCTATACGAGAGGAGTTATTATGAAGCAGCTCTGGACCGGCGGGCCGATGTATACGGACGATCCGGCCTTTAAAATAACAACTGACTCCGTTTTGCTTGCCGACTTCGCCGGAGGGAACATCTTCGCCCGGTGCATGGATCTGGGCTGCGGCGGTGGACTTCTCACTGTCCTGCTTCATGCGGGCTGTCCGGAAGCGGTGTTCGACAGTGTGGACATCCGGCCTGACGCGGCGGACGTGTGCCGGGAGAATTACCGGGCCAACGGCATCCGAGGGGACGTCCTCTGCCAGGACGCCCGCCAGTACCGGTCCATGACCAAGCCCGGGATATATGACCTTGTGGTGTGCAATCCGCCCTATTTCTACGGCGGAAAGCCCTCCCCCAACGACAGCCGGGCCGCCGCCCGGGGCGGCAGCCTGTCCCCCGCCCAATTTTCCGGGGCTGCGGCCTATCTTCTGAAGCGCGGCGGCGAATTCTGCGTCGTCCATAAACCGGAGTACCTGACCGATATCTTCGCCGCCATGCGTCTGGCGGACATCGAGCCCAAGCGGCTCCGATTTGTCACCCACAAGGCGGACAGCGCCCCCTCCCTGGCCCTGATCGCGGGGCGGCGGGGCGGCCGTCCGGGTCTCGCGGCCCTGCCCAACATGATCCTCTGCAACACCGATGGGAACCCATCTCAGGAGGCCCGGCGGATATACCATATGCGCTCCAGAAAGGACGCCTGACAAAACCGCCCTGAGCACACGAGCGCCCGGGGCGGTTTTGCCGTCTGTCCTATATCATCCGCCGGAGGTCTCCCCGGCGGACTGTTCTTTCTCCGATTTAT
>CAZVRP010000079.1:0-8240 GCA_964630255.1 uncultured Oscillospiraceae bacterium | reverse complement strand
TCATCATTGGGGGAGAAGTACCGCGCCCCCTTCATCTGGATGACGAACAGCACATAGGCCGGGCCGCCGGAAAAGGCCCTCAGCTCCCGCAGATGCTTTGTTCCCCGGGCGGTGGGCGCGTCGGGAAACAGGACGATATCATCCCGTTCCAGCGTCACGCCTTTGACCTCCAGCAGTGCCGGCTCCGGCGTGAACAGCCCGAAGTCGAACCGGCTGTCCCCATAGGTATACTCCGGGTGTATCTCCGTCCCCGCCGGGAACAGGTTCCCGGCCCGGAGCCACTCCAGGACCGCCTGGTTGGGGGCCTGACTGTCCATATTGATGAGCCGGCCGCCCTTCTCCACGGCCACCAGGTCATAGCGCGTCTTTCGGGCGGCGCTCTCCCCGGCGTCTGCCAGATACACCCGTGCGCCGGGAACCAGCAGCTCCCGGCACCGGCCGGTGTTCTTCACATGGACGGTCTCCACGCCGCCCTCCAGCTCTACATACGCTATAAAACGGTTGGGCCGGGCGATGAAAGTCCCGGCCGTCACTGCTCCATATCTCATGGCCGCGCCGATTGGAGCAGCTTTTTCGTGTACTCATGCCGGGGGTGGCCGTAGACCTGCTCCACGTCTCCGCTCTCCACGATAACGCCGTCCTTCATCACCAGCACCCGGTCGCAGATGGAGTAGATCACGTTCAGATCGTGGCTGATGAACAGATAGCTCAGATCGAGGGACTGCCGCAGCTCCCACAGCAGGTCCAGTATCTGGGCCTGGATGGTCACGTCCAGGGCGGACACCGGCTCGTCAGCGATGATGAACCGGGGCTGCTGGATCAGGGCCGTGGCGATGGACACCCGCTGGCGCTGGCCGCCGGAGAGCTCCCGGGGCTTTCGGTTGACATACTCTTTTTCCAGCCCGACAAGCTCAAGCATGTCCTCCACCCGCCGCCGGCGTCCGGCGGCGTCATACCCGCCGGAGATGCGCAGGGGCTCGGCCAATATCCAGCCGACGGTCCGGCAGGGATTCAGACTGGAAAGGGGGTCCTGAAACACCATTTGGGGCCGTTTCGTGTGGTGGGTGACGACGCCGGACACGTCCTGCGCCGGGAGCATGCCCAATATGGCTCTGGACAGGCTGGACTTGCCGCAGCCGGACTCTCCCACCAGACCCACGATCTCCCCTTGATCGACATAAAAGCTCACGTCCCGGACCGCCGTGAAGCCGGGCTGCCGCCGTCCGAAGACGCTGGCGTCCCCATACCGGACGGTCAGGTGCTCCACATCCAAAACTCTCTCAGCCATGACGCCTCCTGGTGGGTATGGCGGCGATGAGCCGCTTGGTGTACTCATCCTGGGGCCGGGCGAACACAGTCTCGGTATCCCCACGCTCCACGATCCGGCCCCTATACATCACCGCCACGCTCTCGCACAGCCGGCGGACCACGCTCAGATCGTGGCTGATGAGCAGGATGCCAACGCCGAACTGGCGGCTGATGGCGCTGAGCAGCTCCAATATCTGGGCCTGGACGGTGACGTCCAGGGCGGTGGTGGGCTCGTCGCAGATGAGCAGCTTGGGATGGATGATTATGGCGGAGGCGATGACGGCCCGCTGGCGCTGGCCGCCGGAGAGCTGGTGGGGGTACTTGTCATAGGTCGCCTCCGGGTCCGGCAGGCCCACCTGGGCCATGGCCTCCAGGGCCAGCCGTCTGCGCTCGGCGGCGGACAGACCGGTGTGCAGCTTCAGGGTCTCCTCCACCTGCCGGCCCACCTTCATCAGGGGGTTGAGGCTGGTCATGGGCTCCTGGAACACCACGCCGATGTCCCGGCCCTGGAGGGCGCGCAGCTCGTTCCGGGAGCAGTTCAGCAGATCCCGGCCCTGGAACAGGACCTGCCCGCTCATGTCCACGTTCCACCGCTCGATAAGCCCGGACAGGGCCATAGCGGTTACGGTCTTGCCGGAGCCGGACTCTCCCACCAGGCCCAGCCGCTGGCCGGGGGCCATGGCCAGGTCGATGCCCCGGACGGCCTGCTTGCCGGTGGAGCGGAAGGTCACGCGCAGATCGCGTATCTCAAGCAACGCCGTCACCTCCCAGACCCTCGCTGAGCAGGCCGAAGCCCAGCACCAGCAGTATGATGGCCACGCCGATGCTGAGGGCGTACCATGGCGCGGTGAGCAGGTAGCCCTGGGCCTCGTTGAGCATACGGCCCAGACTGGCGTCGGGGGGCTGGACGCCGATGCCCAGGTAGCTCATGGACGCCTCGGCCAGCACGGCGTTATTGAAGCCGATGGCGATGCTGGGCAGGAGCACCGGCACAGTATTGGGCAGGATATGGGCAAACAGCACCCGCATATCCCCCGCGCCCATGAGCCGGGCGCTGCGGACGTAATCCAGGCTCTTCTGCCGCGCTACCTCGGCGCGGACGATGCGGGCGAAGCTGGGGATGAACAGGATGCCCAGGGCCAGGATGACGTTATACCGGCCGGAGCCGAACAGCGCGATGAGCACCAGGGCCAGCAGTATGCTGGGGAAGGCGATAATGGCGTCGTTCAGGCGCATGACGGCCTCGTCCAGCCAGCCGCCGTAGTACCCGGTGAGGCCGCCGACGACGAGCCCCGCGGCCAGGCCGATGGCCACGGCGGCGGCGGCGATCAGGAAGGTGGCGCCGGCGCCCTGGATCACCCGGGACAGGATATCCCGGCCAAAGTTATCGGTGCCCAGGGGATGGAGCAGACTGGGACTGGCCATCTTGGCGGACCCGTCCATGGCGTTGGGGTCATAGGGCGTCCACACCAGACCCAGGAGGATGACGGCCAGCATGATCCCGGTGATGACCGCCCCCGCTTTGAAGTTTTTGTCTCTTTTTTTCATCATTCAGCTCAGCCTCACCCGGGGGTCGATGTACTGTGTGACCACGTCCGCCAGGTAGTTCATGAACACCACCACCGCGGCGATGATGACCACGATGCACTGGACCACGGGATAGTCCCGGTTGCCGATGCTGGCCACAAGGAGCCGACCCAGGCCCGGCAGAGCGAAGACCTGCTCCACGATGATGGAGCCGGCCACGATATCCGGCAGGGTCATGGCCACATAGGTGATGACGGGCAGCAGGGCGTTGCGGAGGACATGGCCGCGGATGACGCCCCAGCGGGAGTTGCCCCGGCTGTAGGCGGTGCGGACGTAATCCTGCCCCATCTGGGCCAGGATGGAGGCCCGGAGGAGCTTGGTGACCCGGGCGGCCTTCGGGATGGCGATGGCCAGGGCGGGAAAGATCAGGTAGCCCAGAAAGCCCCAAAAGCTCTGCTGCGGGCTGATGAAGCCCCCCGGCACGAACAGCCGCAGCAGCAGCCCGAACACATAGGTGAACAGTATGCCCAAAAAGAACGAGGGGATGGCCATGAACACCTGGTTCATGGCCACGAACACCCGATCCAGCCGGCTGCCCTGCCAGCGGGCCAGCACGATACCCAGGGGTATGCTGATGACGATAATGAGGCACCACGCCATCAGGGACAGCCCCGCCGTGACGGCGCCCTTCCCCTCCATGACCTGCTCCACGGGCATATCATAGCTGTAGCTGACGCCCAGATCGCCGGTGACGAAACCGGCCAGCCAGTCCCCGTAGCGCACGAACACGTTTCGGTCCAGCCCCAGCTCATGCCGCAGGGACGCCGCCCGCTCAGGGGTATAGTCGGCGCCGAGCATCTTGGTGGTGGGGTCCCCGGGGATGATCTGGAAGGCAAGGAAGGCCAGCAGGGATATAAGGAGCAGCGTGACGAGCATCACTCCTGTTTTTTTCAGGAAATACCGCACTTATGCGACCCGGTACACGGTAGAGAGGTCCATGACGTACATGGGGTAGAACTGGTATCCGGCGATGTTGTTCTGGGTGACCACGAAATTGGCGTTGTCCTGAATATAGACGTTGGCCGCCTGCTCGGTCAGAATCTGCTCGCACCGGATGAACAGCTCTGTCTGCGCTTCGACGTCCACGGTGGATACGGCCTCGGCGTAGGTCTCGTCGTATTCGGCGTTTTCAAAGCTGATGAAGTTTTTGGCGTTGTCGCCGGTGAAGCGCTGCAGCAGGGCGGAGGCGGTCATGGTCTTGGCGTCCATTCCCACCACGGTGGCCTCGAACTGCCGGCCCTGGTACACGGTGTCGTACCAGGTGCTCCACTCCACCTCCTCGATGGAGGCGTTGACGCCCGCCCTCTCCAGCTGCTCCACCATGACGGTGGCGGCGTTCACATGCTGGGGGTACTGACTGGGCACGGTGATGGTGAAGGTCAGGGGATTGGTCTCGTCATAGCCCGCCTGGGCCAGCAGCTCCATGGCCTTGTCCGGATCGGTCTCATAGTAATCGGTGAGGCTGTCGTCAAAATACCGGGCGAAGGCGGGGTACATGCTGCTGCCAACGGCGAAGCCGTGGCCGTCGGCGGCCAGGTCGATGACCTCATGCTTGTCGATGGCGTAGCACAGGGCCTGCCGGACGCGGATGTCGTCAAAGGGGGGCTCGGAGTTGTCCAGATACAGGGCCTGGATGGTGGCCATGCTGCCCTCCAGCACGGTCAGGTCCTCCAGCTCGGCGGCCTGGCTGTATTCCAGCTTGTTGGCCATGTCGATGGCGCCGGAGCGCAGGCTCATGACCATGGTCTGGGCATTCTCGATGACCTTCAGGGTGACATGGGCCATCTTGGCCGCCTCGCCCCAGTAGTCGTCGAACCGCTCCAGCTCCACGCTCTCCTGGACGGAGCGGGACACATACTTGAACGGGCCTGTGCCGATGATGCCGTCGGCGGGGTCGGTGCCGTCGGGAATGACGGCCACGGTCATATAAGCGATGAACTCCGCGTCGGGGGCGGACAGGGTGACCTTCACGGTGCGCTCGTCCACGGCCTGGACGGCTGCCACGCCGGCCAGGGTGTCCACCAGGGGCACGCCGGTCTCCAGGCCGGCGGCCCGGGTCAGGGAGTATACCACGTCGTCCACGGTGACCTCGTCGCCGTTGTGGAACTTCACGCCCTGGCGGAGGGTGAACGTGTACTCGTCGGCGGTGTCGGCGGCCTCATAGCTCTCAGCGATGGCCGGGAGCAGGTTGCCGTCGGGGTCGGGCTTCATGAGTCCCTCATAGATATTGAACAGAACCTCTCTCGTCCCGGCGGAGGAGGAGGACACATGGGGGTCCAGACTGCTGTCCAGATCGGTGGCGATGCCCACCGTCAGGGTATCGGCGCTGCCGCCGGCGCTGCCTTGGGCGGACGTATCGCTGCCGCCGCAGCCGGTCAGGGCCGCCAGCATGGCCGCGGCCAGAAGAAAGGCGATGATCCTCGTTTTCATAGCACAGATGGCTCCTTTTTATCGATTCTTGTCATAGAGTAGTTTCAGCCCCAGCAGCAGAAGCTCGGGTCTGACGTGCATCCTTCGGAGGCACAGGGGGGCTATCACCGGGGCCAGACCGCCGGTGAGCACCACGCTGACGCTCTCCCCCAGCTCGGCCTCGATGCGGTCGATGAGTCCGTCCATCATGGCGGCGCAGCCGTACATGGCGCCGGACTGCATGCACTCCTCGGTGTTCTTTCCGATGAGGGTCTTTGGCGGCGTGAAGCTGATATAGGGCAGCTGGGCCGTCCGGGAGGACAGGGAATCCACGGCCACCCGAAGTCCGGGGACGATCATGCCGCCGATGTAGTCGCCCCTTTTGTCGATGACGGAAAGGGTGGTGGCGGTACCCATATCCAGCACCACGATAGGCGTGGGATACAGGCTCTTGGCGGCCACGGCGTCCACCAGCAGGTCGCTGCCCATCTGGGAGGGGGTGTCCAGGCGGATGTTGAGGCCGGTCTTGATGCCCGGACCCACCACCAGCATGGTCTTGCCGCACATCAGCTCCACCGCCTTTGGGATGACCGTCCGCAGCACAGGCACCACGGTGGACAAAATACCGCCCTCGATGTCCCCGGGATCGATACCGTAAAGGGACAGCATGCCGCGAAAGAGAAGGGCGTACTCGTCCTCCGTCTTGCTCCGGTCTGCGGTACAGCGGGAGGAGAACAGAAGCCTGTCCCCCTCAAAGGCCCCCAGCACGATATTCGTATTCCCCACATCGATGGTCAGTATCATAAGTATCCTCCGAAATATAGCTTGCCCGCCCGCGCACGGGAGCGAAAAGCGCCCCCGGAATAAGCGGCCGGAAAATAAGCGGCCCCAAAAATAAAAGCGGCCCCCGTCCACGCTCTGCCGCCTATGCTGTCATAGGCGACGGTAAAAACGTGTGCCGTCCCCAAGGGGACAGCGGGTGCTGCCTGAAGCTCTGTTCATATTCAATTATCCTCCTTGCTGCTGTTCCGTTTTGGATATAGCGCAAATTGTTTGCCGACGGGCCATGTCCCTGTGCGCCTCTGCCGCCCGGAGCGGTACAGCGAGGCGGGTATGCCCGGCAACGGGTAACATTATAGGGCATGGCGCTGTAAAATGCAATTGTTTTTTTCATCCCGCCGTGCTATCATTATGAAAAACCGCGACGGAGGTATGGCTATGCTGAAGGGGAAGACAGTGGTCCTGGGAGTCTCGGGGGGCATCGCCTGCTATAAGGCGGCGGCGCTGGCCTCGGCGCTGGTGAAGCGGCATGCGGACGTGATCGTGCTCATGACGGCCAACGCCACCCAGTTCGTCACGCCCGTCACCTTCGAGCAGCTCACGGGGAACAAGGCTCTGACGGACACCTTCGACCGGAACTTTGTCCACAGCGTGGAGCATGTGTCCGTGGCGGACCGGGCGGACATGGTGCTGATCGCCCCAGCCACGGCCAATGTGCTGGCCAAGCTGGCCCACGGCATCGCAGACGATATGCTCACCACCACGGTGCTGGCCTGCGACTGCCCCAAAGCCGCCGCCCCGGCCATGAACACCCGGATGTACGAAAACCCGGTGACCCGGGACAACCTGGCCGCCCTGCGGCGCTATGGCTGGGAGATCGTGGAGCCGGCGTCCGGGCGGCTGGCCTGCGGCGCGGTGGGCGTGGGAAAGCTGCCGGAGCCGGAGCGGCTTCTGGAGACGTGCCTGCACACCCTGGCCCATGAAAAGGATATGTCCGGCAAGCGGGTGCTGGTGACCGCCGGCCCCACCCGGGAGGCCCTGGACCCGGTGCGGTATCTGACCAACCGCTCCACCGGCAAAATGGGCTATGCCGTCGCCCGTGCGGCCAGCTTCCGGGGCGCGGAGGTAACGCTTGTGTCCGGTCCCGTGGACCTGCCCCGGCCGGGATATATGGATATCGTGGACGTGGTCAGCGCCCGGGATATGTATGACGCCGTGCTGAGCCGGGCCGGAGACATGGACATCATCATCAAGGCCGCCGCTGTGGCGGATTACCGGCCCGCTTTCGTGGCGGCGAACAAGATCAAAAAGACCGGCGGGGAGATGAGCATCCCCCTGGAGCGGACGGACGACATCCTGGCGACCCTGGGCGCGGCGAAAAAGCCGGGGCAGTTCCTCTGCGGCTTTTCCATGGAGACGGAAAACGTGCTGGCCAACAGCCGGGCCAAGCTGGCGAAGAAGGGGCTGGATCTGATCGCCGCCAACGACACCACCCAGGCCGGCGCGGGCTTTGGGGCGGACACCAATATCCTGACGCTGATCGCCCCGGACGGGGAGCGGCGGCTGCCCCGGATGACCAAGGACGCCGCCGCCAATGCCCTGCTGGATGAGATAATGAAAAGGCTGGGATGACCAGATCTGTGTAAAAAAGGGCCGCGTCAGGCCGATGCCTGACGCGGTTTTCATTTTTCCTTATTTTGCGTATTCCACCGCTTTTGTCTCCCGCAGGACATGGACCTTGATCTGGCCGGGATAGGTGAGCTCGTCCTCGATCTTCTTGGCGATGTCCCGGGCCAGGAGGGTCATCTGGTCCTCGCTGACCTGGTCGGGCTTGACCATGATGCGTATCTCCCGGCCGGCCTGGATGGCGTAGCAGCTGTCGATGCCGGGGAAGGACATCGATACCTCCTCCAGCTTCTCCAGGCGCTTGACGTAGTTTTCGATATTCTCCCGCCGCGCGCCGGGGCGGCTGGCGGAGATGGCGTCGGCGGCCTGGACGATGCAGGCGATGACCGTCTGGGGTTCCACGTCGCCATGGTGGGCCTGGATGGCGTGGATGACCTCGTTGGATTCCTTATATTTTTTCGCGATATCCACGCCGATGGTGACATGGCTGCCCTCCACCTCGTGATCGATGCTCTTGCCAATATCGTGCA
>CAZVRP010000078.1:0-8347 GCA_964630255.1 uncultured Oscillospiraceae bacterium | reverse complement strand
CGACGGAAGAACGCTATTCACCGGAGATCGCGCAACAGCGCTATGAAGATAATTTGCGCGCAAAAGGCGCGGGCCTGAAGATGGCTTTATTGCTTTAAAAAGATGTGGACAAAACCAGGCCGATGTGCTATACTGAACAAACTGTTAAAGATTTGTTCACATTTCTCTGTTCCGGAAAAGGAGTCTGCCATGAAATTCAATCCCCTGACCGCCGCTGAGGAGGACGAGCGCCAGCTGGAAAGCGAGTACAAGACCGCCCGGGAGATCGGGAAGATCAAGCTGGGCGAGCTGCATCTGTACTTCAGAAGCGGCCTGAAGATCTGGTACATCCCCTACCGGGACGTGCGCCGGTGCTTCCGCCGGGTGATGAGCGTGCCGGCCAAGCTCTGCTGCGGCAAGGGGGATTTTGAGATCGAGAATCTTGTCATCTGCGGCGAGGGCGATGCGGAGCTTGCCCAGATCCAGCTGCCCGGCACAAAAGCCGCCAAGCTTCTGATGGATGATCTGAAAAAGCGTATTCCGGAGGCGGAATTCGGCGTACCGGCGCAAAACGAATAAATTTTTTGCGTTTTCCGTCAATTTTTTGAGATAATTTTACATAACAGTCTTGCCAAGCCGGTATTTTCGCATTAAAATAACTGATGCGTTGAACCCTTTAATATTTTGAATTATTATAAAAGGTGAGTTTATGACCGCCACAGAGGCTCTGGAGCAGCTTTTGCGTTCCTATGTCCGATATTATGACGTGATCCGGGAGGAGGCGGAGCCCCCCTTTGCGGCGGAGGCCCGGTTCCACTCCCATAACGAGCAGTACATACTGGTGAAGAGCGCCTGCATCTCGGAGGCGGATTCCCATGAATACGTCTACTTCGCCACAGCGGACAGCCTGGACGCGGCGTCCGCCCAGGAGTTGGACCGGATCGCCTGGGAGCGGGGCACGGCCCATGTGAAGCCCCACAGCGCCCACCGCAATTCCGACGTGACGCTCGTCATCCTGGCGGAGCGCATCGCCCCGGAGGCCATGGCCGCCATCAGAAAGTTCCGCCATTACCAAAGCTATCGCTTCGGCCTGCAGGGCTGGAGCAATTACCGCGTGATTGCCCTGGAGATTTCCTCCGGGACCCTGGTCTATAACCGCCTGGGCCGGGACCTGAAGAAGCTCTTTCGCAATATATCAAATCAAAAGTAGGAGAGAGTAAAACATGACTGCTATTCTGATCATCGTCGCGGCAATCGTTTTGCTGGTCATCGGCTATGTGACATATGGCTCCTGGCTGGCAAAACAGTGGGGCGTAGACCCCAACAGAAAGACCCCGGCGGTGGAGCTGGAGGACGGCGTTGACTACGTCGCCGCCAAGCCCGCCGTTCTGATGGGTCACCACTTCTCGTCCATCGCCGGCGCCGGCCCCATCAACGGACCGGTCCAGGCCTCCGTCTTCGGCTGGGTGCCCGTGTTCCTTTGGTGCGTCATCGGCGGTATCTTCTTTGGCGGCCTGCAGGACTTCGGCTCCCTGTTTGCCTCCGTGCGCCACGGCGGCAAGTCTGTTGGCGAGATCGTCAAGGACTCCATGGGCGACCGTGCCAAGAAGCTGTTCATCATCTTCGCCCTGTTGGTCCTCATCATGGTTATCGCGTCCTTCGTGAACGTGGTCGCCGGCACCTTTGCCTCTGAGTCCGTTGGCTTCACCACCGGCACCGTGACCGGCAACGAGACCACCGCTATGGTGTCCGTGCTGTTCATCGTGCTGGCCATCATCTACGGCCTCATCACCAACCGGGCCGGTATGAAGACCCTGCCCGCTACCATCATCGGCATCATCGGCATCATCGCCGCTGTGGTCATCGGCCTGAACTGCGGCCTGGCCATGGGCCGCACCGCCTGGATCGTGCTCATTGGCGTGTACATCGCCGTGGCCTCTCTGATTCCTGTGTGGATCATGCTCCAGCCCCGCGACTATCTTTCCAGCTTCCTGCTGTATGCCATGATGATCGTGGCCATCGTGGGCATCTTCTTCGCCGCCTTCGGCTCCAACACCGCCACCTTCGATCTGCCCGCCTTCACCGGCTGGAGCACCAGCCTGGGCGGCCTGTTCCCCGCTCTGTTCATCACCGTGGCCTGCGGCGCCTGCTCCGGTTTCCACAGCCTGATCGCTACCGGCACCTCCTCCAAGCAGCTGGCCAACGAGCGTGACGCCAAGGCCATCGGCTACGGCTCCATGCTCATCGAGTCCGCCCTGGGCGTCGTGTCCCTGATCGCCGTAGGCATGGTCTTCACCGATTACACCGCCGGAAAGTTCGGCTCCCCCGCCGTGGCGTTTGCCACCGGCATTGCCTCTATGTTCAGCCTGAATACCGCCAGCGGCGTATACAACGTGGTCTACACCCTGCTGACCCTGGCCGTGTCCGTGTTCGCCCTGACCAGCCTGGACACCGGCACCCGTCTGAGCCGGTTCATGTTCTCCGAACTGTTCCTCAAGGAGGGCGAGGCCACCTGGAAGGACGCCACCGGCGCCCGCAAGTTCCTGGCCCATCCTCTGGTGGGCACCTGCTTCATGGTCGTGGTGGGCTGCCTGCTGGGCGGCATGAGCCTGAGCGCCATCTGGGGTCTGTTCGGCGCCGCCAACCAGCTGCTGGCCGGCCTGGCCCTCATGGCCGTGGCCACCTGGCTGGGCAACATCGGCAAGAACAACAAGATGTTCTTCATCCCCATGGCCTTCATGATGATCGCCACCCTGACCTTCCTGGTCATCAAGATCAAGAACCTGGTGGGTTCCTGCGTTGCCGGCGCCGCCTGGGGCGACTGGTTCCAGCTGATTATCGCCATCGCCATGGTCATCCTGGCCGTCTTCCTCATCATCGAGGGCATTGGCACCTTTGCCAAGCAGGCCAAGAACAAGGCCAAGGCATGATATCTGGCAGGAAGGGTCCTCTTTTGGACCCTTCCCCGGCCAAAAGCTGCGGCCCGCTGCAGCGCAAAGCGCCTCCGCCTGTGGCGGAGGCGTTCCTGCTTGCGGGAGCAAACTCTGCGAGGCCCAGGGGCCTTGACGGGAACAAGGGGAGAGGGTAGACATGGAACAGGCTGTCGTCACCTTGAAAGAGGGAGAGGGCCGCGCCTTCAAGGCCGGGGGACCCTGGATATATGACAATGAGATCGCAGCCACACAGGGCGAACCCCGGGATGGGGACATCGTCACCGTCCGGGACTTCAAGGGCCGGTTTCTGTGCCAGGGCTTCATCAACCAAAAGAGCAAGCTCACCGTCCGGGTACTGAGTCGGGAGGAGGGCGCGGTCATCGATCGGGACTTTCTGCGGATGCGGGTCCAAAATGCCTGGGAATACCGCAAGCATACCGTGGACACGGCCAGCTGCCGGGTCATTTTCGGGGAGGCGGACTTCTTGCCCGGGCTGGTGGTGGATAAGTTCGCGGACGTGCTGGTGGTCCAGTCCCTGGCCCTTGGCATCGACCGGATGAAGGATACCATCCTGGCGCTGCTGCTGGAGACTCTGGCCGCCGACGGCATATCCATCCGGGGCGTCTATGAGCGCAGCGACGCCCTGGTCCGAGAGCGGGAGGGACTGCCCCGGATAAAGGGCTTCATCGGCAAGCCCTTCGACACCAGGGTGGAGATCGTGGAAAACGGCGTCAGGTACCTGGTGGACGTGGCCGAGGGGCAGAAGACCGGGTTCTTTCTGGATCAGAAATACAACCGCAGGGCCATCTGGCCCCTGTGCCGGGACGCGAAGGTGCTGGACTGCTTCACCCATACCGGGTCCTTTGCCCTGAACGCGGCTCTGGCCGGGGCCAGGACCGTGCTGGGCGTGGACGCCTCGGAGCTTGCCGTGGCCCAGGCCCGGGAGAACGCCGCCTTGAACGGCCTTGCGGATACCGTGACCTTCCAGTGCGCGGATGCGTTTGCGTTTTTACCGGAGCTCATCCGGAAAAGAGAGCGGTTCGATGTGGTGATCCTGGACCCGCCGGCCTTTGCCAAGAGCCGGGGCGCGGTAAAAAACGCGGTGAAGGGCTACCGCGAAATCAATCTGCGGGCCTTGCAGCTTGTGCGCGACGGAGGGTATCTGGCAACCTGCTCCTGCTCCCATTTCGTGGACGCGGCCCTGCTGGGGCAGACCGTGCTTCAGGCGGCCAACAACGTGCGCAGACGGCTGCGGCAGGTGGAATTTCGCACCCAGTCCCCGGATCACCCCATCCTCTGGGGCGCGGAGGACTCGAACTATTTGAAGTTCTTCATCTTCCAGGTCTGCCGGGAGCATTGAAGGCGTTGTCTCAAAATAGCTTCATGCTAAATTGAGACAACGCCTTGCGCGTATTTTATGCGGGACTCACGATCCGAATCCGCCGAAGAACTGACGGAAGAAGTCCTCCAGATCGCCGGAGTAATACTGGTAGCCCTGGTCCGGCTCTTGGGAGGCATCATCGTCCGGTGTGGTCTGGGACGTCGCTTCCTCCTCGTCCGGGGCGGAGGCCGTGTCAAAGGTGACGGTCAGGGTGACCGTCTCACCTGCGCGCCAGACGGTGAGAGTGGCGGTGTCGCCGCCCTGATAGGAGTGGACGATGCTGGTCAGCTCTGTGGAGCCCACCACCTCATGATCGTCCACGGCTGTGATGATATCGCCTACCTGCAGGCCGGCGTTCTGGGCGGCGCTGCCCTCGTTCACCTCATTCACATAGGCTCCCACCACCATGTTATACCGCTCCGCCACAGAGGACGGGACCGTGGTGGCGCTGATGCCCAGCTGGGCCCGGTCGGCTACATACCCATAAGTCAAAAGCTGGTTGGCGATGTGGGCCGCGTCGTTGATGGGGATGGCGAACCCCAGACCCTCCACGCCGGTGGCGCTGGTCTTGGCGGTGACCACGCCCACCACCTGCCCGGCGGTGTTATACACCGGCCCGCCGGAGTTGCCGCTGTTCACGGCGGCATCGATCTGGAACATATTGATGGGACCCTGGCTCTCATCGGTGGTGATAGCCCGGTCCGTAGCCGACACGATGCCGGTGGTCATGGTGTAGTTCAGCTCACCCAGGGGGTTTCCCACGGCGTAGATCACCTGGCCAACAGTGAGACTGTCGGAATCCCCCAGCTCGGCGGCGGACAGGCCCGTAGCATCGATCTTCAGAACGGCGATGTCGTTTTCCTCATCGTAGCCAACGATCTCGGCGGTATACTCCGTGCCGTCATGGAGCAGGACGGAGATGTCCAGGCCGTTCACCTGGGCCGTCTCTATGACGTGATAGTTGGTCATGATATAGCCGTCCTCAGCAATGATGAAACCGGAGCCGGTGACGCTGGAGGCGCTGACCTGGCCGAAAACATTGGTGTAGGAAACCTCCGTTGTGATGCCCACCACCTGTTGGCAGGCCAGCTGGTATACATCCCTGGCGGCCTCGTCCACCGCTCCGGGCACCGAGGCGCTCACAGTGATCACCGGCGCCGATGTGGGGACGATCTCATCCAACACCTCGCCCAGGGCGGAATCCCCGTCCCGCATGGACAGATAGGTCAGCCCGAAGCTCACGCACGCGGCCAGCAGAGCGCATACCAAGCAGAGGGCCACGATGCCCCCCGCGCCCATGGGCTTTTTGGTCCGCTTTTTCTTTTTTGGGGGCTCAGGCGGCGTCTCCGGAGCAGCCGGAGTATAGGAATAGGCGGGCTGCTCATAGGACTCGTCGCCGGTATTCCCATTATTGCTGTTATATTCGTTCATGACGGTGACCTCCTTATATCTTGCTTTCTAAGTATAATTTAGCCCCATACGGCCCGCAAATCCACAGAAAAGTGTAAACAAATTATGGATTTTTTGTGACTATCACCGGGCCGCCATCAGATGCCTGAGTCCTGCTTGCAGGCCCTCCACCGTCAGCCGGTACATGGGCACCCGCTCTTTGATGATGCGGATGGTTTCGCTGCCGTAGCCATAGTCCCAGTTGCTTTGCGGCAGGGGGTTGAGCCAAATCATCTTGTCATACCGGCTGGTGAATTTTTCGATCCAGCCGATGCCCGGCTCCTTGTTATATGTGTAGTAGTCGCTGCATCCCCCGGGACTCAAAAGCTCATAGGGGGCCATGGAGGCGTCCCCCACCACCACGACCTTATAATCCTGCCCCAGCTGACTGAGCACCCATTCCGTCTCTACGCTGTTGGCATGGTGGCATGCGGGGGTGGTATACAGGTTGTCATAGAAGCAGTTGTGGAAATAATAGGTCCGCAGGTCCTTGAATTTAGACTCGCGGCTCACCGCCTGGAACAGGTTGGCGCAGAGCTTTGTGAACTCCCACATGGAGCCGCCGGAGTCAAAGAGCATCAGAAGCTTCACCGTATTGCGCCGGGGCCGGCCGAATACCAGCCGGAGCTGACCGGCGTTGTCGCCCGTCTCTTTGATAGTCTCGTCCAGCTGCAGCTCCGTCTTGGGCCCGTCCTCCAGGGCGGAAAACTGCCGCAGGCGGCGAAAGGCCATCTGAAACTGCCGGGTTTCCAGCGCCGCATCCTCCCGGAAATCCCGGAAGCTCCGCTGCCCGGCCACCTGCAGGGCGCTGCGGTGCCGGCCCTGACCGCCCACCCGGATGCCCCCGGGATAGTACCCGGAATTGCCGAATGGCGACGCCCCGCCGGTGCCCACCCAGTGGGTGCCTCCGTCATGTCGCTCATGCTGCTCTCGCATGCGCTCCTCCAGCATCCGCCGGATAGTCTCGATATCCAGCCCCTGGTTGGCGAGCATGGCCGGGTCGTATTCTACCGGGTCGATGGGCGTATTCAGCCAGTCCTCAAATTCCTTCGGCAGCTCCTCGAAGGGCTGCACGTCCTTGAAATACTCCAAAAACACCTGGTCGAAGCGGTCGAAATCCGCCTCCGTATGCACCAGCACCGCCCGGGCCAGACGGTAAAAACCCGTCAGCGACGAGCCGTGGAGCCCCCGCTCCAGCCCCTGGAGCAAGGTCTGCCACTCCTGCAGAGAGACCTTCAGCCCCCGCAGACGCAGTAGATAGAAAAGGCTCGTAAACATATCACCAGCGTTTTGCGGAGGGTTGCCGGGACCTGGTCAAGGTGTCCAGATCCTCGTTCTTTTTCAAAAGCACCCCGGCAAAGGGCAGCTCCTTCTCGATGCGGGAGGCGGGAATGCCGCCGATCTGCAGGGCCTGCACCCAGTCGATCAGCTCCGAGGTGGAGGGCTTTTTCTGCAGTCCCTGCAGGGCCCGGACCGCGTAAAAGGCGCTCAGCGCCTGCTTTAGGAGCTTATCATCCAGATCGCCGAAGTGGACCCGCAATATCCGCTCCATCATCTCCTCGTCGGGAAAGTCGATGTAGTGGAAGATGCAGCGGCGCAAAAAGGCGTCCGGCAGCTCCTTTTCCGCGTTGGAGGTGATGATGACCAGGGGGCGGCGGTTCGCCCGGACCGTCTCCTTTGTCTCGGGGATATAAAATTCCATCCGGTCCAGCTCCCAGAGAAGGTCGTTGGGAAATTCGATATCCGCCTTATCGATCTCATCGATGAGCAGAACGCACCGACTCTCCATCTGAAAGGCCCGGCCCAGCATACCCAGCTTGATATACTTGCCAATGTCCGATACATCCGCGCCGAACTGACTGTCATAGAGCCGCTGGACCGTATCGTACACGTAAAGTCCGTCCTGGGCCTTGGTAGTGGACTTGATGCTCCACACCAAAAGCTCCATGCCCAGGGCCTCCGCCACCGCCTGGGCCAGCATAGTCTTGCCGGTGCCCGGCTCACCCTTCACCAGCAGCGGCTTTTCCAGAGCCATGGCGATGTTCACACTGCTCAAAAGCTCCGCCGACGCCACATATCCCGCGCTTCCTGTAAACTGTTCCATATATCCATCTCCTGAGTTGAAATCGTTTCTCAAAATTTTACCAGACCCGCCCACGCCTGTCAAATATCCCGAACATACTATCACGGCAACGGCATTTTGAGTCCTTCCCGCAAAAACGGACGCAAAATGCGGAGAAAAGCGGAATGAATCGCGCCGATCAGACGCCCGATCCAGTCAGCGGAAACGCACAGCTTGACTTCAAAACGTGCGGGGGAATCCAGCCCAGGGCGGAATGAGGACGCGCCGTGCTGCAGAAAATCTCCAGACAGGCGAACACACCGCTTTTCGTAGCCGCATGGGTTGGGTACGGCTTCAGGTGGATCGGCTCGCATTTGAGACGGCTGAAAAAATTTTTAGCTGCGGCGTTGTCATATACACCACAGAGCCGGAGAAAAAATAATTTCCTCCGACTATTGACAATCCGGGTCAGGAATGATAAAATCACTTAGCTTGCGGGCGTAGCACAACGGCTAGTGCACCAGCCTTCCAAGCTGGGGACGT